>JBKECE010000257.1:0-10681 GCA_047974325.1 Dysgonomonas sp. | reverse complement strand
GAAAATAGAACTATAATTTTGGATGCAGAAATAAAATATAGAGATTCTACAAAAAGATAGAATCTTGAGTTATTCATTTTGATGACAGATTATACGCAATCAATGCATCTGCCTTTTCAGGTTTTGTCCGTGTATATTCGGTCAAATTGCCTTAGACAGCTTTAATTCTGTATTCTGTAATCAGTTGGAGAACAGCCTACTACTCTTTTAAACATTCGACTAAAATGATGTGGATATTTAAATCCTAATTCATAAGCAATTTCATTGATCGTTTTTTCAGGATTATATAATTTGTCTTTTGCTTTTTCTATTACTTTCTGTTGGATGTAGTCCTGTGCAGATTTTCCTGTTTCTTTTTTTATCAGATCCCCAAAATAGTTTGCTGAGAGATGTAGCTCATCTGCAAAATATTGCACAGAAGGTAAACCTATCATTTGAGGTTTTTCTGAATCAAAATAAGTGTTCAACTCTTTCTCGAAACGTGACAAAAGATCTTCATTAACATTCTCTCTTGTAATAAATTGTCGGTCATAAAAACGTAAGCAGTGATTGAGGAATACTTCGATATTTGCAGTTATGATTGATTTACTGTGTTTATCAATGGAATGTATCGCTTCCTCCCTAATTTCCTTGAAGCAATTTATAATAATCTGCCTCTCACGCTCTGACATATGTAAGGATTCATTTGCATCATAGGAAAAAAATGAATAATCATTCATGTGCTGTCCGAGGGTTGTTCCCCGAAGTAAATCTGGATGAAAACAAAGCCCCCAACCTTTCATTTTAAAAGTTTCACCTGTATCGTCTTTACCTGCTATTTGCCCGGGAGCAATAAAAACAAGCGTACCTTCCTGATAGTCATAAGTGTGCCGTCCATAGATTAAATCGCCACATTTGACATCTTTCAAGAATATAAAATAGAACCCATATCTTTTGCGTATATGCCTGAAATCTTTATTTACTGTGGAGAAATCAATTGAATTAACCAAAGGATGCAGCGTTTCAACCCCAAGAAATTCGCTATACTCATGGATCGTATCAAAGTTTAAGACAGTATTCATACACTCTTTTTTTCTAAATAAAAATTATGTCCATTACAAAAATAGACATCTGAAATGGAATTACAATAACACATTTACCAAATCAGTAATAATGGTATAAGAATCAGTAATCTGTCTATTTATATCGGAAATCATAGACCGTAATTTTGTAAAATGATAATATAAACATTTAAGATAAAGAATAAAAAACAATGAAAACGATAATGCCAATTATTAAAATACTAGGATTATTGGAATATGAAAGACAGTAAACAAAGTACAATCTGTTTTTTCATCTATGTAAAAACTTTTAAAACAATTATATATATGAAAGCAAAAGGATTTTATAGTTATTTTTTGAAACATGCAATAATGACAAGAATTATGTTGACACTGTCATTTATGTTTCTATTTTTTGTGAATTGCTCGGGAGTTAATAAAGTTAATTCCAATGACGTTAAGAAAGAAACAAATAACGGAACAGGAAACAAAGCTCTGATAGTTTATTTTTCTATGCCGGAAACAAATAACCCCAATAATATGACTACAGAAGAAGCAAACAGTACTGTTGTGATAGATGGCAAAGTCTTGGGAAACACACAATACGTGGCTCTTCTTATACAGGAAAATACCGGAGCAGACATCTTTCGTCTTGAGCCAAAGATACCATATCCTACTGATCATAGTACATTAGTGGATTTGGTGAAAAAAGAGAGGACTGAAAATGCCAGGCCGGAATTGGCAAAAAGTGTAGATAATCTTGAGCAGTATGATATTATTTTTCTTGGTTATCCAAACTGGTGGGGAGACATGCCAATGATTGTGTATTCATTTCTTGATAATTATGATTTATCCGGTAAGATCATAATTCCATTCAATACTCATGGCGGAAGTGGTTTCTCCAACACCATCAGCACTATTGCAAAATTAGAACCAAATGCGAAGGTTGAAAGAAATGGTTTTACTGTTTCCAGAAATACTGTCGATAAAGCCAAGAACGATGTTATAGATTGGTTGAAAAGTCTGAAAATTATAGAATAAAATAAAAATGAAAAAGTCAAATAAAACATGGTTAATCACTGGTTGCTCCAGTGGTCTTGGACGTGCATTTGCACAGGAAGTCTTGAAAAATGGATATAACGCTGTTGTAACTTCGCGAAATCCGGCAGATATACAGGATATTATAAAGAATTATTCTGATACAGCCTTAGGTTTGGCCTTAGATGTAACTAACAAAGAACAGGTTGAAGAAGTTGTTAATCAAGCCATAAATAAATTTGGCAGTATTGATGTTTTGATAAACAATGCCGGTCATGGATATAGGTCTGCTGTTGAAGAAGCAGATGAAAGTCGTGTTGATGAACTATTCAATACGAATTTTTTTGGCACAGTAAATATGATTAAAGCTGTTTTACCCATCATGCGAAAACAGCAGGCAGGTACTATTTTCAATGTGTCTTCTATTGCAGGACGTTTCTCTAATCCGGGATCTGGTTACTATTCTGCGACTAAGTTTGCAGTAGAAGGAATGTCCGATGCACTCAAAAAAGAAGTTGCCCCATTGGGAATCAGAGTCGTTGTCATTGAGCCGGGAGCTTTTCGTACTGATTTTTCAGGTCGTTCATTAGCCGGCACACAAACAAAAATATCAGACTATAAAGAAACAGCAGGTAAAAGACGAAAGGAAAACGATCATACATATGGTACTGAGTCCGGGAATCCTCAAAAAGCAGCGCAAGCCATTATCAAAGTAGAAGAATGTGAAAAAGTTCCGTTCCGTTTATTACTGGGTACCGATGCTGTCAATCTAACCCGCTCAGAATTGGAAGCTCAATTAAAAGAATTAGAAGATTGGACAGAAATTAGTCATAGTACAGATTATTAAACTAAAAATGTCGATTTGCTAAACAGTGGTGAATGTCTACTAAGCGGCAAGGAGCATAGAAATAAACCAACTACATTATTGAAAAAAAAATCGATAATGTAGATGATATATACAGGATTCAAGAGCAATTTATATTGATTATGTTACATTCAAAAACAAGTCTTCCAAAGACGAGTAAGTTTTTCTTGGCTATTTTAGGTGCATTAATGGCTGTTACATCATTATCTACGGATATTTATCTACCTGCTATGCCACAAATGCAGGCTGACTTACAGGGCGATATTGAACTTACTGTCACCGGTTTTCTGGTGGGGTTTTCTATCGCTCAGATTATTTGGGGGCCAATAAGCGATAAATTTGGACGACTTTTACCTCTTACTTTAGGCTTGTTGTTATTTATCATTGGCTCTGTGGGCTGTGCATTATCTCAGACCATTATGCAAATTGTTTTTTGGCGAGTTATTCAGGCATTTGGTGCATGTACAGCACCAATGCTTTCCCGGGCAATGGTGCGTGATATGTTTGGACTTACAAAATCAGCGCAGATGCTATCCACATTAATGATTATTATGGCTATCGCACCAATCTTCGGACCATTGCTGGGTGGGCAGTTATTAAAAATAAGTTCTTGGCACAGCATTTTCTGGTTATTGGCAGTGATTGGTATTATAATGTTATTATCCATTATATGGTTACCGGAAACACGACCTAAAGAAACACGGCCAAAAGTATCGATGAAAAATGCTTTTGCAAAGTATTGGGTCTTAATTGCAAACCACAACTTCATGAAATATACACTTTGTGTTACATTTTTTTATGTGGGGGCTTATGCTTTTATTACCGGATCACCTTTTGTTTATATCTCTTACTATAAAGTTGCTCCGGAAGATTATGGTTGGCTGTTTGCTCTAAATATTTTAGGCATCATGTCATTAAATTTTGCTAACAGAATCTTGGTGAAGCATTACACCCTTGATCATCTTTTAAGGGTCGCAACGAGCATTGCAATGCTTTCAGGATTTTCTTTAGCAATATTTGTAAATTATGATATCGGGGGTATTTATGGTGTAATTGTTCCTGTGTTTTTCTTCTTCTCTATGAATGGTATTATTGCAGCAACCGCAACTGCTGCTGCTTTAGATGGTGTACCTGAAATGGCAGGTGCTGCATCTGCACTATTGGGTGCATTGCAATATGGTAGCGGCATTCTTTCATCACTATTGTTGGCACACTTTTCGGACGGTACACCGAGAACAATGAGTTGGATAATTGCAGTATCTGCTTTAGCATCAGCAAGTATTGTACTCGTAAAAACAGAAAAATTGAAACCTATGATTATAGTTCTGAAAAATAGAAAAATCAAGTAATATTTGCTCGATCTCTATACTGATATTCTGCCCAAAATACACAGGCCATTATAACACAATATATTAGCAAATAAGTAATAATGCTCAAATAATATCTTGACATTTGTAGGGATGTATGTTTTTTGATTCGTTTTTTTATCCCTTATCTCAATATATATCATTGCTTTTTTCTTAGGATTCTTTTTCGCTTGACCTTTTTGATCAAAAACTATTCTTATCGACAGCGTATCCATAACTTATTAGTAATTATCTTGTTTCAAATATAGATAAATTTTCTACCACTTTTTCTACCAATTGTTGAAATGGTAGAAAATTAACTAAACAAGTTCGGATTATATTGGACGGTTTAAGTGTAAAAATAACGGCTTTAAAATCGCATGGAAACAAAAGAGAGTGGCTGTTTAAGCCACTCTTTAAGCATTTACTTGGCGGAGAGAGAGGTCGATGAACCTTTCTTCTTATGTCGTACTATTCAGTGTATTATAATTTCAAAGAAGCTGTTGGTTACGAATTAGCAATGCTTTTCCCACAGCATTTTAAGCAGTTTTTGTCTCTGATTTGTCTGCCTTATCTCTAGGTTCAAAGATAGTCAAAAAAAGTAATATTTATTCACTTCTATTTCAATCTTTATTTAGCACCTTTTCACATCGAGCAATATTAATTAGGAGAGTATACTACCTATCCCTATCAAGAACTTTTTTATAATATTTTAAACCATCTAACTTCCCCTTCAATAGAGACAATTCTTACATCCATTTATGTTCTTCAGTAATTGATACAGAATAAAAACAATACGCTGATAAAACTACTGAATATCAGTTTTTCAATAATAAGAAATGTTTGGTAGTGAAATTTATAATCTGTAAATCTATTTTCATTTTTACGTTAAATATTTGCTAAAAGGATAGTCTAGTTTCCAACCAGAAAAGTTACCTTTATTTTCATAAAAAAAAGGTATGAATAAGACAATAATACAACAGCCAGAGAGTGTTGGTAGTGCTTTTGATGAGTTGCTAAACAAAATGTACATTAGTAATGTACAAAACAGATTGAGGCAACTAAATGAGCCTACAGAAAATGATTGTAAACGATGGATCTGGGAGTTGATTCAAAATGCAAAAGATAGTATCTCACAAAACAACAGTAGAACTTTTGTTGATGTAAAGATTATAGTTAAAAACAGTGAAGTAAAATTTTCACACAATGGCTCACCATTTACGGCAAAAGCTCAACTCGGATTGCTTTACAAATACAGTGAAGGGAAAGTGAACAATAGTGAAAGTACGGGGAGATTTGGAACAGGCTTTCTAACAACTCACACACTTTCAAAAATTGTATCTATTGAAGGAAATGTTTTGACAGAAGATATAGACAATCCGCTCTGTGGTTTTTCTGCAATAATGTATCGAGATGGATTGGACGAACCCGAATTATTAGATGGAGTAAGAAAAATGAAAGAGAGTATGGTATATACTCAAGAAACTAATGATTGGACTACATATACATATCATTTAAGAACACCTCAAAACGAAAAAGCTCTGCGATTGGGAGTCGAAAATTTTATATCAAACATTGCTCAAACAATGTTATTCTGCAAAGAACTAAATAGCATCGAGTTAGACAATAACGGTATCTTAACTAAAATAGTTAGAAAACAAAGCAGCTCATTAAAAGATGAAATTTATTTGTCTCAATTTGAAATAGAAGGAAAAGACACTTATACCCGGAGATTTATTCATAAGTCTTTAAAAAGGACCAGTGAAGAATTAACTAAACGATTTAAGACCGATCGAAATATACGTCTTACTGTTGCTATAGAAATAGACAAAGATAATAATCTCGTTGAAAATCTTGACACCCCTTCTCATTTCTGTGTTCTGCCACTTGTCGGCTCCGAGAAACATATTATGCCTATTTATCTCAATAGTCCGGACTTTGAACCTGATTCTGAACGTGAAAGCTTAATCCTCATTGGCGAAGATATACTTGCTGATAAAGATGTCATTTCAGAGGGAGGTATAAACCGTTTGATTTTAAAAGAAAGTATAGCTCTTTATGACTCAATCGTTTCATACTTGTCAAGCAATTGTTATCATAAATTATATTTGTTAGCCAAAGGTCTAAAGAAAGTTCCAAAATTTGAGAAAAATTTTAATAAAGAATGGTTTGAAGAAGAAATAATAAATCCATATCGTAATGTTCTAAAGAAATATGCGATTGTTGAAACCGAGATTGGCAATCAAAAACTTTTTGCAGATGATGGAATACCCAATATTATAATTCCTATAGATGCGAATAGTAATAATCAGAGTAAAATATATGATCTATCAATAGATCTTTTTCCTGAAAAATTGCCGTTTCCAGAAATTGCAAAAGATTGGGCAAAGTTAGCTTGGGAGGGTTGTGGATTATTCAAAACAGAAGACTTATGTAAATATGTTGCCGATAAAAAAAATATAAGCAAGCTACATGTATCTTCTAATCAATATGATTGGTTAAATCGCTTTTTGTTATTTATCAGGGAAACAGAGGAGAACCTTTTGAAAGAATATGCGTTAATTCCAAATCAAAATAATGAGTTTGTCTCTCTGGAAAATGAAAAATTTGCCGAAGGTGTTGGACTGACCGATTATATGATAAAAGTATTGAATGATTTGGGCGAGGACTTATCTCCAATATTACTAAACAATAATATTTCGTCAATAAGTCTTCCTGTAAAAATAGACTCCAAAAGGATTGCTGATAAAATTAATGAACAAGTGGATAGTATCCTTAAAAATAAAAATCTTTCCATCGAAAAAACTATAGAAGGATTATTTCCATTGTTAAATACAATTCCAATAGACGAATCTAAATATGAAACAGCGTTTATTTATAAACAAAAACAAATTAATAGTTTTGCCAAGACCCTCTATGCTGATTTACAAATTAATGAGATTATAAATAATGATATTCCTGAAACAGCATATCAATCATTGCATAAATGGCTTATTAAACAGTTAATGGCAACTGTTTCAGAATTACAGAATGCTGAATCGTTGCCTAAAAGTATTGAAGATAAATATAAATGGACAAACAACTTTATTGCATTTGTAGCTAAAGAGATAAAAGAGGGAGAATTAGATGAATATGCTATTATCCCAAATCAAAAGGGTGATTTTTGTTATAAAAAAGATTTATCAAAAGACATAAACATACCCGAAGAATTAAAATCAGAAAGAGCTGAGAAATTCGGAATTAAATTAAAAGAAACTCTTCTTCATAAGAATATTAATTACACCAATATTACAAATGAAAAAAACATAAATACTGTTATTGGAATAATAAATACTATTTTTAAAGATAACAAATTTGAAAAAGGAGATGACTATTTAGATTTTGCCGTATTTTTAGTTCATTTTTTGCCCGAAAAAGAAAGTCCATTGTTATACAATTCTCAAAAATCAATATTGGATATCGTTCAAAAATATTATTACAATAGGAGTAATCCATATTCACAAACGATGATTTCTTGTAATATAGAAGATTTCTGGCATAAGGCAAATGATGAAATAATAAAATCATTACAAAGACATTTAGAAGAAAATACAGATTTGGAAAATTTGAAAATATTCTTGTCTGAATCAGGAAAATCCTATGATGATGGCGATACAATTATTTTCTTGAATGATTTTTATGATTATTTAAAAATATCAAAAAGATCCATATTAGGGTGTATTATTCCAAATCAAAAGGGTAGCTTTTGCTCTCTTGACAAGATCTTTAAAGATGATAATATTCCTGATATACTAAAAAATATTCTTTGTAAAGTCAATCCAGATGAAGACTTTAGGAATATATTAGCTAATACATCTTTATCTATTCAACCCTCTTTTCCGAAAAAGATTTCAGATATAGCCAAGCTAATTGATGATAGTATAAAGACAGCATATTCTGATCCTCTAAATTGGGAAAGAGAAAGTTTCAAAACTACCATTCAATTATTAATGATTGAGTGGTTTCCTAAACATAAGGGAAAAGAAAGTAAAGATATATTCCCTTATACATACGATAGAAAAGAAACTATCGAAATGAATGTCCTTTGGAGTTTAGATGAACGCCAGAGGATGCAAAGAGCAAGATCTGTTGATCCTGAGTTGTTAGATAGGTTCATTGAATCAAATGTGGATATTGACACGCTCGAAAAGAAAAAGGATGAGTTAGAGGCTAAAGTCGCGGAATTATCAGAACAAGTTGAAAATGCTGATTTTAATAAAATTACAGCTGAATTTCCTGATATAACAGTGGATAAGATTCGTGAATTACTAAAAATGGAAGAGCGAATAAAGGGTTGGAATGCTATAAATACATATACTCCCGAAACAGAAGATCAAGAAAAACGTAATTATGAAAATGGATATAAAGGTGAAGCATATATCTACAAACAGTTACTGAAAAGCGGTAATTATAAAAATGTCACTTGGGCACATAGATCTAAAAACCCAGCAGACTTTGAAATAATTGATTTTGAGGGAGAAACTCATTACATCAAAGAGGATTATTCTAAATATGATTTGTCGGTAGAGACATTTAGTGGAGACAGAATATACATAGAGGTTAAATCGACAAATACAACTTTAGCCAATGCCGATACAATTGCACTTCCAATAAGTACTCGAGAATGGGAGTTTATAAATCAAATTAATAAAAATGATAAATATTATTTAGCAAGAGTGTTTAATGTCGCAGATCAGCCTGAAGCACATTTCCTCTCTTTAATTGGAATTGAATTACCAAAGAATATATAAACATGATATGAGATTAAAAGATTGATTGAAATATAATTATGGCAGAAAAAGGATTAAAAGCAATATGTGAATTAATGGGACAAACATTTACAATCCCACATTATCAACGAGGTTACAGATGGGAAGATCAGGAAGTGTCTGAATTATTAGACGATTTGTGGGCTTTTCAAAAAGATAAAGATAGTGGAGATTTTTATTGTCTTCAGCCCATTGTATTACAGCAAAATGAAAAAGGCAATTATGATGTATTAGATGGTCAGCAACGGCTTACGACACTTTATCTTTTGTTAGTTTACCTTGAGGAAAGAAGAAAAGATGATGGTTATTTGCAACCTTTATTCTCTCTAAATTATTCAACACGGGAAAAATGTGAGGAGTTTTTATCAGCGAAAACATTTTCGAACAATGAGATTGATTCGTCAAACATTGATTTCTATCATATTTGCAAAGCATACCAATGCATTGACAAATGGTTTAAAGATGAAAAACATAGTGGGGCAAAAGGCAAGATACTTAATATTCTTTTGGATAAAACAGAAAAAGGCAATAGAAATGTAAAGGTAATTCATTATGAAATCGAAAATGAGACAAATCCTATTGATGTTTTTATTCGGCTGAATGTTGGGAAAATTCCTTTAACTGATGCCGAATTAACAAAAGCACTACTATTGCAATCTGATAAATATCCTCCGAAAGAATTAGATTTTAACAAAATGAAACTTTATAATATTGCAAATGAATGGGATTTCATTGAAACAACTTTACAAGAAAGAGCTTTTTGGTATTTTTTGAATGATAATTCAAATGCAAAAAGTACTCACATAGAATTTATTTTTGACCTGCTTGCTAATAAAATAAATACAGATAAACAATATTTTAAGATTAAGCCCAAGAAGTATGCAACATTTCTTATCTTCTCAGAGTATTTGCAAGATCTTATTGACAACGGAAAGCTGTCAAGAATAGAAGCTGTTGAAAAAATATGGAGTTCTGTAATAGAATATTTTGAGTATTTTAAAGAATGGTTTCAGAATCGAACACTTTATCATTATGTTGGATTATTAATTGCTCTAAAAGACAATAATATAATTGAATCTATAGTTCAAAAAGCAAAAGAATTTTCAAAATCTAAATTCAAAGAATATTTAGAGAGAGAAATTGCGATCATTATAAAGAATAAGAAACCAATAGACAAATTGGCTTATGAAGATGAAAATGGACGAAAATCAGATTATCAGGATATTATTAAAGTTTTATTATTGCACAATATTCACACAACATTAAGAAGCGAAAAAGAAAAGCCTCGTTTTCCTTTTGAACTGTATAAAGAACAAAATTGGAGTTTAGAACATATTCATGCTCGTAATTCTCAATCATTAACTGACACAACCAAGCAAAAAGAGTGGTTATCTGACCATATAAAATCATTATCAAATTCAAATATAGAAGGTTCGTATAATGAACTTATAAGTAAAATGGAAGGAATGATAAGCCAGAACGAAGTAGACAATACTACTTTTGAGAACATAGAAGAGGAAGTTTACGAGTTACTTGAAAAAAACTTTGAGTTCGGTAGTGATGAGAATATTCATTTAATAAAAA
>JBKECE010000222.1:0-44866 GCA_047974325.1 Dysgonomonas sp. | reverse complement strand
CCCGAACACGTCCCTTTTTAAGGAATAATAAATATAGTGCTTATACGCTTGCGGGCATCGAAGATTATCTTCGGTGCCCTTTCTATTGGCATTCAACTTCCCGAAAATATTTTTACCTTTGTTCCTCATTAAGCAAAAGTTGGAACTTGTATGACTCCTCAAAGTATATCCGTAATTATATCTACTTATAACAATCCCGAATGGCTTGAAAAAACGTTATGGGGATATGAAAATCAAAATTTTAAGGATTTTGATATCATGATCGCGGACGATGGTTCAAAAGAAGCTACTGCAACGCTAATAAAAAAGTTCCAGACCGAAACAAAATTGAGCATCAAACATATTTGGCATCCGGACAATGGTTTTCAAAAATGCGAAATATTGAATCAGGCAATATTGGCGAGTGATGCTGAATACTTGATTTTTACGGATCATGACTGCATTCCACGCGAAGATTTTGTGGAACGTCACCACAAATATGCGGAAGACGGATATTTTTTGTCGGGTGGATATTTTAAACTGCCAATGAGCATTAGTAAGGCAATCGGTAGAAATGATATATTGACGGGTGACGCCTTCGATCCGAAATGGCTTCATCAGCAGGGTATGAAAACAACTTTCAAGGAGACAAAACTTTGGCGTGTGCCAGTGTATGCGTCAATTCTTAATTTTATAACTCCCGCCCATGCGTCTTGGAATGGGTGCAACTCGTCATGCTGGAGAAAAGATGCTCTATTGGTGAATGGGTTCAATACGGAAATGAAATATGGTGGGCTTGACAGGGAATTTGGAGAGAGGCTTGTCAATGCCGGATTGAAATCGAAGCAGTTGAGATATAGCTTAATAGCGATTCATCTGGATCATGAAAGACCTTATAAGACAAAAGAGCAGCTGGCTGCAAACCTGCAAATCAGAAAAAATGTGAGAAAGAAAAAGGTCGTAAAAACGCCCACAGGCATTGAAAATCTGGACAAAGCATAAAGTTTTATATAAGAAATGCCGGAAAGACTATTCAAACACATAATAATCACCAGATTCAATATAAAGGTGAGGTACAAAGGGGCAGATAAACCTTTTGAGCAGACAGAGGAATGGTTACGAACACGGTTCAATCTGTTTGAAACTTATTGTTTTCCATCCCTGAAACAGCAGACGAATAAAGACTTTGTTTGGTTGTGTCTGTTCGACATTGATACGCCGACAGTGTTTAAAGAAAAAATAAGTAATTATACAGAGGGTTTTTCGCAATTTGCACCTGTTTATTTATCTGAATGTGAAGCCAACGATATATCAGTGGCTTTAGCAAAATATGTGAAAGAATATGCTGATGGATATAAATACGTTTACACAACACGAATAGACAATGATGATTCGTTTCATTGTTTAGCTGTAGAAGTCCTACAATCTGCTTTCACAGAAACAGATGTCAAGACTGTTCTCAGTTTCAATTACGGTTACCAATATTTTGAAAAATATAATTTTGTGCTGAAAATGTTTTATCCGAACAATCACTTTTTATCCTTGATTGAAAAGACTGACGGAGATGTGAACACTATTTTGGCATACAATCACACAAAAATCAGAAAAGAAGAATCCTGCATAGATATACAAACCCGCAAACCATACTGGGTAGAGGTTGTTCACGGAAGCAATGTGAATAACCAATTGATGTTATCTCCCAAATATAAATATAAGCCAATATTCAGAACAATATCTTTCAGAGAATTTGGTTTTGATCATACCATTTTGCCGCGCCAGAGTATTGCCAGTTTTGTATTGCATTTTATTCCCTATACAATGAAACTTTCGGTAAAAGAAATTTATAGAAAGATAAGGAAGAGAAAAAGATAGGAATCGACTTTAGTCGTTAACATAAGGGGGGATAAAAGTTCTTGAATGTTTTTTCTGAAATCTTGTCCAAAAGGCATCATGATATTTCAGTGTTGCCCCGATACATCCTTCAGTATCCATTTGTCTCTCCATCGCATATTCACGGGCAATATAAGAAATCATATCTTTGTTGCCGAACAGTTTTCTCAAGTTGTGACATCCTTGCCTTAAAGTAACCTTTTTATCGAAAGTCATCCTATTCAGGTCTACCAAAAAGAACGCGTATTCATCGCCATTTTTTTTATACAGGATGTTTCCGGGCGAATAGTCAAGATGTAGTATCTCTTTATTATGTAATCTTGCCGTGAATTGGGCAAAACAAGCCAATAGTGTTTCTCTGCCGGATAGCTTTCCCGTGCGAAACTCCCGCATCGAACCATCTGTTTTTTCGTGCAGAGAAATATAAAAGCTACGATTCAGCAATAATCCGTTCTTTTCTTCGATATAAGCAATCGGTGCTGGTGTGTTTATGTTGTTTTGAATAAGCTTGTTAGCATATTCAAAAGAGCGTCTGGCTTTGGATTTTCTGAAAGTTGAATATATAAATCGATTTATCGAATGAGGTTTCTTGAAAGATTTTATATTCAGTAAAATACCATTTACATCTAATATTTTTATGATATTCCGGCTTTTATAATCGATAATGCCGGATGTTTCAAAAGTCTCCGGTATTGCTCCGATCAACTGTTCTATATCTTTATATTGCGGATTAATCTGCATTCTGATCATAAACAATGGTATGTCTTATTTTGTAATATTGTGCAAATATATGAAAAACGAATAATACATTTATTTATTCATATCCGAATCTTGATTTTATTATTTGTTTTCTATTAATTAATTGTTGATGAATTATTTATATGCTTTTAATATAGTAATATATTTATCTATAATAAAAAATAATTTATATTATTATTCTAATATAGAATAATATATTTATTGATTAATTTTTGATATAAAAATAGAGCCAAATATGTTAAAAGTATCGATTTTATCGACTATTATTTAATGTATATCATTAATTATGTTCTTTAGAAGAGAAAGTGTATTAATCAGTAAAAAAATGTACATTTGTCACAAAAGATTCGCAAGACAATTTATCACCTTCATATTTCTATTTGAAAAGATGTTTCTGAGGAAATATATATTTGTTCTTATTACTGTTCTATCGGTTATGACACTGCATAGCAAAGCTTTGTCGCAGGACAAAAACAATGCTTCTTCCGTTGAGAAAGATATAAAAACTATTAATGCATTGATAAAACAGGTGAATAAACAGACTGAGGTATTATCGGATAAGGCAGACTATGATTTGGCATTGTCTTACCTTAAAGAAGCAGCTAAACTGTCTGAAAAACTTGACAACTACGATCTTAAATATAAGGTCTATTTTCAATATGGAACAGTTTTGTTCAAAAGTGGAAACTATGACATTGCTTTGGACTATCTGTTTAAAGCATTGAAGCTGTTGGATCAAGAGAAACAGGAAAAGGGGACGAGTGTAGATATATTGAAAAAAATGGACAAGACGTATATTTTGATGGGTCTTGCTTACTGGAACGTAAACAATTGGGAGAAATCATTGTCATATTTCAACAAAAGTCTGGAAATTATAGAAGAACAGGAAAAAAATCATTGTGATACATTTTATGTTAATGATAGAAAATGTTTGATATATAATAATATAGGGTCTGCTTATTTGAATGATAAGAGATATACGGAAGCACAAAAATATTTAAATATAGCACTCACTTATAGTAAGAAATTGAATAATACGGTATATGCATCTGCACTTTATAACAATCTGGGAATAATAAGTTTAGAATCTTCTGATATGGAAAAAGCATTTGATTATTATAATCAAGCTCTTCAATTGAGAGAAGCGGCAAATGACTCTTTGGGTATGGCGCAGACGTATAACAATCTGGGTAAATATTATTTTTTACAGAAAGATTATCCCAAATCAATATCTTATGCGCAAAAAGCCTTAGAAATAGGGCATAAGCACAAGGCTTCGGGTATTAGATCTGAAATGCTTGCTGCCAATCTTTTGTCGGAGGCTTATGCAAAAATGAATGATCCGGTGAAGGCTTTGAAAATGTTTAAGACATATAGTGAACTGAACGATAGCATTAAAAATACAGATAAAATACAGTATTCAATCCGTTTAGAGTTGCAGTATCAATTTGATAAGCAACACCGCGAAGATGAACTGAGACAACAAATTGCGTTAGGAAACAAAGAACGGCAGATTCTTATATACACTATTGTGATTGGAAGCCTCATTTGCTTTATTGCTATCTTGGTTTTAGCATACCGAAACCAGAGAAATAAGGCTAAACATGCAAAAGTGGAAAAAGAAAGACTATTACTCGAACAGGAAAATTTTGCATTGGAGACGCAGAATCTCCTATTGGAGAAAAAACAGTTGGAACAGGATATAGATATTAAAAATAAAGAGTTGACGACCTATGTGATATATCTGTCTCAGAAAAATGAATTTATTGATTCAATAACGCAAAAGCTAGTATCGGGAAATTTCAAAATGAATAAAGAGACTTCACAATGGATTGATTCCATAGCCTCGGAAATGAAGCACAATATAGAAGGGTCGACATGGAACGAGTTTGAAGTTCGGTTTCAGCAGGTGAATAAGGATTTCTATCTGAAACTAAATCAGAAATATCCTGATTTAACAACAAATGAAAGGCGCCTTTGCGCATTTCTCTATTTGAATATGTCTTCAAAAGATATTGCTTCCATCACTTTCCAATCACTCAAAAGCCTCGAAGTGGCACGCTCAAGGCTCCGTAAAAAAATGAATTTGGACAGGGACGAGAACCTGACATCTGTGCTTCAACAATTGTAGTTTCACTTGCATCAGTTACTATTGGATATAAGAAATTAAAAGAGCCTTTTCAATAAATTATTTGAAAAAGCTCTTTTTTTCTATTTTAAAAAAGATTTGTTTTAATTTTTAAACTCAAGTTCGCCATCTTTAGCATCAATCACGATGGGTGCACTGCGATCAATTATCCCCGAAATGAGTTTTTTTGATAAATTATCCAATATCTGACGTTGGATAACACGCTTCACGGGACGAGCTCCAAATTCGGGATCAAATCCCATCTCTGCAATCAGCTCCACAGCAGTGTCTGTGAATTCGAGCGTAACACCATTTTTTTGCAACATTTTTGCAATACCATCGAGTTGTATGCGTACAACTTGTGCAATTTCAGATTGTTTCAGGGGTTCAAACATGATAATTTCATCGATCCTGTTCAAAAATTCGGGACGGATAGTCGATTTTAGCATATCCAAGACTTCTTTTCTTGTTTTTTCGACCACCTCATCATGATTTTCTTGTGTCATTGTGGCAAAATTTTCACGAATGAGTTGTGATCCCATATTGGATGTCATGATGATGATTGTATTTTTGAAATTCACCACACGCCCTTTGTTGTCGGTCAAACGTCCATCGTCTAACACTTGCAACAAGATATTGAACACATCGGGATGTGCTTTTTCTATTTCATCGAATAACACAACGGAATATGGTTTACGTCTGATCGCTTCTGTCAACTGCCCGCCTTCATCATAACCAACATATCCCGGAGGTGCTCCGATAAGACGTGTAGCACTGAATTTTTCCTGATATTCACTCATATCGATACGTGTCATCATATTTTCGTCATCGAATAGAAATTCAGCCAAAGCTTTAGCTAACTCAGTCTTACCGACTCCCGTCGTACCCAGAAAAATGAAAGAACCGATGGGGCGTTTGGGATCTTGCAGTCCGGCACGACTCCGGCGGATGGCATTTGATATGGCTTCGATAGCTTCATCTTGTCCCACCACACGTTTGTGGAGTTCATCTTCGAGATTCAGCAACTTATCTTTCTCGCTTTGCAACATCTTGTTCACGGGAATACCTGTCCATCGCGAAACCACATCTGCAATGTCCACAGCGTCCACTTCTTCTTTGATCATAGCGCTATTGGCTTGCAGCTCGTGTAATTGTGCCTGCAATTTCTCAATGTCGCTTTCCAGTTCTTTGAGCTTACCGTAGCGCAATTCGGCGACTTTACCGTAATCACCTTCGCGTTCAGCTTTGTCAGCACTGTATTTGGTATTTTCTATCTCCGATTTGTTGTGCTGTATTTTGTTCACAATATCACGCTCGGCTTGCCATTTAGCTTTCAGCTCTCTCTCATCTTCTTTGAGGTCACTTATTTCTTTAGACAGTTGAGCTTCTTTACTCTTGTCGTTTTCACGCTTTATGGCTTCACGTTCAATCTCCAATTGCTTGATCCGCCTGCTTTTTTCGTCCAATTCTTCAGGAACGGAGTCTACCTCCATACGTAGTTTTGCAGCAGCTTCGTCCATCAGGTCAATAGCCTTGTCGGGCAGAAAACGATCGGTGATATAGCGAGTCGAGAGTTGCACGGCAGCCACAATGGCTTCGTCCATGATCCGCACCTTATGATGATTTTCGTATCTTTCTTTAAGTCCACGCAATATTGAGATAGCATCCATTTCACTTGGTTCATCTACCATAACTATCTGGAAACGACGTTCAAGAGCTTTGTCTTTCTCAAAATATTTCTGATATTCACTCAGAGTCGTGGCTCCAATTGCACGCAGTTCGCCTCTCGCCAAAGCCGGTTTGAGAATGTTGGCGGCGTCCATTGCACCTTCGCTCTTGCCTGCGCCCACCAAGGTATGTATTTCATCGATGAAGAGGATGATTTCACCTTCCGATTTTATAACTTCGTTGACCACCGATTTGAGCCGTTCTTCGAACTCTCCTTTATATTTTGCACCAGCTACCAATGCACCCATATCGAGCGAATAAATTTGCTTGCTTTGCAGGTTTTCGGGCACATCGCCACGTACAATCCGGTGAGCAAGACCTTCTGCTATGGCAGTTTTACCTGTGCCGGGTTCCCCGATAAGTATCGGGTTGTTTTTTGTGCGTCGGCTCAAAATCTGAAGCACACGACGGATTTCATCGTCGCGGCCAATCACCGGATCCAACTTGCCGTCTCTGGCTCGTTGTGTGAGGTTCACGGCAAATTTTTCGAGCGATTGGTATGTATCTTCTGCCGATTGGCTATCAACTTTTCCACCTTTGCGCAATTCATTGATTGCTGCTTCCAGTTCTTTTTCTGAGACACCTGCGTCCTTCATCAGTTGCGAAGCAACATTTTTGACAGATAGTATACCCAACAACAAGTGCTCGATGGTAACATATTGATCACCCATCTTTTTCGATATGTCAAGCGCCTTTTCGAGAGCCGAGTTACTTTCCCTGCTCAGGTATGGTTCTCCACCTGAAACTTTAGGATAAGAGTCTATATCTTTATCCAACAATGATGTGAGATGAGCAAGATTGACACCTAGTTTTTGAAAAAGAAAATTAACAACATTTTCACCTGTTAATATTGTGCCCATCAGCAGGTGGGATGGTTCGATGGATTGTTGTTGCTTTTCTTTCACTACATCAATAGCCTTTTGTACGGCTTCTTGTGATTTGATAGTAAAATTATTAAAATTCATATGTCTAGTTTTATTGTTTGATTCGTAAATTGTATCTTGATATAGATCGATCAAAATATTTGCCATTATTTTATTTGTGACAAAATGTCAGAGCTTGGTTCGTTTTTATTATAATTCTAAAGAGATTGCTTTTCATCCTTTTTCGCTGTGTTTGTCGATTAATTTTGGTTCTTCGTCGTTTTTCGATAGATTATATCTTGAATATCTTGATACCTTTGAAGTGCCTGACGGAACTCTTTTTATATAAGGTTATGTGATTTTTTTTAGAAAAGAAAGACTAAATATAAGAAAGAACCGTTTGACGATATAGACAACAATCAAGACAAGATATTAGTATTATTCATAAAAAAAGATTATTACAAGACATGAACAATTTAAAATTGCGGCACTTGTGTTTTTTCCTTTTCATCTTATTCCCGTTCACCGTTTCATCACAAAATTTTAAGATAACCGGCACAATTGTGGATGCAAAGAGCAAAGAGGCACTTGTTGGGGTTCCCATTCTCGTAAAAGAAAAAAGTAATTTTGGAACAACGACATCTGAAGACGGAAAATATTATATGTCTTTAACCAAAGGTACTTATACCTTGCGTGTCACCTACATCGGGTATGAAGAAAAAGAAATAACTATAACAGTGACTAAAGATACTAAGCAGGATATTTTTCTTAATTCCTCGACTGTCAATTTGCAGGAAGTAGTGGTTTCCACCCAGCGTCCCGATGCGAATGTTTCGGCTCCACAATCGGGTGTATCCAGAATGACTGCCGAAGAAATAATGAAACTGCCCGTGCTGATGGGTGAACGTGACCTGATCAAGGCATTGCAACTCACACCCGGAGTGAAAGCTGCCAGCGAAGGTGGAGCAGGCTTCTTTGTGAGAGGTGGCAGTGCAGATCAGAACCTGGTTTTGCTGGACAATGTCTCGCTCTACAATGCTTCGCACTTGCTGGGCTTCTTCTCCACATTCAACACCGATATTGTGCGCGATGTAACGCTGTATAAAGGTTCTATGCCAGCTCAATATGGCGAGCGTCTATCTTCGATCCTCGATGTGCAACAACGCAATGGCGATGTAAATGACTATCATGTGTCGGGAGGAATAGGGCTCATTTCTTCTAATCTTACGATAGAAGGTCCTATTCAGAAAGGAAAGTCGTCTTTCATAATAGGTGGTAGACGTACCTATGCCGATGCTATTGCCCGACTTTCCGGCGTGGAAGATGCTCAAAATGCGTGGCTATATTTCTATGACTTGAATGCGAAAATAAATTTTTCATTATCAGAAAAAGATCAATTATCCTTTTCGGGTTATTGGGGTAAAGATAAAATGGTATTGAAGGATTTTGCATCAACCGATTGGGGTAATCTGGAAGGCGCACTCAAATGGAGCAGGATTATCAATGGAAAATGGTCTTCAGCCACCACACTTAGCTTTAATAAATATGCTTACCATGCCGATGCGGACATAGGAATGGAAATGAAAACAGAAGCCAACATTACGGATTATGGTTTTAAACAGGAATTTATATATAACCGGACTCCGGATAGTCAATGGCGTATCGGTTTGCAAAGTTTATACCATCGGTTAGCTCCCGGAAAGTTCAGTGTAGATAGCTCTCCTACGGTATTACATTCGAGATATGCCTCCGAAACAGGAATATATACATCTAATCAATTGAAATTGAATGATAAACTAGAGATCATATATGGATTACGTCTGTCTGCATTTGCGGCGTTGGGCAATGGTGAGTATTATACGCTGGATGCAGATAAAAACGTTCTTGATAGTGTCTGGTATGAATCGGGGAAGATTGTTAAAACGTATGTAAATCTTGAACCTCGTTTTTCTGCAGCTTATAAGCTGAATGATGTTTCGTCAATGAAATTGGCTTATGCCCGCAGCACTCAGAGTATGCACTTGTTGCCATATTCTTCGTCAGGCACTCCATATGACAGATGGACAATGAGTTCCAACAATATAAAACCGCAGATTGCCGATCAGGTGAGTTTGGGTTATTTCCGCAACTTTGCCGACAACACGTATGAGTTTAGCATAGAGACATACTACAAGGATATGAAAAATCAGCTCGATTTTAAAGATAATGCCGACTTTGGAGGCAAAGATGTTGTGGAAACCGAGCTTCTAAGTGGTAAAGGTCGCGCCTATGGTGTAGAATTCCTGATCAAAAAACGTATCGGACAGCTAACCGGCTGGATTGGTTACACATTGGCAAAATCGGAGAAAAAGATTGATGGCATCAACGAAAACAAATGGTATGATGCTTATCAGGATCGGACGCATGATATTTCCATAGTTGGAGTTTATGAACTGAATGCGAAGTGGACGCTGTCTGCTGCATGGGTTTACTATACGGGTAATGCTCTGACTTATCCAAGTGGAAAGTATCAGATTGATGGCAAAGAAGTGGTATATTATGCAGAACGCAATGGCTATCGCGCTCCGGCTTATCACCGATTGGATCTGGGTGCGACCTGCATATTGAAAAAGACTAAAAAATATAGCTCTGAACTGGCATTCAGTTTATACAATGCTTATGGGCGTGAAAACGCATATATGATAAATTTCAGAACCAATGACGATGATCCGTCCAAATCGACAGCATATCAGTATTCGTTGTTCAAATATGTGCCGTCAATTTCCTGGAATTTTAAATTTTGAGATATCATTAAAATATAGAAAGAATTATGAAAAAAATATTCAAAAAACATATATTTGTCACAACCATTATTGTTTCATCTTTGATTCTGGCTTCGTGCGAAAAAGAAGTCGATGTTGATCTTCGTTCGGTTGAATCGCGTTTAGTGATCGAAGGCAAGGTGGTCAAAGATTCTTTGGCTACCGTCCGACTCACCACAACCAAGGACTTCTACGATGACAACAATTTTCTGCCTGTAACTGATGCTGTTGTGGTCATCACGGACGATGCTGGTCATGGAGATACCCTAGCTTATGATGCTATCTCTAAATTGTATAGAAGCAGCACGATTTATGGCATTGAAAAACGCACTTACAATCTTTCTGTGAAGTATAAAGAAATAGAATATACTTCCACTTCAACAATGCCACCTCTGGTGCCTCTCGATTCGGTGACACTGGCTTTTTTGTATCCGGGTATGGATTATCCGTTCCCTTATGTTCATCTCAAAGATCCGTTGGGAGAAGAAAATCAATACTACCGTTTTCCGGTCTATGTGAATGGAAAACGGATTGTTAAAGATGATGCAGCCTATTCAGCAGAATATAACGATGGGCAAAAGATTGTTTTGCCGATCACGGTTTTTCCTGAAAACAATTCGGATGAAGATCCTATAAAACAGGGAGATACTATCCTCATTGAGTCGCAATGTATAGATAAGGGAGCTTTTCTCTATTTCAGTACGCTGGCAGATATAGACAATTCACTGAACAATCCTACAACTAATATAAAAGGTGGTGCTTTAGGCTATTTCAGTGCATATAGCGTGGATCGGAAAAGTATCATTGCCAAATGGGACGAAAAATAAACAGAATATGAACGTCTACTTTGTTTCAGGCTTTTTGGCAAACTGTCATATCTTTGACAGGATTAAATTGCCCGATGGTTTTGAGAAAAAATATATCGAATGGTATATTCCCCAAGGTGATGAAACCTTGTTGGAATATGCAGAAAAAATGGCAGAGTCGATAGATTTACAAAAACCATTCGTGCTTGTAGGATGCTCGTTCGGTGGGTTCGTTATTCAGGAAATGAATAAATTTCTGAAACCCGAAAAGAACATTATCATATCGTCAATAAAAAACGAACAGGAAGTGCCTACCTTATTTCAATTGGGGCGAAAGGTTAATTTTGCAGAACGTTTTCCGATGGACATTTTATCTAAAACCAGTGTTCTGTCTAAGCTTTTTGTGAAATATGTATATCATATTCCGCCATCCGAATCAGATGAGTTCACGGACAACACCAATCCTGTGTATATGAAATGGGCTATTCGGCAGATTTTGAATTGGAAACCTCCCGTTCATGTAGAAAACCTATATCATATTCATGGAACAAAAGACCTGACGTTTCCGATAAAATCTATACAAAATGCTTTTGTTGTAGAAAATGGAGATCATTTGATGGTGATGAAAAAGAGCAGGGAGATAAATAGAATTTTGGAACAAATATTGACTGCGACATAAATATTGTTCTTAGATGGATAGAGCAAAGCCGCCTCTTATCGTGAAATGAAGAGACGGCTTTTTGTTTTTCTATTTTCTACGTGAAATGTGCCCTTTACTTTCGGGACGAACGTCCCAGATAATATAAAAGGCAAAATGAAGCTATTTGCATAGCTGATACTGCATAAAAAGCATAGCGACGCCTGTTGCGACATTTCAGCTCGGACAGTTGAGCTGCATATTTTTCGTTGATTTGATTTGTTTTTTGTTCTGCCATAGAGCTGTTCCTTTCTTTTGATTGATTATATAATCAAAACAAATCGGATAAGGTTCCGGTTCATTTCTTATCTCAGAAACGGATGCCGTATCCGAGCGATAGAACGGCACATCCATTGTCCTGAAACATATATTTAAACTGAAAATTGAGGTATGAAGCAGAATTCAGATTATAATCGAGTCCTGCACCCAGATTGAAGGCTACGTCCGTATCGCTGTTTGACCATCCGTTCACAGAGACTCTGTTATTGGTTATTGCAAGACCTGCCAACGGATATAGATCCAAATTGTTTTGCAAAGGTACAACATAGTGCAGGTTTGCATTAATATCAAGTCCTGTAACATGATCGTTGGGTACGAAGAATTGAAAATCAGGTGCAATTCGGAGATCCTTAGTCAGTCCATATCGCAACTCTCCACCTAGCATAAGCCTGTCATAGTCGGTCTGATATCCTAGATTGAGAAGAACGGACTTGTTTCCTTTCTGAGCAAAAGCTCCGGCTGTAGAGATAAAAATGCCTAATAGTAAAATTAATTTTTTCATTGTTGTAAAATTTTGTTAGTTGTAATATAGTAATATATAATTGGATTTGATATGCCTATAAATATATAAACCATTTTTGTTTGTGTAAAGTTTGATTCCACCCTCTAAAATTAGAGAAGAATAAAGATCAATCCCAAAAACTCGGCTAATAATAAGGTGGTAAAATAGATTCGGAAATTGAGATGTATTAATTCTGATATCTCTTCAGATAGCAACTTCTCCCTTTATGTGCGGGTGTGGATCGTATCCTTCGAGCGTGAAATCTTCAAATTTGAAATCAAAGATGCTTTTCACATCAGGATTCAGTTTTATCTGAGGCAAAAGTCGCGGTTCGCGCGATAGCTGCAGATGCACTTGATCGAGATGATTGAGATAGATATGTGCATCGCCCAATGTGTGTACGAAATCACCTTCCTGCAAACCTGTTACCTGTGCCATCATCTTCAACAATAGGGCATAAGATGCGATGTTGAAAGGTACACCTAGAAATATGTCGGCACTGCGTTGATAGAGTTGCAGGCTCAACTTTCCATCGGCAACATAGAATTGAAAGAATGCATGGCATGGAGGCAGATTCATATTTCGTATGTCAGCTACATTCCATGCGCTGACAATAATCCGGCGCGAGTCAGGATTGTTCTTTATATCATTCACCACATTGCTTATCTGGTCTATGTGACCGCCATCATAGTCAGGCCACGATCTCCATTGATAACCATATATATGACCTAAGTCGCCGTTCTCGTCAGCCCATTCATTCCAGATGCGTACACCATTGTCTTGCAGGTATTTCACATTGGTATCTCCGGCCAGAAACCAAAGCAATTCGTATATAATAGATTTGAGATGTAGCTTCTTTGTTGTCATCATCGGAAAGCCATCTGCCATATTGTAGCGGCTTTGATGTCCGAACACACTGATTGTGCCTGTACCAGTGCGATCTTCTTTTTTCTGACCTTCTGCCAGAACGCGTCTGAGCAGATCGTGATATTGTTTCATGTTGTTTTGTCTCTTTTATAGTTTAAACACACAATTCAGGTTGTCGTCACCTATTATTGCCCCTAGTGATTTATAAAACTCTATTGCGTTTTTATTGTAGTTGAGTACCTCCCAACTCACCGTTTTGCAATCACTGGTTCTAGCAAGGTCAAAGATAGCGTGGATGAGTTTGCTACCCACGTGTTTTCCTCTGAATTGTTCTTTTACAAACAGGTCGTCCAGATAAATAGATTTACCTGTCCATGTATGGTAATTGTAAGACACTAAAGCATATCCGGCAGGTTTCTTGTCTTCTGTTTCGGCTATCAGGCAAATGAAATATTCTTTGTTTTGTATCAAATCTTCAACAGATGTTTCCAGTTTCTCTGATTTGCCCAAGAATTCTGCAAACTCATGAATCATCTGCATTATTGCCGGAAAATCCTGACTTTCTGCTTTTCTGATATCAATTTTCATACGGAAAGTTTTATTTAAAATAGGTCATGAAAAAAAAACTTATGTCCAACAGATTTTAATCACAACTTGTTTTTATTTATTTTTGAACAAAAATAAGGATTATCTTTGGACTCAGAAAAATAAAACACTCAAAGTTTCAATATATGGAAGGTAGAATTAATTGGAGAAAAATAGGTTTATATATCCTTTTTTCATTCGGCTTAAGTTGGCTTACTGCAGCAGGACTATATTTGTCGGGGACTGGTCTGAATAATATATTATCGACATTTGTTGTTGCTCTCTTTTATATGATGTCTCCGGCGATTGCTGTACTCATTGTGCAAAGATTGATTTATAAAGAAAGTTTGAAACCTTATGGTTTGTGGTATAAAAAGAATGGGTTGAAGTGGTTTCTGCATATACCGTTGTTTTTTGTGCTTCTCTATCTACTTGTATTTGCCTTTGTTGCATTGTTTGGCAACGGGTTGCATATAGCGCAGTTTGGTATACTCGATTTCTCGAGTGATGGCTTTTTGGAAAGGCTTTTTGCTCTTGTTCCAAATTTGCCCGATAATGTAAGAGACATGTATGAACAGATTTTTACTCATGTTTCGCCTTTCATGCTACTTATCATTTTTTTTATTGCCGGCATCATTGCCGGATCCACTATCAATATGGTTTTTGCATTTGGAGAAGAGCTTGGTTGGCGAGGGTTATTGCTATATGAAACACAAAAATTAGGCTTTCTAAAATCATCTCTTATCATAGGTTCAATATGGGGATTGTGGCATGCACCGCTGATTATGATGGGACATAACTATCCTAATCATCCTTATATTGGCATTCTGGTGATGTGTCTGTTTACAATATCTATTACACCAATATTTATTTATATCAGATTGAAAACGAAATCTATAATTGGTCCCAGCATTTTTCATGGAATGATAAATTCGATGGGAGGAGCATTGGTCTTCTACATTGCAGGGTATGATGAAATGTTTAGTTCCATTGCCGGAGCTGCCGGCATATTGGCAGGATTGACAATTTCGGTTTGTATTTTTATCTTCGATCGTGATTTTGTAGCAAATTTCACAAAAGAGGATAATCAGGATCAACTAGATGTAGATAGTCCGAAATAATTTTTTTATGAAATAAAGGAAAGAGTTGCACAAGGAAGAACTGTACAACTCTTTTATATATTAATTAGATGTGTTACGAATTAGCGCAGTTTTTTCTCTTTTCAGACTGTTAAATCTGCTATTTCTGCTCCCGGAGCATTTGTTTTCACTGATTTTATTCCATTGTCTCTGCCCGATTCACTTTCATACATTTGGCTTGTGCCAACAATCTGTCCATTAGAGGCTTTCAGATTAAAGTAAAATTTGCCGTTGGTTGCAGTTTTGCTTTCAAAATGAGAATCTACCTGACTGTTTTTCTTTACTGATTCAACGCCATTCAGGCAATTTGCTTTTGTGCCATAGCCCTCGCTTGAGAGAATGACCTGACCATTAGCAGCTTTCAGGTTGAACTGAAATTCATCGT
This sequence comes from Dysgonomonas sp., assembly GCA_047974325.1. Lineage (GTDB taxonomy): Bacteria > Bacteroidota > Bacteroidia > Bacteroidales > Dysgonomonadaceae > QVMP01. Next base: position 29,458 of record JBKECE010000222.1, on the reverse strand, counting down.
TCTTCCTTTTTGTAATTTCAAATTTGCTCATGATTAATTTTTTTATTTATAAATATTCAATTTATAATTTAACAGAAATGAAGCCTATTATGTTCATGTATTGGGCTATTAAATTAATAGATCATAAAATTAACAATATATGTATGGAAATCATGGCTATACAAAAAAAGCAGTTGGATAATTCCAACTGCTTTTTACAAACCTATCTTATTTCTAAATCGATTGTCTGCTTTGATTTATGCTTCTGCTGTTTTGGGTAGAACAGAAACAAAAGATCTTTCGTCTTTTTTTCTACGGAAAACAACTACTCCGTCAACTAGAGCAAACAATGTATGATCTTTACCGATACCTACATTTGCGCCAGGATGATGAGTTGTACCTCTTTGACGAACAATAATATTACCAGCTTTCACAGTTTCGCCTCCGAAAGCCTTAACTCCTAGTCGTTTACTTTCCGATTCACGACCATTCTTCGAACTACCTACACCTTTCTTATGTGCCATTTTTTCCTGTTTTTAACTGATTAAGCAATAACTTCTTTCACTGTGACTTCTGTAAATTGTTGACGGTGACCGTTCAATTTGCGGTGTCCTTTTCTTCTTTTCTTATGAAAAATAAGAACTTTTTCACCTTTTACCTGATCTCCGACAGTGAGTACAACCTTAGCACCTCCGACATAGGGAGCACCAACAGCAACTTTGCCTGCATTGTCAACTAATAATACTTTATCAAACTCAACTTCAGCTCCTTTGTCTGCTGAAATGCGGTGGACAAATAGTTTTTGTCCTTGTTCAACTCTAAATTGTTGTCCTTGAATTTCTACAATTGCGTACATTTGCAATAAAAACTTTTACAAGTTATGTGCCTGAGGCGAACCACTTTAGCATGGTTACTTTATCTGGCCTATTGGCAATCGGGTGGCAAAATTACAACATTTATTACAAACTTCCAATATATTCAGCTCACTTATTTTGTTAAATTTACAGTGATTTCACCACTGTAGTCATCGGGCACGGCTGTCAACACGCTTTGTACCCAACTTTGCAGTGTGGCGTCTGTGATCATGGATGCGGTCATGTTGACCAACATTGTGAGCATCACTTTGTTCACGGTCATTTTTATGGCCAGATTTTTATTCGTAATAGTATATTTGAACGGCAGAACGACGGTCGTTCCGGTGGAAGCTGTGAGGCTTGAACTTTTAATGTATAAATTGTCGTCCACAAGCTGATATTTGTCTCGTGCCATGATTCCATCCGGATATGCATTTTCTATATTCTCCATCTTAACTTGTGTTGTCACTGAATCTGCGTCAAAGCTTAGTTGCATGATATTCACATTCAACAGCAGTGTTTCAAACAAATAGTCAGACACTTTGTCCAATTCTGAATAATTGGAAACAGCCGATATGGATTTGATGTGCCAATCCCCAATGATAGCATTCTTTGCTTCTTCACCGGTTAAGAATTTATCATTGTCATCATCATTGTTGCATGCGGCAAGCATTAATGTAACACATGCGAAAATGAATAAAAAGTTGATATTCTTTCTCATATTTGAGCTTGTTTTGCAGTTAGAATGATACAAAAATATAAAAAAACGTTCAAGAAACTGATAACATAGCTTCAAAAGCTTTCCATAATTTGTCGTCCGGTACGGGCGCGGTCACTTCGATCAGTTTTTCCGATACGGGATGTATAAAACTAACTTTGCGGGCATGCAAGCTGATTCCTCCGTCAGGGTTTGATCTTTCTGCTCCGTATTTCAAGTCTCCTTTTATCACACAGCCTATTTTTGCCAATTGACATCTGATTTGATGGTGTCTACCTGTTTCCAAGTCAACTTCAAGTAAATTATACTTGTCAGATCTGGCTATCATCTTATAGTGCAAAATAGCTTGCTTGGATTGAGGTTTTTCCAGATCGTAGGCATACGATTTGTTTTGCTTTTCGTTCCGTACCAAGTAGTGAATGAGAGTTTCTTCTTCTTTTTCGGGTGTGTTTTTAACTATTGCCCAATATGTTTTTTTGATATCCTTATTTTTGAACATTTCATTCAGCCGTGGCAGAGCTTTGCTTGTTTTTGCAAATATCACAATGCCGCTGACTGGTCTGTCCAATCTGTGGGTGACACCGCAAAATACATTTCCCGGTTTGTTATACTTTTCTTTCAGCCATTCTTTGACAGTTTCGGAAAGTGGTTTGTCACCGGTTTTGTCGCCCTGCACTATTTCCGAGCAGGTTTTGTTCACTATAATTATATGATTGTCTTCGTACAGAACTTGCATATGCCGGATTTAGTAGATGTCATCATTAAATTTCTTTTTTCTATCGGACGGTGATACCGTCTTCAATTCAGCCTTTTCAAATAATTTTACTCTCATCATTAAAGGGATCTCAGATGTATTTATTTTCACAGATAATGGTTTATATCCAACGGACGAAAGGTTCAGTGTTATTTGTTTTTGATTCATTATGGCATCGGGTAGATTTAGCTGAAATTCACCTTCCATATCTGTCACTGTTCCGATTTTTTGATTGCTGACAGTGACCGACATACCTGAAATTCCATCAGTAGTCCCTGTGACGATTCCTCTTATCAGAGACTGATCTGCTTCTATTTGTTCAATGGTGATGGACGACTCGCTGTCGGATTCAATCAGGCGTGTATTGTTTACGGCTATCGGTGTGTAGAAGAAAATTGTTTTTGGTTTATATCCTTTTTTCTCAATGACAAGTGTAATTCTCTCATCATTCATAGCATATTGAGGTAGTTTGAGTGTAAAATATCCATCAACATCAGATTTTGTGGATAGTGCATAGTTGTTTACATTGATCTTTGCGTCTGCAATATTGTTTCCTTCAATATCGTATAATTGACCTGTAATAGTATGATTCTCATCCAGAAGTTGGCTGTATTTAATCATTATCTCTTTATTTTTTGCATTTGCATCTATTGCAAATATTGTAATAAAAATAAGAGGCAAAAAAAACGTTTTTGAAAAGATTGGTTTCATATGTCCTTCACTTAGTTTAGGATGGATATCAAGATCAAAAATAGTACAAATTATTGATTAAATAAGCATCGATAGATGTGAATTCCGTTGGTTTTCTTTTTTCTTTTTTGCGATAAATAGAGCTTTTGATGAGTTTTTTATTGTTAATAATGGTATATTTGTAAACAAATTAATTCAAAACACAAGAAAATTATGAAGAAATTTTATTTACTACTTTCAATGATTGTCCTTATGTCGGAATTGGTTATTGCGCAAAACAATTTCCAGGTCGTAGGCGAAGGGTCTTTCATAACGGGGATGTCTCGCAACGGTCAGCGTGTTGTGGGTTATATTCCGGGTGCTTATTCTTTCATCTGGAATTCACAAGACGGGCAGATCAAAGAAATAACGCCCGATATAGTTTCAGAAGCCCATGCTGTGGCTAATGATGGTACGATTGCCGGATTATTTGCAGACTCAACCTACATGTATAAAGATTGGGACGACTCATATGTTCCGTTGCAAAGTGCCGGATATTACAAAGATGGCAAATGGCATAGTCTGGGTATTAATCCTGCAATAGCTGAAGTCAATAGCGAATCAGGTAGTAGTGCCGATGCAATATCAGCCGATGGATCAATTGTCGGTGGGTCAATAAAATCAGCGGATGGATCTGTGTTGATACCATGTGTCTGGAAAAATGGGGTGTTAACCCAATATGAATATGTAAATGCAGGACAAGGAGCTAAAGTAATGTCTTTGTCCGATGATGGCAATGTAGCGTGTGGTTGGGCTGCTCCAAACTGGAACAGGACACCTGTGGTTTGGATTAACGGACAGTTGAGAAAAATAACATACAATGGTATGGTGGGTCCCGGTGAGGCATCATCAGTGAGTCCTAATGGCAAATATGTAGCATTACAGATCAATAGCCGTGCTGCTATTTATGTGGTGGATGAAGATCGTACCATTGTCTTGGACGATCAGGAAACCGCTGCTTTAGGTTCTTCATGCTCTGTAGTTTCCAATGATGGCACAGCTTATGGTTATGCTCAAATTAACTATGGATATGAAAGAGATGCCTTCGTATTCAATGAAAAAATAGGATTGTACAATCTGGATTCTTATCTTCAAGAACTGGGAGTTAATGTGCCGGAAGGAACAATTATTTCTACTCCTATGGGCATATCGACAGATGGAACCAGAATTGGCGGATTTGGATTGAGTGCAGATTATGCTACTATAATGTGGCTGCTTGACATAACAAATCCTTTGGATGTCAGAAACAGACCTCAAAATTTGAGTGCAGAAGAGTTGACAAAAGGGAATGTTACATTGGCATGGACTGCTCCTGCAAGCGATGGAGCTCATGTGCTCACAGGATATAATGTATATAAAGATGGAGTGAAAGTGAACGGTAGTGTTATAACAACGCTCACTTACGCTGATAACTCTCTGGCTCCGGGCGAATATTCATATTCAATATCGGCCGTTTGGGATGGAGATAAAGAATCTAAGCAGACTGAAAAAGCGCAGATTGGAATCACAGGAAGTTTGCCTTTACCTTTCCACGAATCTTTTGAATCCGCTAGTTTGGATACTCATTATTGGGTTGTAAATCCAGCAAGTTCTGCGAATTGGGCTACAGACTCATATGCCGGAATTTTTGCACCCGGTCTTGTCTATATGCCTCCTTCAGGCACTTTGTATAATGAATCTTTGAGTTCAGCATATTTTGATGCTACGGCTTACTCTGACCTGTATGTGTCTTTTAATATCTCATCCTCTATATATCAGTTGAGTGGTGAAAACAAAATGCAGCTACAGGTTTTTGATGGATCTGAGTGGCATCTCATAAAAGAATATCCGGCTAAGGATATGAGCAGTTTTGAGTATAAAGAAGAAAATATATCTTCTGTAGCAGCCGGAAAAGTGATTCGGATTCGCCTTGTTGGCACTGGTAATAATACCGGAGGATCGCTTGTCTGGACTATTGACAATATTCGTATCTATTCTTCTTCCGATAAATTGACAGTAGATGCGCCATCCGATTTGTCGGCTAAGAGAGAGGAAAAGAATGAAGCTGTATCTCTGCATTGGTTTGACTCTAAAGGTGTTGCAACTATCGGTTACGGAGATTCTTCCGATTATGCTTACACTATTGGTGATGAAGGTGTGCCTTTCATTGCTGCAATAGAATTTAAGGCCGGAGAATTAGCTTCTTACGATGGATATTATTTGAAATCTATCATGGGTTATCCAATATCTTCTTATTTAGATGCAGCAGATATGCCCGAATACAACTTGGTCGCTTTCCAAGATGGTGTAACAGTCCTAGATCAGGCCATTACTTCTTATAAACGCGAAACTTGGAATGAATTTGAAATTGCGACTCCTATTGTATTGGATAGTTCAAAATCTCTAATATTAGGATTTGAAGTCACCAAACATAAAGAAGACGACTTGCCTATTATTCTTACTGCCAACGAAGTGACAACAGATAGTTTCTTGGATGGAAGATCTAACCTGATATCGGAAGATAATGGAGTAACATGGACAAAATTGACATCTTATACGGATGAATACAATAGTTTTAACTGGACTCTCGGCATACGGGCAAAAGTGCAAAAAGTGCAAGGAAGTGCTACTGCCAAAGACGGAATTCTGGGTTATAGAATATACAGAAATGGTGAAGCATTAAACGATATTACAGTCTTGAATAACTTCGTTGACGCATCACCTCTCGATGCAGCTAGTTGCTATAAAGTGACAACTTTCTATGACATTCAGGAAGAATCTTTACCTTCAAATGAAGTGTGTCTGGAAGGCTATTCTAGCATATCGAATGCTACGGAAGATCCGGATAGTCAAATCGGAGTGTATCCTAATCCTGTTGCAGATGTTCTAAATATAGAAGGATCATTTGTTGATGCGACATTGTATAATGCTCAAGGATTATTGGTCTTGAAAATCAAATCCAATAAAACAAATATAGAAAGTTTACCTGCAGGAGCTTATTTGTTGACCGTGAATCTTCACGATGGCAAAGTTGTCACCAAAAAGGTTGTGAAAAAATAAAGAGCTTTTTCTGAATTAATAAAAAAGTCTTCCTGATTTTCAGGGAGACTTTTTTATTGTCTAAGTGCACCTGATCCGGATATTTGGTTGTAATTATTTGGAAATTGGTTTTCTTTTCATATATCATTTAAGCCCATAGAACCTTTTTATAATTACTTTTACAGACTCTTAAAAATAAAAAAAATATAGAAAACGTGAGCAGAGCCAGAGCATATTCACAAACAGAAGAAATTGCAAATACAGTTTCCCATGGAATTGGGATTATTCTTGGATTGGCAGCTTCATATATTTTACTAACGGTTGCAATAAAAGGCGAAAACAATTGGGCTGTGGGTAGCGTCATTGTCTATCTCTTCGGGATGCTCACTTGTTATATAATATCGACTTGTTATCACGCATCTACAGATGAAAAAATAAAAGGCATGCTTCAAAAATTTGATCATGCATCAATCTATCTTCATATTGCAGGCACATATACTCCTTTCACATTAATAGTTCTACGGGAACAAAGTGCGTGGGGATGGTCTCTTTTTGCATTTATCTGGTTGGCCGCCATTGTTGGCGTGTTTTCGAGTTTTAAGAGGACGTCAACACACAATAATCTCGAAACTATATGCTATGTGATAATGGGAGCTAGCATTTTGATCGCTTTAAAACCTTTGATTGATACATTAAATGCTACGGAACATATCGAAGCTTTGTATTGGTTGGTGGGCGGTGGGGTTTCTTATGTTGTCGGAGCTTTGTTTTACTCATGGGCAAAAAAGAAATATATGCATACGGTTTTCCATATATTTGTTCTCGGAGGAAGTGTCTGTCATATAATAGCAATCTATAGCATATTATAAATATACTCCTGATACACATTCTGTTCGTTTATTTTGTATTTCTCTTCAGGAGAGATAGAGTCCTATGCAACTATTGTTTAAGTAATCAATTAATCTGATAATCAGCTAAATGATTTATCATAGTTTCTTTTGAAACTAAATTTTATATTATATCTTTGCTGCCCGGATCAACTAAATATCCGGATAATAATGAGCTTAGAAATAGGATAATATTTTGAAAAACAAATCAATATCTATCTGTCAAGTTTACCTAACAACCTAAAACATTTTTTTTGTATGAAAAATCTGTCAAGAATAGCTTTTGCTGCATTCATATTGAATTCTTCTGTTGCTTTTGCTGGAGGTCTTCTAACTAATACGAACCAGAGTGTACATTTTTTGAGAAATCCGGCACGTGATGCATCGACGGAAATAGATGCGGTGTATACCAATCCTGCTGCATTGATCAAATTGCCGGAAGGTTTTCATTTTTCAATAAACAACCAGAGTGCTTCACAAACCCGAACCATAACATCTACTTTCGCGCCATTTGCCATGAATGGCGGCTCTGCAACAAAATCATTTGAAGGAACTGCTTCTGTGCCAATCATACCAAGTGTGCAAGGTGTATATCGTAAAGGAAGCTGGGCTTTGTCAGGAAGTTTTGCCATATCCGGAGGTGGAGGTAAGGCAACGTTCAACAATGGTTTGCCGTCTTTTGAGGCAGGTATGTCTATGCTTCCTGTGATTATTCAGCAAGTGGGAGCTGCCGTGCCCGGAGGAATCACTGCAAATCAATATTCTGTTGATGCTTTTATGGAAGGTTCTTCAATCATTTATGGCGCACAACTGGGAGGAACATATAAAATGAATGATATGTTCTCCATGTATGGTGGTTTCCGTTTAAACATTGTGAGCAATAGTTATGTAGGACATTTGAGAGATCTGAAATCGAATCCAACATCGGCTGCTCTGGGATATAATGGAACTATGGTTAGTGCCGATAGAATATTAGATTTAGCAATCGCAAACACGACTGATGCCGCTACATTGGCTAAGTTGGAACTGCTGAAGAAAGCTTCGACAACAGGTGTTGAGTTAGATTGCAAACAGACCGGTTGGGGAATTTCGCCTATCATCGGACTCAATTTCAATTATGAGAAACTGAATATAGGTCTCAAATATGAGTTCAGGACAGCATTGAATGTAGAGAATAAAACAAAGGTTGATGACACGGGAATGTTTAAAAACGGAGTGAACACACCTCATGATATTCCCGGACTATTGACGGTAGGTGCTTCATACCGGATCATTCCACAATTGATAGCAAGTGTTGGGTATCACCACTTTTTTGATTCTGAAGCTCAAATGGACAACGACAAACAAAAATATATAAGTGGAGGAACGGACGAATTTCTGGGTGGATTGGAATATCAGATCAATGATATGTTTTTGGTTAGTGCCGGTTGCCAGTTCACGAACTATGGAGTGTCTGATGATTATCAGAAAGATTTGAGCTTTGCCTGCAATTCTTATTCAATAGGTTTGGGAGGAGCGGTGAGAGTGTCTCCAAAAGTAAAGATCAATCTTGGATATTTTTGGACAACCTATTCTGATTGGACAAAACAATCTTCTAACTATCAAAACTTGGGATTGTCTGGAACAGATGTATTCTCCAGAACAAATAAAGTGTTCGGAGCCGGAGTCGATTTTTCATTTTGATATATGAATTAAAATCCTGAACAGGATAATATCTCATACCTCATCACGCTGTATTTCATTTCAATGGATGCAGCGTGATGTCTTTTTATAATCTTTAGCCACACTTGAGCAGAAAAATAAAAATATCCTGAATCACTTTCTTGTTTGGCAAACTGAACGTTTTATTCCTACCTTTGTGCAAGCATCTATGTTATTGACAAAACCCGATCATCGATGAACTTATCTCTGTACAAGTTAGACAGGAATCAGATAAATATAATCAAAGGCATTGCAATTGTTATAATTGTTCTACATAATTTTTTGCATGTGATAAGCGGTGTAAAGGAGAATGACATTTCTTATGACTTGAACGAATTCCTTCGATTTCTGAGTGTTGTTGCTGATAATCCTTTGACCATATTCAACAGTGTTCTTTCCTATTTCGGTCATTTTGGAGTTGAATTGTTCGTTTTTTCGAGTGGCTTTGGATTGACCAAGAAATATATGGCGAACGACAAAATATCGTATAAGGACTATATTGTTCCACGCCTCACGAAGATTTATTCCCTGATGTTGTTCGGGCTGGTTGTTATCTTTTCAATTCTATTCTATAAATACACATTTGAACAGATGCTCAAGATTTCGGTTTGGTTCTTGTCCATGCTAAAGAATCTTTCTTATACCCGCATATATTCCGATTTTGGTGTCTGGTGGTTCTTTTCGCTCATTGTTCAACTATACCTTCTTTTTCCCTTCTTATATAAATATATAGACAAGAAAAAAGAACAAGGTTTTTATATCCTATTGATAGCTGTCTACGCTTTGATATATGTTCTGTTTCCAATAACTGAAAGATTCAATATCCCCATGTTCGGTAATTTTCTGGGACATTTACCCGAATTTTTGCTTGGCATTGCCATTGCCAGATTAGACTCATTGAAAATAAACATTAAATATGTAATGCTGGCTCTAGTCGTGTTCGTTTCGGCAAATTTGACCGGCTATATGTTTCCGTTCGGTTTTCTGTCGGCCGCCATATTATTATTGTTTATCTTCTATCCGATCTATAACAATTCTAAGGGGCGGATCGCAAAGGCATTTTTGTTTTTAGGAAACATAAGTATGTTCATGTTTTTGTTCAATGGGTCGTTACGTGAATTTACGATTCCCTTTTTTAGGGGGCAATCACCTTTGTTCATTACATTGGGTTCTTTTGGCCATCTGGTCTTTGTTATTGTTTTTTCCTATCTGGCATCTATTGTTTTTAATAAGACAATGAAACCGTTGAGCCAGAAAATTATAAAAAAGATTCTGCATAATGAGTAATCTATAAATCAAAAATCATAATTTCAATCAGAAAATGAAAGTAGAAATATGTTTTTCCCCGCTATTGTATCCGGCATATCAGAACAATGATTCGATTGTTGTGGTCGTAGATATATTCAGAGCCACAACCACTATGTGCGCTGCTTTTGCTAATGGAGCAAAGTATATAATCCCAGTGGAGTCAATAGAGGAAGCAAAGGAATATAAAGATAAAGGCTATCTGGTCGGAGGAGAGCGTAACGTTAAACGTGTCGATTTTGCCGATTTTGGAAATACTCCATCTGAATATACTCCTGCAAAAGTCAGTGGGCAGGAAATTGTTTTTACCACAACAAACGGTACGCGAGCCATAGAAATGGCCAAAGATTCATATTGCCTGACAATAGGTTCGTTCTCTAATCTTTCGGCAATTGCAAATTTCTGTATTGCAGAACAAAAAGATGTGCTGGTGTTATGTTCTGGTTGGAAGAACAGGTTCAATATTGAAGACAGCCTCTTTGGTGGAGCATTGGCTAGCCTCTTGATAAGCCGTGGTGGATATGAGGTAGATTCAGATGCAGTGCAAGTGGCGTTGTCTATATGGCGTGCGGCAATGCCCGATATAAACCTCTATATAGAACAAACCGAGCACATAAAACGTCTGGCAGCCAATGATCTTTTGGGTGTAGCGAAATATTGCCTCGAAACGGACACTGTGCAAGTAGTGCCTGTCTATAATAAAGAATATAAGAAATTGGAAGTAAAATAACATAATGATGTAAGACAATGAATATATCAGATTTGAAAAACGAGAATTTTTTTCTGATGGCCGGTCCGTGTGTGATTGAAGGCGAAGAAATGGCGTTAGACATAGCAGAAAAAATAATGACAATCACAAACAAATTAAATATACCGTATATTTTCAAAGGCTCGTATAAGAAAGCAAATCGTTCGCGTGTAGATTCATTTACAGGTATCGGGGATGAAAAGGCCTTGAAAATATTGAAAAAAGTGAGTGATACGTTTGGCATTCCAACCGTGACGGATATACACGAATCGGACGAAGCAGCAATGGCAGCGGAATATGTGGATGTGTTGCAAATTCCGGCATTTCTTTGTCGTCAAACAGACCTATTAATAGCTGCCGCTAAAACAGGCAAAATTGTGAATGTGAAGAAAGGGCAGTTCCTTGCACCTCATGCGATGAAATTTGCAGCTCAGAAGATAGTGGATTCAGGGAACAATAATGTTATATTGACGGAACGGGGAGTGTCATTCGGCTATGGCGATCTGGTTGTCGATTTCAGAGGAATACCGGAAATGCAAGAGTTTGGCTTTCCTGTTGTGCTGGATGCCACACATTGCTTGCAAAAACCCAATCAGGCATCCGGAGTAACCGGTGGACAACCTAAATTGATAGAAACAATGTGCAAAGCCGGCATAGCCACAGGTGTGGATGGATTATTCATAGAAACACATCCCAATCCTTCTGTTGCGTTGTCAGACGGTGCAAATATGTTGCCATTGGATCAGTTGGAAGAATTGATGACCAAATTGGTACGATTGAGACAAGCTTTATAATATTAGTGTACTGAAATAAAAATGAACTGTAAATACAAAATTTTGTTAGCCTCCGGATCACCGAGACGGAAAGAATTATTGAGTGGTCTGAATATACCGTTCGATATAAAATTGCTGCCTGATCTGGAAGAATCATATCCGGACGATTTGCCATGTAGTGAAATTCCTGAATATCTGGCATTGAAAAAAGCAAAATCCTATGCCGATCTGATTGATGGCGAAACCTTGGTCATCACGGCAGACACATTAGTGATTTTAGACAATAAAGTATATGGTAAGCCCCAAGATGAGGATGATGCGAAGCGAATGTTGCGGGAATTGTCAGGCAAAACTCATCAGGTGATAACCGGAGTTTGTCTTTTTACGAAAGAAAAGGTAAAAACATTTTCAGTGTTTTCTGATGTGAGGTTTGCTCGGCTCGAAGAGGCAGATATAAATTATTATGTAGATAAATACAAACCATTGGACAAGGCCGGTGCGTACGGAATTCAGGAATGGATTGGCTACATTGGAGTGGAGCATATCTCCGGATCATACTATAACATAATGGGGTTGCCTGTGCAACGCTTAAGCAAAGAATTGAGGGATTTCTGATAATGATAGAGCCATGTATCTGATTCTTTGCAGTTTTGCAGATTAAAAGTCAAAATGAGAAACTAAAATGTTAATTTATAGATGCTTGTCGTTTTGATATAAATACTAGGTTTCAGACAAATTTTGACATATAAAAATGTGCATTTTGATATGTTTTATGGCCACCAACATCAAAAACAGAATACCGTTAAACATATTAAATATTCATTCGCAAAACTTAAACATAGAGGCTTTTTATTTAACGCGGATTAACGTTCATTTCCCTGAATTCGCATATATATTTGCATCGTATTTAACAAATATGTATAACCCTTTAATTAGGAAAAAGAATTATGAAAAAAGTTATTTTATCAGGTGTTATGGCAATCGCCCTTCTTGCTTCAACTAGTGTAATGGCACAAGATGCTAAAGCTAGCAAATCAGCAGCTCCTAAAAAAGCAACAACCGAAGTCAAAGCAGAAGCTAAGAGCGAAACAAAAGAAGCTAAACCTGCTGCCAAACCAGCTAAAAAGAAAGCTAAAAAAGCTGCTACTGCAACTTCTGAAGCTAAACCTGCTAAAGAAGCAGCTAAAGCTACAAAGTAAGAATAGCAAAATTTTAGTTGAAAGGACAGAGTACTTTTTTATTATCTGCTTTTATACAACAGAAAAAAATCTAACTCTTGTTCCGGATTGTAAATCGGAAAATTTTTTAAAAAAAAGCAGAAAAGATCGATACAGCAATGTACCGACCTTTTTGTTTTTTATAGCTGTCAATTTTCAAAAAAAATGTTACTTTGTTTGCCTATTTCAAAAAATGAAATAACTTTGCATCAGATCAAGCCAAATAAAAAAGAATAATGACGTATTTCTCTACTATTATTAGCATTATTATTCTCCTCTGTAAATTCCGAGGTGAGAATGCTATGTAGTTTAGATTAAATATGAAATAATGTAACGTAAAGCCTTTCTCACAGATAGAGAAAGGCTTTTTTGTTGGAACAGAAACCATATTAGAGGTCAGCTAACAATAGAAATGAAACGAACAAAATAACCTAAATAATGGAGAAATTATTTATATTTGACACAACGTTAAGGGATGGCGAGCAAGTCCCCGGTTGCCAATTGAATACAATAGAAAAAATTGAGGTTGCCAAATCGCTGGAAGCACTGGGAGTGGATGTGATTGAAGCCGGATTTCCGATTTCGAGTCCGGGAGATTTCAATTCGGTCGTAGAAATATCGAAAGCTGTGACGTGGCCTACTATCTGCGCATTGACACGGGCTGTAGAAAAAGACATAGAGGTGGCTGCCGAAGCACTCAAATATGCAAAAAACAAACGTATCCATACAGGAATAGGAACATCCGATTACCATATTAGGTATAAATTTAACTCTAATCAAGATGAAATAATAGAACGTGCAATAGCTGCCGTGAAGTATGCAAAACGCTATGTTGAGGATGTGGAGTTCTATGCAGAAGATGCCGGGCGAACTGATAATGCTTATCTGGCCCGTGTTGTGCAGGCGGTTGTGAATGCTGGGGCAACGGTGGTCAATATTCCGGATACAACGGGCTATTGCTTGCCAACCGAATATGGTGCCAAGATAAAATATTTGGTCGATCATGTGGACTTAAAAAAAGCGATTTTGTCGACACATTGTCATCAGGATTTAGGTATGGCTACAGCCAATTCCATCATGGGAGTTTTGAATGGAGCACGTCAGGTTGAAGTCACTGTCAACGGCATTGGTGAGCGTGCCGGAAACACTTCTCTGGAAGAAGTGGTGATGGCCATGAAGAGTCACAAAGACTTGAATATTGAAACCAATATCAATACAAAAAAAATATATCCCATAAGCCGGATGGTTTCGAGTTTGATGAATATGCCTGTTCAGCCTAACAAAGCGATTGTAGGGCGTAATGCTTTTGCCCATTCGTCGGGAATTCATCAGGATGGTGTATTGAAAGATTTGTCTACGTATGAGATCATAGATCCCAAAGATGTAGGAATTGATGATAATGCAATAGTTTTAACAGCCCGAAGCGGTCGTGCCGCATTGAGAAACAGATTGAGTATATTAGGAATTGAAGTGAATGATGAAGAGTTATCCGATATTTATCAGCATTTTTTAGAATTAGCCGACAAGAAGAAAGATATATCGGACGAAGATGTTCTGATTTTGGCGGGAAAAGAAACCGACAAAATGCATCGCATCAAACTTGACTATATGCAGGTGACATCAGGTGTCGGAGTGCGATGTATAGCGGCTGTCGGGCTTGATATAGCAGGTGAGAAGTTTGAAGCTTCGTCAACCGGAAACGGGCCTGTGGACGCTGCAATAAAAGCTGTGAAACAGATCATAAAACGCCAGATGGTGATTGAAGAGTTTTTGATTCAGGCCATCAATAAAGGCAGTGACGATACAGGAAAAGTGCATATGCAGGTATCGCACGATGGTGTTAATTATTATGGTTTTTCGGCAAACACCGATATTGTAACGGCTTCGGTCGAAGCATTTATAAATGCCGTAAATAAATTTGTTATTTAAGAAAAGAATCAATAGAAATATTACATTTTAGGTATGAAAACATTGTTTGATAAAATTTGGGATGCGCACACCGTATCCACAGTAAAAGATGGCCCCGTCCAATTATATATAGACAGGCACTATTGCCATGAGGTGACAAGTCCTCAAGCCTTTAACGGATTGCGTGAAAGAGGACTGAGTGTTTTCAGACCAGAAAAAACAACACTCACAGCCGATCACAACACTCCAACTATCAATCAGGATCAACCTGTGAAAGATCCGATCTCAAAGAATCAGCTGGATACTTTTTCCAAAAATGCAAAGGAATTTAACTTGCCCTATTTTTTCCCTTTAGGGCATAAGAAAAATGGAGTGGTGCACATCATTGGACCTGAAAACGGTTTCACTCAGCCCGGCATGACCATTGTTTGTGGCGATAGCCACACATCCACACACGGAGCATTTGGGTCTGTCGCATTCGGCATCGGAACCTCTGAAGTTGAGATGGTGCTTGCAACTCAGTGCGTGTTTCAATCGCGTCCCAAGACAATGCGTATCACTTTTAACGGTAAATTGGGCAAGGATGTGACTGCAAAGGACGTTGCTCTTTATATGATTTCGAAACTGACAACAGGTGGAGCAACCGGTTATTTTGTGGAATATGCCGGCGAGGTTATTCGTGCCATGTCTATGGAAGAACGCATGACATTGTGCAATCTGAGCATTGAGATGGGTGCTCGCGGAGGCTTGATTGCTCCCGATGAAACTACATTTGCTTATGTGAAAGGACGTGAACAGACTCCAACGGGAACCGATTGGGACAGAGCTTTAGCCTATTGGAAGACGTTGAAAACTGACGAAGGTGCAAAATTTGACAAAGAATTGATATTTGATGCTGCTGACATAGAGCCTATGGTAACCTATGGTACAAATCCGGGCATGGGTATGGCTGTGAACGCTTCAATCCCGACTTTGGACGAAATAGAAGAAGCCGGTCGTATTTCTTTCCAGAAATCGTTGGACTATATGGGTGTGAAACCGGGTGAAAAGATTGAAGGCAAAGCAATAGATTATGTATTTCTTGGAAGTTGCACCAACGGACGGATAGAAGACTTCAGAGCCTTTTCAAACTTCGTAAAAGGAAAGAAAAAAGCTGATAATGTGATTGCCTGGCTTGTTCCGGGAAGTTGGTCGGTTGAGCAGCAAATAAAGGAGGAAGGGCTTTACGACATATTGACTGAAGCCGGATTTGAATTGCGCCAGCCGGGATGTTCTGCTTGTTTGGCAATGAATGACGATAAAGTTCCAGCCGGGAAATATGCAGTATCCACATCGAACCGGAATTTTGAAGGACGTCAGGGACCCGGAGCACGTACTATTCTGGCAGGACCGCTTGTTGCTGCCGCTGCTGCCGTTACAGGAAAAATAACAGATCCTCGCACAATGAACTAATTATTTCAAAAAGAGCATAATTCGTATAAAGAAAAATGGAAAAATTTCAAACATTAACATCAACATATGTTCCACTTCCTATTGAGAATGTGGACACAGATCAAATCATTCCAGCCCGATTTTTGAAAGCGACAGACAAAGAAGGTTTTGGTGGAAATCTTTTTGCCGATTGGCGCTATAATAAGGATGGAAGTCCAAAAGCTGATTTTGTTTTAAACAATCCGACATATAGCGGAAAGATTTTGGTTGCTGGAAAAAATTTTGGTAGTGGATCGAGTCGCGAACACGCAGCTTGGGCAATATCAGGATATGGTTTTCGGGCTGTCGTATCCAGCTTTTTTGCCGATATTTTTAGAAATAATGCACTGAATAACGGTTTGCTTCCGGTCATTGTGAGTCCGGAATTTTTAGCCGATATTTTTGAGAGCATCAAAAAAAATCCGGAAGCAACTTTGACCATCAATCTGGAGGAGCAGACCATAAAAAATGATGAAACCGGAAAATCCGAATCATTTGAGATAAATCCTTATAAGAAAGAATGTCTTTTGAAGGGATTGGACGATATTGATTATTTACTGTCTAAAAAAGACTTAATAGAAAAATACGAATCCAATAAGCCATATTAAGTTATGATAGAAATAATGGATACAACCCTGCGCGATGGGGAACAAACCAATGGTGTTTCGTTTTCGATGCAAGAGAAAATGAGCATTACCCATCTTTTGTTGGTCGATCTGGGCGTTAATCGTGTCGAGATAGCATCTGCGCGTGTATCTGAAGGTGAATTTGAGACTGTAAAAAAAATAGCAGCATGGGCAAAAGGTGCAGGATATATTGATCGCCTTGAAGTTTTGGGATTTGTGGACAATGGATCTTCGGTGCGATGGATAAAAGATGTCGGATGCAAAACGATCAATTTATTGACCAAAGGCTCTTATAAACATGTGACTGAGCAACTGCGAAAAACGCCGCAGGAACATCTTGATGATATAAAAAGAGAAGTTGAATATGCCGTTGCACAAGGATTGACTGTCAACATATATATGGAAGATTGGTCAAATGGAATATTGCAGTCTGAAGATTATGTCTATTTTATTATGGATGGATTGAAAGATCTGCCGATCAGACGATTCATGTTGCCCGATACGCTTGGAATATTGAATCCACATACTACTTGGCGGGCATGTCGGTTAATGACAATACGCTATCCTGATCTGCATTTTGATTTCCATGCACACAATGATTACGATCTGGCGGTGGCAAATGTAATGGTTGCCGTAGAGGTTGGTATGAAAGGTGTTCATGTGACAATGAACGGTCTGGGAGAACGTGCAGGTAATGCCTCCTTGTCGAGTGTTATTGCTGTCTTACACGATCATCTGCATCTCGAAACAAGCATAAAGGAAGAAAAGATAAACAGGGTGAGTAGGGTTGTGGAGACTTATTCGGGATTGAACATTGCAGCTAATCAACCAATAACGGGAGAAAATGTTTTCACGCAATGTGCCGGAATCCATGCCGATGGTGACAACAAAAACAATCTATACTATAACGATCTCTATCCCGAACGCTTTGGACGCGTCAGGGAATACGCTTTGGGTAAACTATCCGGAAAATCAAATATCCGAAAAAATATAGAAGCTTTGGGTATTGATCTTACCGAAACAGAAATGACTAAGGTCACGGAGCGAGTTATTGAACTCGGTGATAAGAAAGAAGTTATCACACAGGAAGATCTTCCATACATCATTTCTGACGTACTACACAATAGTGAAAAAGAGAAGCGGATCAAGATCGTCTCCTTTGCATTTCTGCTAACCAAAGGGTTGAGACCTACGGCTACGGTTAGGATTGAAATTGACGGAGTGGAATATGAACAAACTGCTCCCGGAGACGGACAATATCATGCTTTTTCCAAAGCTCTTTGGAAAATTTATACTATTCTAGGTAAGCAAAAGCCGGAACTGACAAACTATCTAGTGCTTATTCCACCCGGAGGGCGTACAGACGCCTTGGTTCAGACCGTAATTTCATGGCGATTCAACGGAAAAGATTTTAAGACAAGAGGTCTTGATGCAGACCAGACGGAAGCTGCTGTGAAAGCAACTGAGAAGATGTTGAATATAATTGAAGATATGTGATAGATATAATAAGTATATGATTTTTTTAAATAGAGAATGGTAATTTTTATTATTATTCGACAATGATTGCACCTCATATAGATTCGTATGAGAATTTTGAGAAAGCAATGGATCGCTATCTGAAAACAGAAGTTGATCTCAATCAATACAGGACATATTTGGAGGGTAACTATACTTCGACCAGAATAAAATATTTGGAAGAAATATTCGAAGAATATAATTCTGAGGTTTAGGTAACAAAAACAATGATCAATTTTGTCATCGTTTTGTCTATTATTAATTCAGAGAATTTAAAACAAAATAAATATAAAAAAATGAAACTAAACATTGCAGTTTTGCCGGGAGACGGAATCGGTCCCGAAATCATCGGACAGGCTTTGAGAGTGACAGAGGCTGTTTGTGAAAAATTCGGTCACGAGTTGTCTTATGAATATGGTTTGGTTGGGGCATGTGCCATAGATGAAGTGGGAAGCCCTTATCCAGAATCTACACACGAACTATGCATGGAATCGGATGCAGTGCTTTTTGGTGCAATAGGCGATCCGAAGTACGATAACGATCCGTCCGCAAAAATTCGTCCCGAACAGGGTTTGTTGAAGATGCGCAAAGATTTGGGTTTGTATGCAAATCTTCGTCCTATCACAACTTTTCCATCTTTGATTCACAAATCTCCTTTGCGGGCAGATCTTGTTGAAGGTGCTGATTTTATGTGTGTGCGGGAACTGACAGGTGGTTTATATTTTGGTCGTCCACAGGGTAGGAGTGAAGACGGAAATACGGCTTATGATACTTGTGTCTATACACGTGAAGAAGTGGAACGTATCTTGCATTTGTCGTATGAATATGCATTGCAACGACGCAAAAAACTGACAGTTGTGGATAAGGCAAATGTTTTGTGCACATCGCGTTTGTGGCGTGAAGTGGCGCAGGAAATAGAGAAACAATATCCCGAAGTGGAAACCGAATATATGTTTGTGGACAATGCTGCTATGCAGATTATCCAATGGCCAAAGCGTTTTGATGTGTTGGTGACAGAAAATCTGTTTGGAGATATTCTCACAGATGAATCTTCTGTGATCACCGGTTCGTTGGGGATGTTGCCTTCTGCTTCGATCGGGGTGCATACTTCTGTTTTTGAACCGATACATGGTTCATATCCGCAGGCTGCCGGCAAAAATATAGCGAATCCGGTGGCTACAATTCTTTCGGCAGCAATGATGTTTGAATATGCGTTCAAACTGCAAGACGAAGGTAAAATCATTCGTGATGCCGTCAATGCTTCTCTCGAAGAAGGTGTTGTGACTGAAGATATTGCTTCGGGACGAAAAGCTTATTCCACATCGGAAGTCGGTGACTGGATTGTGAATTATCTGAAGAAACAAAGATAAATCATAACAAAACGAATAGAATAAGAGAGCATTTAATTAATCGAATGCTCTCTTATCTTTTTTGGTGGTGGCTTGCGTAAATTAGTTCATCGAGACAAGAACCGGATGATCGCAGGTCTGTATTCTATGTCTTTCTCGTTCAGTTCTATCAGTCTTTTGTCTGTGTCAATGTTGAGGAAAATCTCTCCGTAAATGTCGTCATCGTCCATAAATACTTTTAGCTTGTACTTCCCGTTCTTATCAAGATCGGCAATCTTATCATTGAGCGAAAAAACTGTAAAACTCATTGGCTTATTTGTGAAATGATCAGGAAAAGGTATTTTATACAATTCAGCCAGGGCTTTGATGAAATCGTCGCTTTCTTTCCCCGACGAACGGAATGAAACTGCATTCTGTGAAAATCCGCTTTGCGAAATATCGTCATTGCCGGATATTCCTGCCGGAATATTTGATTTTATTTCAATTATGAAGCCTACTTGCACTCCGTTGTGTAAGCCTTGTGCTGAGTAAATATGGCTTGAATCGGTTTTCTGATCATTGCTCATCACAAGAGTTATGTCCATAAAATCGGGATCCGAGGTGTTGCTGTTTATTTCGGACAGTGGCGGTATCGGTTTTTGTGCATCTTTTTGCCGATTTGTGCATGAGAACAGTAATAATGCTCCGATGAAGAATAAAGATATGTGTTGTAGTTTCATATAAATTGATGTTGATATTTTGCCTTAAAGAAACATTCTTGTTAGAATTTGAAACTGATGCCTGTGGTTAGGTAGCTGTTACCATAACTGCTTCTCACTTTTCCTGCAATGGAGTAGGGGGCATAGTTATATTCTATAAAGCACCCGATCTTTTTGTACCTTATGCCTACTCCTAAGTTCAGATTGATAGTCTCAGCACTGTACCATTGATCGTATTCATCATCCGAAACTTCTTTTTTAGTATCAGTTTGCATCGCTCCTAGCCCTATACCGATATATTTTTCCATATATACATTCTTCATCATTTTTTGTTCATGTCCGCACCATAGACTGATATTCAGTATGCTGGATGTTTTGGTCGGGAATGAATATCCGTTGTCATAATACTCAAATTCACTACTGTTGCATGGAAAACCAATGCCAAAACCAAAATCGAATCGGAATCCGGTTTTGATGTCTGATACTCCAAATTTGGCAGCCACATAAGGGCTTGTTCCGAAAGCAGAATTCAGATTGCCTAACGGGAACAAGGCTCCTGCTTGGACAGAAAAAGAAAAAGGATAATCTCTACTGGTATTTTTCCCTTTCCATGCATTTATTTCTTCATTGCTGAGCTCTTCGATAGCATTAGTGTCAAAATTATTGATCGCATCGTCCGGAACACTGTTGAGCGTCATCACTTCTGCGAGAAGCTGCCCCAAATGATAGTCATATCTGTTTTGTCCGTAGTTACTCATGACGCAACTCAGATAGCGGCCTCTCACTTGTTCCACCACATAATATACCACAAGCACATAGTTGGAGTATTTTTTATCATAAACAGCTTCGACAGGCAAATACACAATACGTCTAGCGACTGAGGGTACACCCTCAAAGTCAATGTCAAGATCTTCGTCAGACAGAACGATGGATTTATCGTCTTCATTTGCTTTGATACGTGTTTTGCAATCTTCTACAGCTTCATCAAATGTAGAAAATTCAGACCAGCTCACTTGTCCTTTGTTTCCGCAATATACATTGTGAGGACTCATCCACCTACAGTCCGATCCCAATCTGATGTTTCGTCCTGCAAAGTCTATGGAATCGGCATTGCAACATGGTGTAGCATAGTTTCCAATGGTATTAAGGTTATATGCTTCCAGAAACTGACGCTCTGCCAAGGTGTCTCTTGCATTGGCTGTCTGAAAGAGAATAGTTTCCACTTCATTGTTTTTGGTCAAGAAAATATAGCATGTCTGATTGATGTTGATGGCGTGTCCATCCGTCTGAAAATTGCTGGAAACAATGATCCGGTTAGGCTTGGACTGGGAAGAATCGGAATATTCCAAAGACACATTCTTCAGGTTATATTTATTTTTTATCCAACTGATATCCTTTGCATTCAGTTTCTTATTCTTGTGTGTGGTGATCGAAATCTCGTTGCCTGCAAATTCAAAATAATCGCTTCCTTTATAAGTTAGACCATGCAAGCCTTGTAGTTTATTTTCACTTTGACCAAATAAAATGAATGCACTTGTGAGAAAAAAGAGAAGAGCAGTCAGTCGTTTCATTTCGATAAAGATAATAATGGTTAGTTTTCCAAAGTTAATAAAATATTGGATATTCTATAGGTATGTACAATATTGGGAATTTATGATCAAAATGAATCTTATATTCTTTATTATTATATTATTTTATATATTTGAAATAGTTAATATTTTAAACACAAAAGAATATGAAACTTGCCGTTAATCTATTCCTTTCCACTGTATTTTTATTGCTCACATCTATGACTTGCTATGAAGAATTCGATGATTGTTATGAAGGAAAAGTAGATTTACTCGATTATTCCATATCAAATGCCAACTATGAAGGTAAATATCCTCTGAAATCGGACGATTCCATAAAAAAAGAAGCATATGTGATTGCATTTGAATCCGATGTGATAGTGTATGACCGCGATTCAGACACCGTTATTATATCCGCACCCGAATCTAATAATTATGTCCATATACCTTATTTTTCGAATGTGAAAAACTCTGGGATCAAGATTTATTGTAATGCCGATTTTGATGACAATACACCCGCAGGATCAGACGTGACATCTTATTTTAAAGGAGATTATATATATAACGGCACAAAACGTGACTATTATTATGTGCTCAGGCAAATGCCCAAAGCGGGAATACATTCATTCAAGATGAAAGTTGAGCTAACAAATGACTCCATTATAGAAAAAAACACTACACCGATTCTATTGTATTGATAGATATACAAAAATAAAAAGAAGAAAGTTCGTATATGAAAAAAATACTGATTACGATGGTAACAGCCTTAGCGGTGCAAGGTATCTATGCACAAGATGAGGTTATTTTTGGTGATGTGATGGTTGAGAGAAATGTCCAATTGACCGACTATTATAATGAAAAAATATTGAATGACCCGATGCCGAAATTGTCTACTACAGATGTTTCACTTCGACTCAATCTTCGATTATATGATGGGTTTGGCATCTGGGCAAAGGCATCTATTCTATTCGATAAGTCAGAGGATGCTCCCAAATCAAATATCTTAGGTGAATTTCCAGCACAAAAATATTATATTCTTAATGAACGAAACTATACAGCCGACAGCGATGTTGATTTTGGAATATCCGGTGGTCTTTTCTATCAGAAATATCTGAATGAAAAGTTGAGGATTGTACCATATCTAGGATTATTGTTGAGGACTTTTGATACGCCAAGTCAGTATTTTGATGCAAAAGAAATAGGAAGTAGTAACAAGTATGATGTGAAACACTATTGGGGCAATGAGTACTGTTATGCCGATATGCCATTTGTGACACTTGAAGTTCAAGTTTCCTATCGCATTCACCGATTTTGGGATGTGACTCTCGGTCTCAGTTACAGGCAATCTTTCCAACGCCTCAACTTTCTATCTGAGATTCGTGATTCTTACAACTATAGCAACTTGATCAGGCGATCCGAGTTTACGGGTAACTATATGAATACTTTAGGGGTGAGTTTGGGAGTGTCTTTCCGCTGAAACTGGCATAGAGCATTATTCTTCTCTTACGAAAATGCTGAAGTTGACACTTCCATAAACTCTTTTTTCTTTAAAAAAAGGGAGAGTCGAAAAATCGTAAAGCTTAGAATGCTCCATCACAAATATACCTCCTTCATTTAATAAATCTTTCTCGATGACTTGTTTGGGCACATCAGCCAAAAATTTGAGATCATAAGGCGGATCAGCGAAAATGAAATCAAATTTATCTTTACATAACATCAAAAATTTGAAAACATCCATTTTGTATACATATAGTTCGTCTGCTTTCAGTTCTTTCTTTGTTTTGTCTATGAATGCATAGTTCGGCGAGTCTTTCTCAACACACCACACACGCGGACATCCTCTCGACACGAGCTCTAAACTGATGCTGCCTGTTCCACCAAATAGATCTAATGCATTGCTTGTTTCCCAATCCATATAATTGTTGAGCGAATTGAAGAGATTCTCTTTGGCAAAATCCGTGGTGGGACGTGCTTTAAAGTTTTTAGGCAAATGCAGTCGTGTTCCTTTGTATCGTCCGCTTATAATTCTCATAATGAAAATATTAATAAATCGAGAGGCGTATTTGCTGCATCTTTGGTCAGAAATTGTACCTCACTGGGCATTCCTATTGTTGAGATGTTTTTCACATATTTGCTGATATCTTTCACCATTTCAGATAGGTTTTCGGTTAGTCCCGATATGAATAAGCGATCTGTATTCTGGTCAAAATCACATTTCTCCCACAAGTTGAGAATGTAGTAGACCACGTCAGAAATTATAATATTATTATAAGACTGGATTTGAAAAATCGTCCCATTGCGATAACAGAAGATATCGGTCATTTTATCGTGAAAATGGACAAACATTTGCACATTGGACTGTATCACTTTTGCTTTTTCTGCAAAATAGGGAATCAATTGTCCAATATAATGATAGAACGATGGATTTTGCAAATTTCTGATTAAGAAAGAATGTACATCTTTGTTTACGCTAAATACCAATACATTGTCTTGTACGGTAGCCTCATTTCTCAGAATTTCACCTTGATTCTCAAAGTGTGTAAAATTAAATATCTTGTCCTGATGTTTTTCTTCATACAGGTATTCCGGAATCAGATCATAGTCCGATGAAACATAATCTATATTTACTTTTTTATAATTGTAGACCAAAAAATTGTTGTCAAAAACGATCTGCTCCAGATTCGTGAGCATGCTCAGTTCTTTTGCAAAGACAAATTCTTTGTAACAAAAGCTTTTGCCCACACCTTCCTCGTATATGGTAAACGACAATCCGTCTTTTTTGAGGCGGATAGAGAGCGTATACTTTTCGGAATGACCGGGATCTATAATATCGGGCAAACTCATAAGTTTTGATTTTTTAATATACAAATGTAGAAAAAGAAATTTTTATCCCCTATTTTTATAATCAAAATACGATATTTGACCATCGAATTAACAGGAAAATATTTAGATGCTGAAGCAATTTTTTATAGAAAAAGTGAAGGAAGATTTCAGATTTGAGCTTACAGCTGAGCAAGATGCAGCATTGGACAAAATCGGTCATTTTTTATTTCAAACAAATACGGAAGGCGTTTTTCTTCTGAAAGGATATGCCGGCACAGGTAAATCGGCATTGATAGGTTCTCTGGTAAAAACAATGAACTTCTTTGAACAGAAAACGATATTGCTGGCTCCGACAGGACGAGCCGCGAAAGTATTTTCCGGCTATGCCAATCATCCGGCTTCTACGATCCACAAAAAAATATACAGGCAAAAGCAATTCTCAAACGAACCCGTAGGATTTCTTCCTGTCGACAATATGCATAAAGATACGCTTTTCATAGTTGATGAAGCGTCCATGATAAGCAACGATGGATTAGATTCTTTTATGTTTGGTTCGGGAAAGTTGCTGGACGATCTGATCCATTATGTCTACGGTGGCGAAAACTGCCGTTTATTGCTCATTGGCGATACAGCCCAGCTACCTCCCGTTTCGCAGGAATTCAGCCCTGCCTTACAGACCGATGTGCTGAAAGGGTATGGTTTGGAAGTGATGGAAACGACTTTGACTCAGATTGTGCGTCAGTCCGAAGGGTCGGGTATTTTGTATAATGCAACACAAATTCGCAATGCACTTAACCGAGGTCAGACTGATAAATATCCCAAATTGAAGACGGAAGGATTTGAAGATATCAGAAAAATTTCAGGCGAAGACCTTGTCGATTCCATTTCTTCGGCTTATGATGCGGATGGTATTGAACAAACAATTGTAATTTCGCGTTCTAATAAGCTGTCAAAAATATATAATGAAGGAATCCGCAACAGGATCTTATATAGAGAGGAAGAATTGGCTGCCGGTGATTTATTAATAATATCAAAAAATAATTATTTTTGGACAGAGCAGATAAAAGAAATTGATTTTTTGGCAAATGGAGAATTGGTAGAGGTGTTGCGGGTGCGAAATGTGCAAGAAATTTATGGCTTTCGCTTTTGCGATGTCTTGCTGAAACATCCCGACTATGATGTTGAATTAGAGGTGAAAATATTATTGGAAACTCTTCATTCCGAAACTGCAGGACTGACGCGCGAAAGGTCGGACGAGTTGTTTTATAATATATTGGAAGATTACAGTGACATAACCACCAAAGCAGGAAAAATGAAAAAGATGAAAACTGATCCATTCTACAATGCAGTACATGTTAAATATGGATATGCAATGACCTGTCACAAGGCACAAGGAGGGGAATGGAAGAATGTTTTTCTTGATTTCGGATACATTGCCGAGGAATATTTGGGCATAAATTTTTATAGGTGGTTATATACGGCAATAACACGTTCGTCATTTAAATTAAATTTAGTAAATTTGCCAGACGAATTTCAGAAGTAAAAAAAAATATTCATATCCGATGCAACGTTTTCATAACAATTGCATCTTTAATACAGAGCCAGATATTAGATGGACGAACTGCAACTTATAGCAGGATGTAAAAACCGCAATCGCGAGTCCCAGAAAAAACTTTATGAGCTTTATGCTCGTAAAATTTATGGGATATGCCTCCGATACAGCTCAAGCGTTGAGGCTGCTCAGGACTTGGTGCACGACGGTTTTTTGAAAGTCTTTGACAATATTGGTTCATATTCAGGCAAAGGTTCATTTGAAGGATGGCTTAAACGTATATTTATAAATCTGGCTCTTGAACAGATAAGAAAAGATAAGACATTTTTGCATCAGACAGATGATATACAAAATATTCCTGACGTAGTAGACAGTTCTACGGAAGATGAAATCAGTTTAATATCAGAGGCTGAATTATTGAAAATGATACAAGAACTGCCAAAGGGATACCGGACTGTGTTTAACCTGTATGCCATAGAAGAATTATCACACAAAGAAATAGCATCAATGCTAGGCATAAACGAAGTTACATCGCGATCACAATACAATAGAGCGAGGCAAATTTTACAAACAAAAGTTAATGAATACCTACAAAAGGTAAGCTAGGATTATGGAGGAAGGCAGAGATAACATAAAAAATATATTTTCAACACGGTTGAAAGATTTTGAGGCAGAAGTGCCTGCAAATCTTTGGGCTGGAATTGAAAATGATTTGCCTGCCCCCAAAATATTCCTGACAAAGAGGACATTGGCTAAAATAGGAGCGGGGGCAGCCAGCATTGCTGTCGCTGTTGCCATGACTATATTTGTTGTTGATTCTGGCTTGTTTAGTAATAAACCAGAGAAGAGCCCTGTCACAGAGAAAGTGCTACCGAAAAAAGAAGAAATGCCGGTCGTAGAGGAAACCGTAGTTCCTGAAGTTGCGAGAACAAGAACATATAGGCGGAAAAAAGTGCATGAAGTAACAATTGTTCCGGAAGAAGTGCGCACCGTAGAAAAACTAGAAGAAAATGTTGCTGTGAAAACGGTTCGCAAAAGCTTTTATACAAAGAAAGTAGACCAGCTAAGTATCAATAATGTGATATATGATGCAGAGCCGGAAAAACAAGGTGAATCATTCTATAAAAAGAGTGAAACACCATCAAAAGAAAAAGAAAAAAAGCATTTCTACAAAAAATAAGAACTTCAGATTATAATGAGTAGTCATAGATATAAAAAAGCAGTTAAAATACTTTATCTGCTTTTTTTCTTTTTTGCATAGAAAGAATATATAAGAACTGTTAATCAAAATAAATTTTTTGAATTTTACTTTTTATTCGCTGTATATTTGTCTTAGAATAACTTTTAAATAACTTTTATATATGAAAAAAAATATTCTTAACCTGCTGGGGCTTGTCTTTTTTAGTTCCATATTATTTACGTCGTGTTTGGGTGATACAGATTCATATGCAATCGTAAACAAAGATTATGTGCTGGTACAATACGATTATGATTATGGTGGTGCATATGCAATTGCTAATGTAGGAGGGATATATTTCAATGCTTTGGATTCGAGCAAATACCAGCCCGGTGATATCTATCTGCTTTCCACTTATAGGGTAGATCCTAATAAAACGAACGCATATGGTATTCTTCTGGCAGAGAATGTAGTCGTTGACAATTCTATATCATATAAAATAGCTAATCGTAAATATTTGAATCTGAGCATTCCATCAGTCGTCACAGATAGTGCTCTCACGTTTTCAAAAATAGATATCGTTGCTTACTCAGCATATGAAGCTCGCTTGAAAGATAATTATATTATAGCATATACTTGTCAGCAAAGAGGAGGACAAAGTATTGACGTAGAATTTAGCTATGACAGCCAGCAGACAAGTGATACAGCCAGAGTTAATGTTCGATTGATAAAAGGACCTACAGATGACACTTCGGTCGAGACTGTAACAAAAACAGTTGCTGTAAATTTATCAAGTCTTCGTGATATATTGGATGCAAAATTAGGTACTCTAGCGGCTGCTAAAAATGTTTCGATCCAATTCAGATGGTATAAATATAATGGAACGAAACAAGAATGTGAGGAGACATCTACAACAGGTCCGAGCATGTATTTTAATGCAAGTAGTAACAACTGATTAAGTGTAGATAAATAATAAAATATAAATACCTCGCAGAGTTTATATCTGTGAGGTATTTTTTTGACCTTTTCATTATTTATTGTGAAATTAAATCAAAAAAACAATCTTTGTTAGGTATTTCTATATATAGAGGTTATCTTTATCTGTATTAACATTAACATAAACAACAAAACTGTAGCATTATGAAACAATTAATTTTAATATTGGCATTACTTTTTTCAGCATTTAGTTTATCGGCAAAAGATATTCCCGAATCGCAAGTTCCTGCGAAAGTCAAAGAATACCTGCATGGAAAATATCCGGGGGCAACCAATGCTGAATGGGAATATAAATCAAAGAAGGGATATTATAAAGTTGAATTCAAAGTAGATGGGCGTGAGGTCGAACTTGAAATTTATGAAAACGGATCGTTGAAAGAATTGGAAGAAGATCTTGCTATACGGGATATTCCTGCATTTGCAATTGATCATGTGAACAAAAATTATCCCGATGGAATTATTCTGGGTGGTAAAAAGAAAATTGAAAATGGCATCACAATGTATGATGTTGGAGTTAAGTATCAAAGTTCTAAAGGTAAGAGTTTGCATACCAATATCTATTTTGATACTCAAGGCAAGGTCATAAAGAGGCGATAAATTCCTACATTAAACGGGATATGGTTTTTACACCTTTCACTGTTTTTAATTTTTTGATCAATACATCCAACACCTGAGTATTATTGAGAGTCACAGACAAATTGCCTTGAAATATGCCATCATTGGAGTCAACGTTGATTGATCGTAGCAGTACACCATTTTCTTTTGAAATAATTGATGTCAGGTTTGTGATTATCCCAATATCGTCTTGTCCGATCACTCGTAATGTCACTATGTATCCTGAACCAAACTTGCCAGACCAGCGTGCAGGAATAACCCGGTAGCCAAAACGTGAAAACATATCCTGTGCATTGGGGCAGTTTTTTCTGTGTATTTTGATTCCATGTGAAGACACAAACCCGAATATTTCATCACCGTAAATAGGATTGCAACATTTAGCCAGCTGATATTCGATGCCCGTAAGATTTTTATCTATAATCAGTTCATCATTGCTATTTCCTCTGTCTTCTTCTTGATCATTTGGGGGCAAAACGAA
>JBKECE010000193.1:0-5176 GCA_047974325.1 Dysgonomonas sp. | reverse complement strand
TTACAATGTTCATACTCCACTACAAGCTAAGCAGGATAAAATAAACAAATACAAGTTCTTAGTGAATCCGGCAAACAAACAACAGAATCCGGTTTATGCTGCTATGGTCGAACATGTTGATGATGCAGTAGGTCGTGTAGTGGCTTCTCTGAAGGAGCAACGGTTATACGACAATACTATAATTATACTCACATCTGACAATGGAGGTTTAATTGGAAAAAATAAACAAGTAACAAGTAATTTTCCTCTGAGAAGTGGTAAGGGGGATATGTACGAAGGTGGTGTACGCGTGGCTTTGATTATAAAAAATATTAATCAAGATAAAAAAGGGACTACTAACAGCTATCCTGTTATCTCAACTGATTTTTTGCCGACTTTGGTTGATATGTTGGATCTCCCAGCGACAAAATGGGAAAAGAAAAATTTTGACGGTGTAAGTTTAAAACCTCTTCTATCAGATAAGTGCAAAAAACTAAAAAGAAATGCCATTTTTTGGCACTATCCGCATTATCATATTGAAGGTGCCACGCCTTACTCCGCCGTTAGGGATGGGGATTGGAAGTTAATCAACATTCTCGAAGAAGATAAATATGAACTTTATAATTTGAGAAATGATATCGGAGAAACGACGGATGTAGCTGCCCAAAATCCGAAAGTTGTAAAAAAACTTATGAAAGAATTGAATCAGTGGAAGAAAAAAATGGGTGCACAGATGCCGACTCTGAGAACCGAGAAATAACAGATTACCAGTTTAATCTGAAAATGGATTTACTATGAAGAAATATTTAATTCGCTTTTCAATATTCCTTTATTTAGTAGCAGGTTTTTCGTCGTTAAAAGCTCAGTCCGAACAGCCTTACGAAGTAACCGAGTCCGAAATTGTTTATAAGACGATCAATGGACGGAATCTGAAAATGCTCATTTATGAGCCCAAAATAGATAGCAACGCAAATCTACCTGCAATTGTTTTTTTCCACGGCGGTGGGTGGAATGTTGGTTCATACAAGTTATTTCAACATCACACCCGCTATTTTGCATCAAGAGGTATGGTGGCGTTCTCTCCCCAATATCGGATCGGTACTATGGTTCCGGGAACCACCGTTGATCAATGCCTGATGGACGCGAAGT
This sequence comes from Dysgonomonas sp., assembly GCA_047974325.1. Lineage (GTDB taxonomy): Bacteria > Bacteroidota > Bacteroidia > Bacteroidales > Dysgonomonadaceae > QVMP01. The sequence continues at coordinate 4,048 of JBKECE010000193.1, read as the reverse complement.
CTGCAATGAGATATATCAAAACTCACGCGGCAACTTATGACATCAATCCGGATAAAATAGTTGCTTCGGGCGCTTCTGCCGGTGGACTTCTGGCAGGAGGTTTAGCTATTATTGATGAATTTAACGAATCGACCGATAATTTGACTGTCTCACCACAGCCTTGTGCCGTAGTACTTTATTTTCCGGCAATTTGTATAGACGAGTCGTTTCTCAATGATGCTTACCGCGAAAGATTCAACGGTTTAGAAGAAAATCTATCATGCTGCCACCAAGTGAAATCCGACGGATTACCTCCATTTTTGATTATGTCCGGCGATGCAGATAAGCAAACTCCGATTGAAGGAATGCGTTTGTTTGACGCTAAAATGAAGGAGTTTGAGAATGATAGCAACTTAATTGAATATCCTAAACAGGGACATGGTTTCATGATCCTTGACCATAGTGTGAAGTACTTTATCGCTACACTGAAGGAAACAGAGGTGTTTTTAGAAAAGCATGTCCAATTAAAAGGTAATTCATGGGTTGAAGAATATGTTGTTTCATTGGGATATGCAATCTGATTGAAATAGCCGCTTATATATTTCTAAAACTCGTTTTATAGTCCGAAGATAAAATCAACATTTCTCAACAAGGCTATTATACTGTTAAGCTACAGAATCATACAACGAAAGCCATCGTTTAAATTTACCGCAATATTTTATGAGAAAATCATTCTTTTATATTTTGTGTACTTGTATAACGATTAATGTATTTTCACAAACACAAGTAAATCAGCTATTTGTAGAAAATCTTGTAAATCCGATGGGACTTGATATAAAACAACCAAGATTCACTTGGGTGCTGCAAAGTAATGAACGTAATGTGTGTCAGACAGCTTATAAACTAATGGTTTACGATGATGATACGCTGATTTGGGATAGTGGAAAAATCCTTTCAGATTCTTCTGTGCTTATTGCTTACAAAGGACCTAAGTTAAATAGTAATACCAATTATTCTTGGACGGTGAAGATTTGGGAAAATAAGCAAGAAAATTTTGTTGAAAGTATAAAGGCATTTTTTCATACAGGATTGTTGGACTCCTCGGAATGGACAGCCGATTGGATTTCTCCCGGATTTACAGAAGATTCAATAAAAAGAGCAAGCCCATATCTTCGAAAAGCATTTAAAACCAAAGCAGACAAAAAGGTAAAGAAGGCGACAGTATTTATTACCGCTCACGGAATGTATGAAGCTTATATTAATGGGGCTCGTGTTGGAGAGTCCCATTACACTCCCGGATGGACAAGCTATCACAAGAGAAAACAATACCAGACCTACGATGTTTCCGATTTAATAAAGAGAAACAACGTTATATCCATCATGTTGGCAAGTGGATGGTACCGTGGTACAATTGGTTTTTCGGGTAAAAGAAATTATTATGGTCGAGATGTCGCGCTATTAGCACAACTCGAAATTGAATATGAAGATGGAGTCAAAGAGCGGATTGTCTCAGATAGTTCGTGGAAATCGTCAACCGGAGAAATTCGATATTCTGAGATTTACAATGGTGAAATTATTGATTTCAGACAAGAGAAGGAAAATTGGATGCTGACTTCGTACAATGATTCATCGTGGGATAGGGTCAAAGTACAAGATTTTAGAAAAGACCAGCTTGTGTCAACTTACAACGAACCAGTCAAGCAACAAGAAATATTTACCCCCATCCAGATATTTACTACCCCAAAAGGCGAGCAAGTCATTGATTTTGGACAAAATTTTACAGGCTGGGTCAGAGCTAAAGTGCAGGGGAACCCGGGAGATACGATAAGACTGTCTCACGCTGAGGTTTTAGACAGAGAAGGAAATTTTTACACGGCTAACTTGCGATCAGCAAAAGCACAACAAATCTATGTGCTGAAAGACAATAAAACGACTACCCTTCATCCTTACTTCTCATGGCAAGGGTTCCGATATGTAAAAGTTGAAGGGATTTCCAAGACCATAAACCCGAATGATTTTGAAGGAGTCGCTTTGTACTCGGATATGGCAACTACCGGAAACTTTAGTACTTCCCAGCCAATGATTAATCGTTTGCAAAGCAATATAGAGTGGGGGCAAAAGAGTAATTTTTTAGAAATACCGACCGATTGTAACCAGCGTAATGAACGATTAGGGTGGACAGGAGATATTCAGATTTTTGCGCGTACAGCTACTTACAATATGAGGGTGCATAATTTTTTGGTAAAATGGCTTGTCGATCTTAGAGCGGAACAATCGCCTGAGGGCGAAATACCAAGTTACATTCCCGATTTAGGAAGTAATAAAAATAGAGCGGGTTGGGCTGATGTGGCGACAATAGTGCCTTGGACTTTATACGTTGTTTACGGCGATAAAAGAGTATTGGAAAAGCAATACATTTCGATGAAAGCTTATGTTGAGAGTATTAGACGTGTAACTAATGATGATTTGTGGGACAAAGCAAGTACATTTGGGGACTGGTTAGCTTATTCGCCATTGGATAAGAAAGAAAAATTTCCGCGAACAAGTAAACTTATTATTGCTCAGTCTTATTATGCCAATTCCGTTAATATACTGGCAAAAACGGCACATGTACTCGGGTTCGAGGATGATGCGCAAGAGTATAATGATTTATACAAAAGAGTAAAAGAAGCTTTCGCAAAAGCATATATTGATAAAAATGGAGATTTGACGTCTCAATCGCAGGCCGACTACATCATTTCACTCGACTTTGACATGATACCTGTCGAATTCAAGCAACAAATTGTGGAAAAGTTCGTTGAGCAACTTAAATATTTTGGACATTTTACAACGGGTTTTCTGGCAACGCCTCCGCTTTGTCATGTATTGACAAAATATGGATATTCAGATTTAGCGTATGAACTTCTTGAACGTGAAGAGTATCCTTCTTGGCTATACCCAATTACAAAAGGTGCCACTACATTTTGGGAAAGATGGAATGGAATAATGCCGGACGGTTCGTTTCAAAAAGATAAGCCTCAGAGTAACTCTTTCAATCACTATGCGCACGCATCAATTGGCGATTGGATGTATCGTAAAATGGTAGGAATAGACACTTACGAAGATGAACGAAGTGTCGGCTACAAACATATTAAAATTGAACCGATTCCAGGTGGAACGATTAAACAGGTGGAAGCTACACTGCAGACCTATTACGGTGTTATTGGTGTAGCTTGGAAAATAGAAAACAAAAAATTTGCTTTAAATGTCGAAATCCCTGTAAACACGAAAGCTACTATATTTTTACCTGCGTCAAAATTAGAAGAGATAACCGAAAGTGGCATTCCTGTCAATGACCTGAACTATGTTAGGTTGGATGAAAAAGAAAAATCAATAACCGGAAGACTCGCGATAACAATTGGTTCGGGAAAGTATAAATTTGTTGTGAATAACTATCTCAAGTGAAATATTGTAAAAATTGTAGAAATGAAAAGAATAAGGTGTCTTGTTTTATTAATAATAGGTGTTTTCATTATTCAAGCACAGGAATTCTCTGTTTCTTATACCTTCAAAAACTCTCTTCAGCCCTGCATCTTATCAGGCTCTGAAGCTCTGATAGCAAGTGGTGTGGCAAGTAGTGGAGAAAAACTGAAAGGGATTGAAATTCAGCAGAAAGAGTCTTTTAGCCATGTCCAAGTGAAGATACAGAAAAATATCCGTAACCTTTTTTATGATGCGGCTGTACGTTTTGATTTATTCCCAATATGGGGCTATCGCTTAACAGTTGAATCTGTGAAAGTAACGTTAAGAATACCAAAGAACTATGATGATGATTTTGTTATGATTGGTATATCGGCTTCAGAGCAGATACCCGATGAAAAGAATAAGAGATTGACATCTGAAAAGATTAAACTTACGACTACAGAGTTTAGAGAATTTGAGTTTATCCCGAATTCATTCAGTGTAGAGGGTATAGACAATGTATCCATCTGGCTCTCTGGAAGGGGGCAACGAAACGAGTTAAATTTTGATATAAAAGATGTTACAATTCGGGGTTATTATGAAAAATCTAAATATAAACCGATCGTAA
>JBKECE010000169.1:0-5292 GCA_047974325.1 Dysgonomonas sp. | reverse complement strand
CTTTTATTGTGTTAATAATATATTTTATATCTTATTTCAATTTCTATTATTGTTACCTTGAGGCGTTTATTGTTGTTTTATTTTTAATTTTTTTAATTTTTGAGAACATTTACACAAAATTTGTTTCTTCTATTTCTTACGTTATTACCTCTAGGCTTAAATGCTCAAATTTCACTACCTTATTCTTGTTCTTTCGACACTCAGGCTGACTTTAATACCTTTACTTTGCAAAACACCGGAAACGGGAGTCGCAATTGGGTTTATTCGTCTGGGAAAGCCGACTATTATGGCAGTGCAACAAATGCAAATGTATGGCTCATTTCTCCCTCTATTTCTTATGAGACTGGCAAATCATACAAGGTAACAGTCACAACATGGATCTCTCGCAGTTCTTCCGCCACGAACCTGAAAGTGACTGTTGGACAAGGAGCAACAGCAGAAAATCAGACTAAAGAATTATATAACAAAAGCATTCAGGTGACTAGCAGTTCAAACACCGTAACTTTATTATTTTCAGTAGACCAAACCGGTTCAGGAAATTTTGCATTTAATTGCTATGGTTCTATCACCGGTTCTTATGATATCTATATCGATGATATTACTTTGACAGAAATACCTTCAACTCCGTCTAAAATATCCGGTTTTACAGTGATTCCTGATGCAGATGAAGTTCTGTCGGCTGCCGTTAACTGGCTCAATCCGTCAACAAACATTGCAGGTGGAACTTTGGCCTCATTGACCAAAGTTGAATTATACCGCAACAATGCGGTCATCTATACGAATAATACCCCGACAATAGGTGACTCTGAAAATTACACAGACAATGTGGAATCAGCCGGAAAATATTTGTACTTCGTGAAAACTTATAACGAAGAGGGTGAAGGTGCTGCGTCAGACACAATTACAAAATGGATTGGTCCAAAACAGATAACCTTACCTTACACATCGTCTTTCATTGATGCTCTGAATGATTTTGATCTCTACACCATCGTTGATGCAAATTCGGACAGTAAAACATGGGCTCGTAATCTCAAATCATCAATCTATTCTATCGCATATACACCTACTAGTAAACCAAACGATTGGCTATTCACCCCCTCTTTTGTTGGAGAAAAAGGAACATACAAGTTAACATTTTCATGGATGACTTATAATGGCAGATATAGTGAGTCAATGGATATTACCTTAGGTAATTCCTATGATCCCTCAAACCATACAACAATACTGAACCCGGGAGCTGCAATTTTTTCTTCAGGATTATACAACACAAAGGAAATTGAATTTGAAATCGCAAATGAAAATAACGATAAATATTGCATCGGATTCCATCTATATTCTCCGGATCCTTGGGGTATGTATCTAAAAGATTTCCATATAGAAAAAACATCATCAACAGTTTCTATCAGCAAAGAAAATGAAGATAGAGGACTAATTTATGATAATGCTTCTGACATTTTGATTTTGGATAAAGAAACAACAACTTTAACAGTTTATAATCTATCAGGAGCAGTCGTTTTGAAAAAAGAAAATCCGGACAAAGAGATCAGCTTAAACATTTTGCCAAAAGGAATTTATGTCGGAAAAAGAATTGACCTGTCCGGTAAAAGTTCAACAATCAAGTTAATTAAGAAATAAAAGTACGATGAATAAGAAAAAAATATTTGCGACAATACTCCTGAATTCCCTCTTTGCGACCATAATTTTTGCTCAATCTGTCGTTTCCATAAAAAAAGGGCAAACGCTGACAGAGGCTAAAAGTATGAATACAACATCGGGACAAAAAGATTTTGCCAAAACATATCTTAAAAACACAGATGCTAATACCGCCTTACAAGCAAATTTCAGTATACGAACTGATGCCAGCGATGAAATTGTATGGAGCGAAAATTTTGATACTCCATTATCTGGATGGACTTTTGAATCATCAAGCCAAGCTGATTTATATTGGACTGTGAAAACCGATCTTACAGGTTCATATTCCTTCAAAACAATAAATCCAAATGATATTGGTTCTCTCAAATCGGAGTCACCTTATCAGATCTACAAAAGAGGAACAGCATCCGCAAACACACCGTTAATAGATCTGCCACGCAATGCCAAAGTGAGCTTCTTCTTAGGTTGTTCCACTAATTTCAGTACGAATTGTGACCTAATATTCAGAATACAGAAAGAAAACAGTGAGGTTTGGGACACACTCTGGAATGTGAATAATGCAGGTCTCACCCCTCCCAATTTCACATGGCGCCATATTAATATCGATCTTGCAGCTTATTCTTCTCAGAAAGTAAAAATCAGCTGGGCTTACAATGGATATATGGGTAATTTTTATTTAGACTCAATAGCCGTAAGCGGAGTCAAGCCAATTGATCAAATAGCAGCAATGACCGGTGAGAAAATAGAATTCATTGACTTGTCGGCCGGAGAACCAGCAGAGTGGGAATGGAGTTTTCCTGAAGGAACCCCTGCGACTTCCACAGCACAAAACCCTTTGGTATACTATACAAAAGATGGTGTATACGATGTGAGCCTGACTGTGAAGAACGCAACAGACAACAGTAGCATCACCAAAACAGCTTTTGTGAAAGTGACAGGAAGTGCTCCCGTAGCTATCATTCAACCACCGGCCTCTTTTCGCAATTTCTCGACACGTAATGCTTTCATAGCTCCATTACAGCCTGTCGAGTATAAAGATGCATCAACGAACTTTCCGACCGAAAGACAATGGGTATTTTCCGGCATAAATGATGTTTCATCAGAAAATTATACTACATCTGACAGCAATCCGAAAGTTGGATACAAATTCAGAAACGGACAAGTTGTAGGACTCTCTGTATCAAACCAACACGGTCAATCAAGTGCACTGATGGATGTGACTGTCGGTTACGATGGCCTTATATGGAACCTGCAACCAACCGACCAACTGTTTACATTCAATTTATCAGATGGATACGGTAGTTTTCCGGGCTCTAACACGCTGAAAATAACCGATTATGCAGAGAAATTCTCTAAACCCTCCGTACCAAGTCTCATTTATGGTGTGAATGTTTACTTCTCTGAATACAAAGCAACAGAAGTCATAGAACAAATCGCACCAATAAGCGTGTCAATACACAAAAGTGAAAACGGATTGCCCGGCGAAAAGCTAGATTTTGCCCAATGGTCTGCATTTGAAATTGAATTGGGAGGAAAACCCACAACGTTCGAGTTCGACAAACCGGTACTTGTTGATGACGAGTTTTTCATTGTCGTGAACGGAATTCCTGAATACAATGATGGTTGCAACATTTCATTTTTGACATCAAAATTCAGAAATCAAGGAAACACGTCTTACTTCAAGCAAAAAAATGAATGGAAACAGGCCAGCAATTATTTCCCGGCAGGAGCAAATCACACTTCTTATGCAATCGCTCCATATATAATTCATTCCGTGATTCTGCCATTGTCTGAGACACCTGTCAAAGTTGGATCATTAAGCGGAGTTACACAGGTTGAGTTTTTCTCTATCATGGGATATGAAGTTAAATCTGTGAGTGAAAATTGGTGTAGAGTGGTAGGTCAACCAAACGGATTGACTCTTGATACAATAAAAATTGCATACGATGCCCTCCCCGAAAACATCTCGGAACGCACAGCTTTCATATCTCTTAGCGACGGTGTACAAACTGTGAAAGTTCAGATTATCCAGAATAGAAGCAATGTAGGCATTGATGCCAATGTATCGGAAAAGAATTTGATATACCCTACTCTATTCACCTCAGAATTTACAGTAAATCTACCCGAAAACAGCAAACGAATCGATGTTTATGATCTTTCAGGAAGATTGGTGTTTGTGAAAAACATTTCTCCAAATGAGACGAAACAGGTTATCACAACAACTCAGTGGACAAAAGGTACCTATCTGATTGCTGTCGAATCCGAATCGGGTAGACGGATCGTGAAGGGAATAAAAAAATAATCACGTCGATCCATTCTCAAGCATTTTTTGAAATCAGAGAATATATTTTAATCAGCCTCTTAAAAAAAAGAGGCTGATTTTTATTTTCCTCATAATCCATCAATGAATGCTAAGAAAGAGAGTGCTGAAAACAACTTATTTTTATATTTCCCGAATGAAGATAAATTATTCATTGGTTTTCATTATTTTTGTAGCCGATAATAAAAAATAACGGTTGTTCTTGCAGAATGATTTTATTAAATGGAAAAGAAAAAAAACAATAGAAAATCGGGAAATGACACCGATGACACAAAAAAGAAAGTGAAGACTCTTTGGCGTGTTTTCATCGGTATAATTGCATTCATTGTACTCACTTTCTTACTCATTATATTCGGAGTGATAGGTTATATGCCTCCTATAGAAGATTTGGAGAACCCTATTGACAAATATGCATCACAAGTATATTCATCAGATAATGAATTACTTGGAACATACTCACTCAGTAAAGAGAATCGTATCTTTTCAAGCTATGACGATCTATCCCCTTATTTGATACAAGCATTGGTGGCAACCGAAGACGAACGTTTCTATGAACATTCGGGAGTAGACGCTTACGCCTTGGGACGCGTATTGGTGAAACGCTTGATTTTATTTCAAAAAAGTGCAGGTGGTGGTAGTACAATATCTCAACAGTTGGCCAAACTGCTTTACTCTCCACAAGCCGAAAATTTCATAGACAGGGCTTTGCAAAAGCCAATAGAATGGGTTATTGCAAGCAAATTGGAACGCTACTACACAAAAGATGAAATCATAAATCTATACCTCAACAAATTTGATTTCTTAAACAATGCTGTAGGCATACAGTCTGCCTCAAAGGTCTATTTCAACAAACTGCCCAAAGACCTGACCATTGAAGAAGCCGCAACTTTGATTGGTATGGTACAAAATCCATCAAAATACAATCCACGCAAAGCCGACAGGCTTGAAGCAACCAGAGGTCGGCGCAATGTAGTATTGGATCAGATGGCGAAATCAAACTTCATCACTGCCGAACAAGCTGCTGCATTGAAAGCAACACCTCTGACACTCAATTTCAGGAAAGTAGACCATAAAGACGGAATAGCCCCTTACTTGAGGGAATATCTAAGAACCATAATGACCGCAAAAAAGCCAACCCGTTCAAACTATGCTTCATGGCAGACAGACCAATACAGAAACGATTCGGTGGCATGGGAAACTAATCCACTTTATGGTTGGTGTCGAAAAAATAAAAAATCAGATGGATCCAATTATGATCTATATTCCGATGGATTGCGAATATATGCAACAATTGATTCGCGCATGCAGAACTATGCAGA
>JBKECE010000165.1:0-1739 GCA_047974325.1 Dysgonomonas sp. | reverse complement strand
GGTCTGGGGGCTGTCTTATTACTGAGTTCCACTCAATAGGTCAACGTACTGGGACTTATTATGAGTGGAATGGGATGTGCACCTATTTATCCTTCTATGTTGCATGCAACGCCGGCCCGTTTTGGCAAAAACAATTCAAGTAAACTGATGGGTGTACAAAGGGCGTTTGCGTACATTGGAACGATGCTGGTGCCACCAGCAATTGGGGTATTATCAAGTGTGGTGGGGATACAGTTCTATCCCATATTTATTATGGTGTTACTCATAACGATGTTTGTTAGCAGTGAGAAAATTAATAAAATCGTAGCAAGGAGGGCTTGAAATGGCTAATCAGTTAGATTTACATATGCATTCCAACATTAGCAACGATGGGGAATATTCGCCATCACAACTCTTGCAGCTGTGTAAACAACATGGTTTAAAAACGGTTGCATTAGCTGACCACAATTCCGTACGAGGGATCGAAGATGCTCAGAAATCAGCAAATGAATTAGGGATCGAATTTATTCGTGCTATTGAGCTTGACTGCCAATTTGAAGGCGTTAATCTGCATCTTTTGGGATATGGGATTGATCCAACAGTACCTGAATTTGAAAAAAATGAAATGGATATCTTAAAGAAAGAACAAGATGCTTCCTCAAAACTAATAAATCTAGTGCAGGATTTAGGTATTCATCTTGAAATTGAAGAAGTTTTGGATCTTGCCATAGAAGGTGTAGTGACAGGTGAAATGATTGCTGAAGCTGCTCTGGAAGATAAAAGAAATCAGAACAATCCTCTTCTGGAACCATATCGGAAGAACGGGAAGCGTAGTGATAATCCTTATGTGAATTTTTATTGGGACTTTTGCTCCCAAGGGAAGCCGGCTTACGTACCTATTCAGTTTCTTGGGCTGAACGAAGCCATACAATTGATTAGAAAAGCAAGAGGCATAGCTGTTCTTGCTCACCTGGGGATTAATATTGGGCAGGAACAGAAGATTCTGGAAGGCATTGTTTCTTGTGGTATTGATGGGATGGAAGTATACAGTAGTTATCATGATGAAAGCATGGTTGCTTTTTACGTAAAGCAGGCTGAAAAATTTCATTTACTGAAAACAATGGGCAGCGATTTTCATGGGAAAACAAAGCCGGCAATCAAACTGGGGTATATGAGCTGCCATGAAGAAATTGATATTTATCAACAATTCAAGAAAAAACTTCATGAGGCGTCGTTATAAAAGTATTTACTCATCGAATATTAAAGTAAAAGGACTTGAACCATCGTGGTTTAGTCCTTTTGCTTTTTATAAACGATAGATAGATCCCCTTTCCCGGCAAGAACCAGATATTTTCCTTCTGGGAATAAAACTTCTTTGGTTCATTAATTAATGATTGTGTTGTTTTAATACTATATATTGACTTGATGGTCTATTTTGTGTATAATAGACCAAACGGTCAATAATACTTTCAGGAGGTTGAAATGAAAAAAGAAGAGAAAACCGAACGAACCAAGCTAAAAATATTATCGGCGGCGATGGAGGAATTCGGTACGAACGGTTATGCAGGAGCATCGCTAAATAATATTTGCAGTGCTGGAATTCCCAAACGTATGATTTATCACAATTTTAAGAATAAAGATGCCATCTAACTAGCCTGCGTAGGTCAGTGTTTTTCCACTTTGACGGAATATCTAATAGCTGCCGATATCGGAAGAGACATACAGAAGTATATGGACACACGACTGAGGGTCTGTCATGA
>JBKECE010000145.1:0-2361 GCA_047974325.1 Dysgonomonas sp. | reverse complement strand
CCTAAATAAAACTACATTGTTCTTAATTTTGTATAAATAGCGGAAACTACAGGTTATATAACTTGTAGTTTTTGCTTATCTTTGAGTATGAGTTGACTTTTGTGAATTACAGAATTGTTTTTTTAGGTTCTGAGGGGAAAAATAGATTGAAAATAAGTCAATCATACGGTTTCAATTTAAATGAAATTAGCAGAAAACCCATGTGGCGTAACTAGCTTTGCATCGGGAAATATTGTATCTTTGTTCTGCTTTTTTATATATTGAAAATTATAAATATGAACATAAAAATATTTGAATTCAACCCTATTAGTGAGAACACATATGTGGCGTATGACGAGACAAATGAGTGCGTTATTATCGACCCCGGATGTTTCTTCCCTGATGAAAAATCTTTACTTCTCGATTTTATACTTGATAATGACTTAGTGGTAAAACATCTGCTTAATACGCATTTGCATTTCGATCATGTATTTGGCAATCATTTTATACATGAACAATTCAATTTGGAAACTGAAGCACATGAAGGTGATGAATTCCTTCTAAAGCAACTGCCGGGACAAATGCAAATGTTTGGTTTTAGCAGCGAAGGTGTGCAAGTACCTAAGGTAGGAAAGTATCTGAAAGCAAATGATGTCGTAACATTTGGTAATCAAAGGATGGTTGTATTCGAGGTGCCTGGTCATTCGCCTGGTAGTATTGCTTTCTACAATGAAGAGGCTGGATGTGTCTTTGTAGGAGATGCCTTATTTAGAGGAAGTGTTGGACGTACCGATTTAGTAGGCGGAAATCATCAGCAGTTAATTGATGGAATTAAGAAAAAATTACTAACTCTTCCACCCGATACTGTTGTCTATTCGGGACATGGCCCACTAACTACAATCAAAGAGGAAATGAGAAACAACTTTTACTTACAATAAACCGAAAAAACACATGAAAACTCAAAAATTTCAAGATCGCCATATAGGCATCAATCCGGAAGAGGAAAAACTGATGTTGTCTAAAGTAGGAGTAAAGTCGCTGGATGAATTAATAGACCAGACGATACCTGCTAATATACGCTTGCAAGGTGGATTAAATTTGCCGGAAGCGTTGAGCGAACATGAGTATGCGGAGGAAATGGCTTTGATGGCATCGAAAAATCGTATTTGTGCTTCATATATAGGAATGGGATGGTATGATACAATATGCCCTGCGCCCATCTTTCGTAATGTTTTCGAAAACCCAGTGTGGTATACATCATATACTCCCTATCAAGCTGAAATATCGCAAGGTCGACTTGAGGCTTTGATGAATTTCCAAACAGTAATAAGTGATCTGACCGGTCTTCCTCTGTCCAATTGCTCTCTTTTGGATGAAGCAACTGCCGGAGCTGAAGCTGCCACTATGATGTTTGCTCTTCGCAGTCGGGAACAAGTAAAAGGCGAGGTGAATAAGCTTTTTGTAGATAAAAATATTTTTCCTCAGACTTTGGCTGTTATCAACACTCGGATGGAGCCTCAGGGTATAAAAGTAGTGATAGGTAACTATCAGGATGTAAGCCTTGCTGACGGATTCTTTGGAGCTATAATACAATACCCTAACTCTAACGGGAATATTGTAGATTATACTGCTTTTGCAGAAAAAGCGCATGCGGCAGACTGCAAAGTTGCTGTGGCTACAGACTTAATGGCTCTTACATTGCTTGTTCCTCCGGGCGAGTGGGGCGCAGATATTGCATTTGGAAGTAGTCAGCGTTTTGGTATCCCGATGTTTTATGGTGGTCCTTCTGCCGGATTCTTTGCTACAAAAGACGAATATAAACGCAACGTGCCGGGACGTATTATTGGTGTATCAAAAGATGCTTACGGTAAATCGGCATATCGTATGGCTTTGCAAACACGTGAGCAGCACATTAAGCGTGAAAAAGCAACATCGAATATTTGTACGGCTCAGGCTCTGTTGGCGACAATGGCCGGATTTTATGCTGTTTATCATGGGCCTAAAGGGTTAAAAGATATTGCAACTCAGATTCATTCAGCAACAGCTTTGATAGCTGATGAGTTGAAAGAATTGGGATACACAGTATTGAATGAACAGTATTTCGATACTCTTAAAATAGGCTTGCCTAGTGGTGTGTCGCAATATACATTGCGTGAATATGCTGAAATGCGCGATATTAATCTTCGCTATTACGAAGCCGGAGAAGTCGGGCTGAGTATCGATGAAACAATTACAGAATATAAAGCTCATGAGTTGTTGGCTGTGTTTTCTTTGGCGGCTGGTCGTCAGGAAGTATTCATGATCGACGATCTACCTGAAAAGATAACGATCAAAGATACTTTCTTGCGTAAGAGCGAATATCTGACTCATGAAGTATTTAAC
>JBKECE010000108.1:0-12650 GCA_047974325.1 Dysgonomonas sp. | reverse complement strand
TAAAGATGCGGCAAGCAGTGCCATATACGGATCAAGAGCTTCGGCAGGAGTTGTATTGATCACACTCAAAGACGGTGTGAGCGACTACATCACAGAAAACGAAAATGAATTGAATATGACTTTCAACATCGACCTGCCTTACACCATTCCGGGCGATGGAAAAGAACAAAGCATCGTGATGCAGACCAAATCTGCGACAGCGGAATATAAATATTATTGTGCACCAAAACTCGACAGCGAAACTTACCTGCTCGCCGAAGTGCCGGAATGGGAAAAGTTGAACCTGCTCAGCGGAAAAGCCAACATCACATACGACGAAATGTATGTGGGTGAAACATATATCAATGCCTCATCCACACAAGAAAAACTATCGCTGACGCTTGGTGCGGACAAACGCGTATCGGTGAAACGAGAACTGCTGAAAGACTACAGCACAAAGAAGACCTTCGGCAGCGACATCAAACAAGTTTTCACTTACAAAATAACAGTGAAAAACAATCAGAACAGACCAATCAAGATGGTACTGAAAGACCAGTACCCAAAATCGACAAACAAAGAGCTTGAAGCAGAACTGCTGATCAAAGACTGCACGCCACCTACTAAGAACAATGAAGATGTGGGTGTGCTGAGCTGGGAAGACGATTTCAAAGCAGGTGAAACCAAGACCTACCAGATCAGCTATTCCGTAAAATATCCGAAAGACAAGGAAAGCCAGATAAACCTCTAGGCTCAGTTCCACACAGTTAGAGAAAAGACGAAACGGTGAGAAGTAAAAAAATCTCATCGTTTCGTCTTTTGTTTCACCCAAGCCTCGTGGTGCGAACCTTCGGTTTGCCGATGCGTCGTACCGCGCCCAACTTATTCAGAGCCACATACCTGATAGCGTCTAACGCATGATTATTGGCATCGACAGGCTCGTTGAGCACATTGCCGTCACGATCTTTGCGCCATTTGTAAGCCAACAATTCGCGACGGATATTGGCACTGCGGCGACTCACAAACAACGGATAGCGCTTCACGATGTCTATTCCGTTCTTCACACTGTCGGCTCCTTTGTGTGCACCCTCTATTCTGAAATTCATGTTGTGCAGTTCGGCAATGCTCTTTGGCTCTGCCGAGTCGGCAACGATGCCAACCGTCGAATCAATGCCGTTCGTCCGCAATATTTGTGCAATGTCCGGATTGGTGAGTCCTCGACAATAAGCCACCTCATCCAGAAACAGCTTACCTTCCGATAACCGCACGTCAACGATGGATGTAGGATCATTGGTGAAACCAAAATCAATGCCTATCCATCGACCTTTATACACTTCCGGTATCGCATCCACTAAATCCCAATTTCTGAAAATCAATCCCTCTACCCTGCCAGTGAGTCCGCGTGCATAGATGCGAAAATACTCCCTGTCGGCAATGGATTCGATGAGTGCATGCTCCTCTTCACTCAGAAAAGGATTGTGCCTGTGATCAGAAATGATAAGTTCCACATCGTCTTTACCGACAAGGTGGTCATGCACCCAGAAACGGCTGGTGGGATTATAGTCAATAAATACGCGCCGACGTGTGCGGATGGCAAGCTGCCAATACACATCGTAGCTGATGCCATTGGCTTCGTTCACAAACAGGATGTCGCGTTTTCCGCTGCGGGCATCCTGCTCACCGTCAAAGCTCTTGAACTCGATGATAGAACCATTGCGACACACAAATATGCGGTCTGTCTCATTCGGTCTGTTGTACCATTGCTGATAGACAGCAGATCGCGACCAAATGTTTTTCGCATCGCGGTATGCTCCCGATTTCAGGTTTGGAATATCCTGCCCGATGACAGTAGTCACCATATTGCTATGTTGCATATTCAACACAAAAAGTACATCCAGAATGGTATACGTTTTGCCCGAACTTGTGCCACCCTGATTCACCACAACCCGTTTGCCGGACTGATAATTTTTCAGAAACAACGGGGGTTTTTCCAATAAGTTATCACTGTTCAATTTCATTTTCTGACGATGCAAATCCGGGTGAATGATTTTTTTCTATCGGAGCCAATATGAAATGAGCGTTGAGCATATCGCCCGACACTTCCACACGCTCTTTGAATGCGCCCACATTAATATGTCTGCCTATCATCTCCAATGCTTTGAGGGCATTGGCTGCGTCAAATTCGTAGACCATGTTGCCATCCTGATCTGTCACCTCCTTGCCTCTCGTGGTCTTGGGGCGTACCTGCTGCATGCAACGTTCACAGAGCTGCACCGCTTGTTGCAACACATAGTTGGCATCTATCGAGGTTTGTTTGTTGCGTTCCTCCATCATCTGCACCAGAAATTCTTTAATATGGGGATTCGACATGAGCCTGTGTCCTTGTTGTTTTGCTGCACCGAGGCTATATCCGGCTCTTACGGCCGCCTTTGTGGCATTCATATCAATCAGGTATTCGCGGCAAAAGGCTTCCTGCCTATGCGAAAGTTGCTTGTCTGTGTCTGTCATCTTTTTACGTAGTTTGTGTTATCTCTAATATACAAAAAATATGACATATATGAAAATAAATGTGCTGTAATGAGCACCGATTTTACAACATTTGAATTACCTTTGCATCCGAATCTAGCAAAGAAACCGATGAAACTTAACAAATCTCTCTCCTAGCCCTGCCTGTCAGAGGCTGCAAATATCAATAACAAACACGGTATTTGCCACAAGATAAAAATCGTTTTCGCTCAGATTTATAACATTTCATCATTATTCCCGAAAAAAACCGTATGAACAACTGGAAAAGAATTTTCTCCATAATATGGGCAGGTCAGTTTTTCTCTATTCTCAGCAGCACCATTGTGAGCTTTGCCATCATCCTGTGGCTGAGCTTTGAAACAGGTTCGGCCGAAACCCTTGCCCTTGCCGCCATCGCATCCATGCTTCCACAGTCGTTGATCGGACTGTTTGCCGGAGTTTATGTGGATCGCTGGGATCGTAAAAAAGTGATGATCGGGGCAGATAGTTTCATTGCATTGTGCACGCTGGCTATGGCAGCCATGTTCTATTTCGACTCCGTAGAAGTATGGTACATCTACATCCTGTTGGGTTTGAGGTCTGTGGGTTCGGCATTCCACACACCGGCCATGGAAGCATCCGTTCCGCTGCTTGCTCCGGAGTCGGAGCTGACACGGATAGCCGGCATCAATCAGATCATATTTTCGGTGTGCAACATCGCAGGGCCTGCCTTGGGAGCATTGTTCATAACCGTGATGGACATCAGTCAGGTGTTGCTGCTCGATGTGGCAGGCGCTGCCATCGCTTGCCTGTCGCTTCTGTTTGTGACGATTCCCAATCCACAAAAGGAATCTAAACACGAACGTCACATCTGGCGTGAAATGAAAGTGGGATTGCTTGCCGTCACATCGCGCCGAGGCATCAACCTGATGTTTCTGTTTTCAATCCTTGCCATGTTTTGTATCATGCCTGTGAGCATCTTATTCCCGCTGATGACACTCAACCATTTCATGGGCAATGCTTATCAGATGAGTGTCATAGAGGCTGTCTGGGGCGTGGGCATGTTTCTGGGCGGATTGTTTCTGGGTTTCAATCAAAAGAAACTGAACAAGCCTGCTCTCATCAACCTGATGTATATACTCATCGGTGTCACATTCGCCTTATCGGGCTTGCTGCCGCCACATGGATTTGTCTGGTTTGCTGTGCTCACCGCAATAGGCGGCATCGGCGGATCAGTCTACTATTCGGCATTCATGGCACTCATTCAGGAAAAAATAGATCCGGCAAAGCTTGGACGTGTATTTTCGATGTTCATGAGTGTATCGCAATTGCCATCCATGATAGGATTATTGGGCACAGGTTTTCTTGCTGACAGTCTGGGTTTACCCAATACGTTCATCATTGGTGGATTCACAATAGTGCTGATAGGGATTGTTTCATTTCTGTTTCCCTCGGTTATGGAACTGGACAAAAAAACTTCAGAAAAGACGCTTCGGAAGGACTAAAATACTAAATTTGACGGCGATGTCATCAATGCCACAGAAAAAAGCCAATCACTCAAAAAATTTGAATATTGGCTCCTTTCCGATTATACATTTACTTAAATTATGATGTTGATGAAAAGTTGGTAATTATGGAAACATTGAACAACATCTATATGTATAATAAGTCTGCCGCATTGATTCAAAAATCACACAACCTCTAATTTTTTTTCATAAAAAAAATAAAAAAAACATGGAAATAAACAGAGATAAATATAAACTCCGCAACTGGACATTGGCTGATGCTGCATCATTGGCATACTATGCCAACAACATCAACATCTGGAATCATCTGCGCGATGCTTTTCCGCATCCTTACACTCAGGCAGACGGTGAAGCATTTATTTCAATGGTTTTGCAAAGAAATGCTCCGCAGGAGTTTGCAATAGAAATCGGAGGCAAAGCCGTTGGAGGCATTGGTTTTGTTCCGGGGCAAGATGTTGAACGCCTAAGTGCCGAGATCGGTTATTGGCTGGGACAGGCATTCTGGAACAAAGGTATAATGACCAGCGCGCTGCACGATCTGACCGAATATGTTTTCAGCCATACGGAAATCATCCGCCTCTTTGCTTTCGTTTTCGAAACAAACACAGCGTCACAATATGTGCTGGAGAAAAACGGATTCAGAAAGGCCGCCACGTTGCGTAAAGCGGTTTTCAAGAACGGGCAGATTATGGATATGTTTTGCTACGAACTGTTGAAATAAAAAACTATCTTTATCTTCTCAATAAATGCTAAGAATATGGAATTGCGGACAGTAAACGTTGTCAGATACATCATGCCACTGCGTGAAGGCGGATCGCTGCCGGCTTTGGCCGATGCCGACGACGGATACAAATATGTGGTCAAATTCAGAGGTGCAGGACACGGCACGAAAATGCTTGTTTCGGAACTCGTCGGGGGGCTTGTTGCCAAAACACTCGGCTTTCGCGTGCCCGAACTCGTGTTCATCAATCTGGACGAAGCTTTCGGACGCACCGAGGGAGACGAGGAAATTCAAGACCTGTTGCAATCGAGCCAAGGTTTGAACATGGGACTACACTTTCTGTCAGGCGCATTGACCTTCGATCCTGTGGTGACAACGATAGACCCTCTCACCGCATCCAAGATTGTGTGGCTCGATGCTTTTCTGACCAATGTGGATCGCACTGCATACAACACCAATATGCTCATCTGGCACAAGGAACTGTGGCTCATCGACCACGGAGCATCACTCTATTTTCACCATTCATGGACAAATTGGGAGAAGTATGCTCAATCACCCTTTGAGCAAATAAAAAAGCACGTACTGCTACCTCAAGCCTCTCTGCTCGAAGAAGCCGGAAAAGAAATGGAACAACTGCTCACCGACAGCAATCTGCGCGAAACGGTGAACCTCATTCCCGACAATTGGCTCAATTGGGGCGGCGACGAAGAATCGCCGGCAGACATCAAAGAAGTGTATTACAACTTTCTGACATCGAGAAGAGATCATTCGCAACTATTTGTAAAAGAAGCACAGAATGCACGAAAAGCACTTATATGAATATGCCATCATCAGGGTTCTGCCAAGAGTGGAACGCGAAGAGTTTGTGAATGTAGGCGTCATCATGTTCTGCAAACGGGAAAAATACATCAAAATGCGTTACCACATCAACGAAAGCCGCTTACTTGCCCTGTCGGATGCCATTGACCTTGATCAAATGCGGGAAAATCTGCAAGCCTTTGAGAGCATAACCAACGGAGACAAAAATTGTGGTGCAATAGCCCGTCTCGACGTGCCGGAACGTTTCCGCTGGCTCACTGCCGTACGCAGCACATGTTTGCAGACATCACGCCCTCATAGCGGATTTTCGGACAATCTGGATGCCACACTCGACAAACTCTTTGAAGAGCAGGTTTTATAAAAAGATCAAGATTAAAAACATACAAATAGCGGAGAATATCCTGACGACATTCTCCGCTATATTTAACTTATCTGATAGCTCTCCCTGCTATATCCAAATACTTTATTTTACAACACTCTCTTTGCTCCAATCGGAACACTTATGCCGATCTGGAAATTAAGAGCCTTGCTTGTAGTCGGTGCACCCTGCGGATTGATGTGCGGTATGGCATAGTCGCTGGCAAGAAACAGTCTCAGCCCTTTTGATGGAGCCAAATGCATGGCAAGTCCGAAGGTATCAAAACTGCTATGAATGAACGAATAGCCTGCCGACGCGGCAAACCATGAACATGGTCTGTAGTTGGCAGAAAGCGTGAATTCACTGGAGTTGAAATAAGTGCCGAAGCGGTTCGAATACAAAGCTCCTGCCGACAGTTTACCGGAAAGTATCTCATATTCCGCTCCCAGATTGAGAGTTGAGCGCAATGCTATTGTACGGCTCTTGGGAGTCTGGGTTTTCAGGTCTACGGCTTTTTCCAAGTCGTCCAACACATCTTCAAAAACATCATTGAGCGAGGTGCTTCCATCCTGATGGATGGTGTAGTCATTCGGGTCGATAATAATGACGGTTTCGGGCGACTCAAGGATGACCGTGTTTTTTTCGTTCCATTTCATGAAACCAATGTCGGTGAGGGCAGCCGACACTTTCACGCCTTTGAGCACATCGACAGTGCTTCCAAGGTCATAAACAGCACCAAGATCAAACCCAAGTCCAAATCCAAGGCTCGACAAACCGTCAAATTCAAAATCTTCAAAGCCATCAAATTTTTCTGTTCCGTCATCCTCATCTATTTTTTTCTTCACCTTGATGCCCGGAGCAGATCCTTTGAGCACAACGTGCGACTTGGCACGCCAGATGTCCGGTCCGGCTTCCAACTCTAAACTCTTGGCATCAAGATCAAAATCGGCAATGCCTGAAAGTAATTTCACTTTACCACCCACAATGAGGCTATTGTTGAGAACAGGACGCGAATAACCTACACCCAATTCCAAATAAGCATTGCCCGTCGCATTGGTGTTTTCTATATTATAGATTGTCTGTTTGTCTTGCGAGAAACCATTTTTGGCAAGTGCAAAAATCTGCTTTGGCAAGTTGGCATCTACGTGCGAACGGATGTTCATGTCCACACTCCAAAAAGCATCGCCCTTGTAGAACCCAACGCCAAAAATATTGATTTTGGTGTCGAACGACACATAGTTGTCGTCTTTTATGTTCTTAAGAAACTGTTCGCTGGTCACATCTTTATGCATGAATGTGACGCGATTGCCATCGACCGGAAATGTAAAATTGTCCAGATTCAGCGTATTTGTTTTCACTCCTGCATAAACATCGACCAACGGAGCAATGAATGTTACATAACCTTGGTTAGGACGTTGGGCAGGGTTCAGTGTCAGCCTCGAGAAAGAAGACTCCATAAAATATTCGGTGGCCGTCTGAGCCATCAGTCCGTTTGCAGAAAGCAAACTCACTGCCACAAAAAAAAGCGGACGCAAAATATATCTTGATTTCATAGTTACTTATAATATCTATTATTTTTTTCTTAGAATTCGAATGAGATTCCGCCTGTTTTCAGAACGATGTTCGAGAATAGTAAATAATCATCACTCGCCAGATGCACAGAATTTGCCCTGAGCACAATGGTGAGAGCCAGTCCGCTTGCATTTTTCATATATTTCATATATTGCTCACCAAACACAATCTGTTTTCCCTTGTTTTCGCCATAAGAAAGTGATACGGCCGGAATTTTAACATTTTCAATTGCATTGCCGTCTTCGTCAAGAACATTGAATCCAACTTTGGCTTCGAGTGCTTCGAATGGACTCATCAGGTGCATATCCACATCCGTTTGCAGCATCACATTGCCTGCTCCGTCATAGAAGAAACGTGAATTCACATCGTCATTGAACAAGCCTCTGACCGTGTCGCTGTAGGCTGTTACAAAAGCGCCCGATCCGCCCGGAATGAGCGAGTCGATGGTGTTGATATATTCTGCCAGCGAGCCCACGTATATAGTATCCAAAGCTCCCAGAGGAACGGGTGGAATGCTGAATTCTGCGTTTTTGTCCATTTTGTCAAAATCATAATCATCATCGACACAAGACTGTAGTGTCAGAAACAATAATCCTGCAAAAAGCAAAAATAATTTGAATGGATTTTTCATAATCTATTAATCTGCTGTGTTACTTAATTAATTTTCCCTGTTACATTTTTGTTAAAAAAAAGAGATTGAGATTTCTTTTTTTTAACTTAACGTTCCACAAAGATATACAAAAAATCAGAAAAACAAAGCCCGAAAAACCTAATCAACAAACAGATAAACATTTTACGTTTTCATACAACCCAAAAGACTCCATTTTGTTTCCATAACATTGCTTAACAATAGAATATAGGTTCATTGTGTCACAAAACCAGATCAAGACACAGCAGTTATTCGTATGGCATTACGCCACAACGAGATAGATAGAAAAAAAAGAGAAGTGAACCTCACAGACTGCCGATGAACAAGCAGTCAGAGGAAAAAGAAAGGAATGAAGAAAAAGAGAGAAGCATCAGCATTGCGTTTTTTTCTTACGGCAATAGCGTTCACATTGCATACAAATATCATAGCCCAGCATAGCGCCCAGAATGAAATCCTCTTCGGGTGTGAGCTGATTGAGCGGGCGGTCTATGAATGAGCGGATGGCATCCATGCACTCCCGTTTGCCGAAAAAAAGATTTATCTTGTTGCCTCCTACTTCTTGCTTCAGATAACAAATCTGTTGATTTATAAGACGTTGCTCCACAAACTCTTCATGCTTTTTGCTCATCGTATACAGCACCATGTTGCGAACTCCTTTTTTGAATTCGTAGACATGGTTCATAAAGACTTTTACTTCAGCAGGCAGTGATTTTGTTGTTTCCATTGGAGACTTGTGAAATATGAAATTTGATAACCGTACAAAGATACTATACCACCAACTTGTGAGAAATACCTAGAAATGACGAAAATATGCCCACCTGCTACTCTAATGTGATGACCGGAAATGAAGAATAAGACTATACACGTCAAAACAAAAAGAGCTGCCTCTCCGATCTGTGAGGCAACTCCTTAATTTTGTCATTTCATCATCTGAGATGATTATACTATCTTATCAATAGGCTGCATCGTAAGTTGTTACGCGAATGAGTTTGGCGTTCACAAATTCATAGATGCCGGCAGGTGATTGTTCACGACCATAACCCGAATTTTTTGTTCCGCCGAAAGGCAGTTCGGGAGCGATTCCCGTAACGTGGTTGATGTATACCATACCGGTGTCGATGCGGCGTGCCACTTCAACAGCCTTGTCTGTGTCTGTGCCGAAAACCGTGCCTCCAAGACCAAAGTCTGTATCGTTTGCCAGCTTCACAGCTTCGTCAATGTCTTTCACTCCATATATGCACAGCACAGGACCGAATATTTCTTCCGAATAAGCCGTCATTCCGGGTTTGATTCCTGTCAGGATGGTCGGTTGCATGAACGCACCTTCACGAGTGAGACGGCTGCCTCCCGAAACAAGTTTGGCTCCCTGATTGACAGCAGTTTCTACTTGTTTAACGACATCGACTACCGCTTTCTCGCTGCTCAACGGTGCAAGCTGTGTGTTGGGATCGAGCGGATCGCCCACCACCACTTTGTCAAAAATGGCTTTTGCCTTGCTCACAAATTCGTCCAGAACGGAATTCAGAACAATGATGCGCTTAGGCGACACGCAGACCTGTCCGGCGTTCCACAAACGTCCGGCAGTGGCAGTTTCCACAGCTTTGTTCAGATCGGCATCTTCCATCACGATGAAAGCATCGCTACCACCCAGTTCGAGAGTCGATTTCTTTACATTTTTGCCGGCTACAGATGCAAAACTAGATCCGGCAGGTTCGCTACCTGTGAGCGAAGCTCCCTTGATGCGTTTGTCGGCAACCAGTTCGGAAACTTTTGCTCCCGGCACAAAGAGGTTTGTGTAGACACCTTTAGGCGCACCGGCTTCCAAAAATATTTCTTCCATGATGGCAGCGCATTGAGGCACATTCGATGCATGTTTGAGCACAACGGTGTTGCCTGCCATGATGTTTGGAGCAGCCGAACGGGTTATCTGATAGAACGGAAAATTCCAAGGTTGCACACTCAACAGCACTCCGATGGGATCGTAGCTCAAAAACGCTTTTCCGTGAGGAGTGTCGAGAGGCTGATCGGCAAGGAATTTTTCGCCGTTTGTGGCATAATAGTCGAAAATGTCGGCACTGAGAGCCACTTCACCAATGCCTTCGCGGTGCAGTTTGCCCATTTCAATGGAACAGAGACGTCCTAGTTCTTCTTTGCGGTCACGCATTATGGACGCCACTTTGTGCAAAAGTTTTGACCTTTCTGCAAACGAAGTGCGACGCCACAGTTTGAAAGCGGCATCTGCGTCAGACAGGATAGTATCTATCTGCTTTTCTGTCATTTCTTCAAATATTTTTTCTACCTTATTGGTTGCCGGATTCACGGTCTTAATGCTGGAATTGATGTTTGTCTGCATGGTTATTTTGATTATTAAATTGTGAATAATTTATAGGTGTAATTCTGAAATATAAAACAAACTCGCTGGACGAAAGGTTTATAAAAAACAGGTTGCGTAATAATAATAAAACTTAATTGTCAGGAGAGAAAAACACATCGTGTCGCAGGCATTTCGACGATAAAATACTGCCTGTTCGTCGATTAAACCTATATATATGACCGTTAAAGAATGTTTTTAACAATCTGATGGAAATTTTTATATTATCTTTATCGCAAATTTTCAGAAAATTAATTTTTCTTAGCATCGAGGTATGCCGAACAGAAAGATATGATGAGAAAAACATTATTTGCCGCACTCTTCCTGATGAATACGCTTGTCTTCGTCGCGCAAACCAATTTGCGCGAAATGGTAACCGTGGTGCGCCCTGTTTACACTCAAAGCTCTATAAAATTTCTGAACGATTTCAGTAACTCGCTTCGCCGCGACGGTTACAAAGATGCCGCAGACCTCCTCAAATCGTATGCCGAAGGAGGATTCGGAAGCGGTTTTGTCTATGCTGACCCACATTCGAGAAAAAAATACGTCATCACCAACCGCCATGTGGTGGCTCAGGCAAATTCGGTCACTATCGAGATCAATGTGCCCGACAAACCTGCCGCCAGCTATGCAAATTGCCCCATAGTGGCTGCCGATGAGCAGCTCGATCTGGCGATGATCGCATTGCCCGACGATGCCGTCGTTGTTGCAGGTATGAACATCCTGCTCAAAACGCCCGAAGACGGAACGGAAGTGTTCACAGGCGGATATCCCGGATTGGGAAAAGACCCTTCGTGGCAACTCGGACATGGAATCATCTCCAACAATGAGGTCTACAACCAGATGACACTCACCGGAACAGAAAACGTGTCTGTGATTCAACACACTGCGCAGATCGACGCCGGAAGTTCGGGCGGACCTCTGTTGGTGAAGAACAGCAAATCGGCAGGTGGATACGACGTGATAGGAATCAACACATGGAAAGCTGCCGGACGCGAAAACACCAATTTCGCCATTTCTGGCAAATCGGTTGCTGCATTCATCAAAGAAACACTTTCAAACACTGATGCAGGAACAGACAACAGCAGATTGAAACAGCAAGCCGAACAGTTTGCCCTGTCTACAAACAAGAACTTTCGTCAGATATTGCCTTTCATTTCATCGGAATACATATCCAATGTGTCCACAAACGCATTCTACGACCTGCTCAACGCCATTTCAGACTCGGCACGCACCGAGGTCTATCTCTGCTTCAGCAACGGACGCCCCATAGACGGAGTGCGTGTGGCGGTTGCCGATGCCATCAATAAGAAATTTGCAGCTCACAACCTCCGTTTTTCATCGATGGAAGAAACCGTGAGCGAATCAAAACCCGCCACCGTGCTGCTGCGCGATGACGAAAAATATGCACCTTCCATCTGGGTGATGGAACAGGGCGCATGGCGCATCAAAGACCTGCCATCGCTCAAGCTCAACAATCTGGATGCAAAAGGAGTTTCCAAAACATACGGTTACCCCAACTCGGCAAAGATAGGGATAGACATACCCATCAACAGCAATGTGGAAAATCTTCAATACCGGCTTGAATTTGACAAGACATTCCTCACCTTTGTCACCTACGGCATATCGCTCGGCATAGGCAACATGAATCTACAAAAACCAGGCAGCAACTGGAGCGCTGAAACAGGCTCTTACGACACCATATCTTACAAGCAAACCTATTTCAACTCCGAGCTGAACCTAGGCGGTCAAGTGCCTGTCAAAGTGGGTTCGGTGTATGTCATACCCAACGTCAAAGGTTTGTTCGGAATGAATTTCGGTGAAGATACAGGCGGACTTAACTATGGATTCTCGATTGGGACGGAAATTGCATACAAACTCACCAACAAGACTTATCTGATTGGCGGAATCAACTATCGCCGCAAGTTTGTTATCACACAAGCCTACGATTTTGACAATGACGATAGCAAATTTGCACCCTATTCCACTTTCGGCATCCATCTGGGCATAACGTGGTAAAGGTTTCGAGGCCGCTCTTTTCTGTTTGTTCATTCTTTTACTTAACTATTTTCTTATTATTTTTGTCAAAAGAACAAATAGGAAACAACAACCCGATGAAAAAAATATTCCTGTTACTAATGGCTTGCACCTTG
>JBKECE010000041.1:0-5024 GCA_047974325.1 Dysgonomonas sp. | reverse complement strand
GCAAGCATTTGAAAGAAAAAATGCCTGAGCTACAAATATCTTTCGAACCTATGGATTTAACAGAGAAGGTTTTGAGTCAAGGAACAACCAATCCTATTGAGGTGCGTTTTTCAGGAATGATGAAAAAACGCAACGAGATGTATGCCAATAAACTGTTGGCTAAACTCAATGGAATTGATTATTTAAGGGATCAGCAGATACCTCAATCTTTAAATTATCCGACTCTTAATATTGATGTGGATCGTGTTCGTGCAGCTCAACTGGGAGTTGATATGTCAGACATTACCCGATCGATGGTTGCATCAACATCATCATCCCGTTATACCAATAAGAACTTCTGGATAGGCGGTATGATGAATATGGCTTATGATATTCAGGTACAAGTGCCGATTAATGAAATGTCGAGTGTTGATGATTTATCCAATATTCCAGTATCTAAAGGGAATGTTCGGCCTATACTCGGAGATGTCGCCACCATTACTCAAGGTAAAGGATACGGAGAAAGCTATAATAAAGGTTCTATGGGGTATACATCTGTTGTTGCAAACGTTCATCAAAAAGATTTAGGACGTGCAGCTAAAGATATACAAGCTGCTATTGACTCATTGGGCGAAATGCCTAAAGGATTGAATGTTGAAGTGGCAGGGATGGCTCCAGTCTTGACCGATACAATGAATAGTTTGGAAGGTGGATTACTCGTATCCATTGTTGTGATATTTCTTATGTTGGCTGCAAATTTCCAATCATTTAAAGTATCGGCAGTCATATTAACCAGTGTTCCTGCTGTAATTCTGGGGGCATTGAGTATGCTTCTATTAACAGGTTCAACTCTTAACCTGCAATCTTACATGGGACTAATCATGTCAATCGGAGTATCTATTGCGAATGCTTTGCTACTTATATCAAATGCAGAAGATATTCGCAAGAAAACAGGAGATGCCCTAAGTGCAGCTAAGGAGGCAGCGGCTCTGCGTATACGCCCTATCATCATGACAAGTTTAGCGATGACGGCAGGTATGCTTCCGATGGCTATTGGCTTTGGAGAAGGTGGAGATCAAACCTCTCCTCTTGGACGAGCTGTGATTGGTGGTATTATAGCTTCTACTTTTGCCGTATTGGTTATACTTCCTCAGATATATGCCTACATGCAAAATAAAGCGTCAATACAATCGGTATCCTTAGATCCGGAAGATGCAGAAAGTAAATACTTTGATAATGAAATTAAATAAGAAAAAAAGCAGAATGAAAAAGATATATAATATTGTTTTAGCCGCAGCATTCATCTTGCTACTCGGAGCATGCTCTACAAAAGAAAAGAAAGCAGAAGAACCGCAAGCAGGAATGAATATGCCCATGAGTTTTGAGACCGTCAAACTCAATAAATCAAATCCAACAGTACCGGTTCGCCTGCCCGGGGAATTAATTGCAGATCAGGAAGTACAGATTTATGCAAAAGTTGCCAGCTATGTGCAAACACTAAAGGTCGATGTGGGATCTAAGGTTTCACAAGGTCAGGTGTTAATTACAATGGAAGCCCCTGAAATTAATTCTCAACTAGCATCAGCACTGTCGAAGATGAAAGCACAGGAGGCTATTTATATACCCACAAAAGCAACTTATGACAGAACTAATAAAGCTGCTCAAACAGAAGGAGCTGTTTCGCAAGATGCAATTGATCAGATAACAGCAAAGAAAGATGCAGATGAGGCTCAATACACTGCATCGAAATCTGTTTATCAAGAGATCAAGGCAATGGAGAATTATCTGGTTATACGTGCGCCTTTTTCGGGGGTTGTAACAGAACGTAATACGGATATAGGTGCTTATGTAGGTCCTGCGGGAAAAGGTTCAGACAAACCGTTGTTGATCGTTCAAAAAGATGCTGCATTAAGGCTTGTATTAGCAATTCCTGAAGCGCATACTCCTTACATTCAATTAGGTGACACGGTGAAATTTTCAGCGAAATCAATTCCTCAGAAAGTATTTACGGGACTTGTTGTCAGAAAAGCAGGTGCTTTGGATTCTAAATTAAGGGCTGAGCGTATCGAGATTGATGTGCAAAATCAAGATAACCTTTTATTACCTCGTATGATTGTGGATGCAAACATTACTCTCCAATCTAAAGAACCTACATTCTTTATACCAAAATCAGCTTTGGTGGATGGAAATATGGGGGTATATGTTATGAAAATTGTAGAAGGCAAAACTCAAAAAACACCTGTAAGAAAAGGACGGACAAACGGAATGACAATAGAGGTATTTGGCAATCTGGAGCCTGGTGATGAGATATTATTAAAAGTAAGTGAGGAGACCAAAGAAAACATGTTCATACCTAAAAAATAGGTTTCTTCACTAAGAAGAGTGTTGGTTAGCCAATACCAACACTCTTTGATTATTAATATTAAATAATAGAGATTATGAAAAGAGTAGCGGTCATTTTTTTAATAACCATAATTCTTAGTTCCTGTAAAGTCAGTAATATTATAACACCAACAAGTGAGGCAGGAACGCTACCTAGAAAAGAAGGTAACCATTATGTATTGGGAGTAAGGGGAGAATGTGAAATGTGTCAGGAAGAAATAGAAAAAGTAGCACGATTTAATGTAAAAGGGGTTTCTTTTGCTTATTGGATACAAAACGATCAAAAGCTGTTAGTAGATTTTGATCCCACAAAGACCAATATAGACTCGATAAGTGTTGCATTAGCCAAATGGGGATATGATACAGAAAGGCACATTGCCGACACTAAAACATATAATGCTCTACCCCATTGTTGCAGATACAGGTAATTGCTTGAAATATGAATATACGTTTGATAGAAGAAAAAGATAATAAAGCTATGGCTCGTATTATACGATCCACTCTTGAAGAATTTGGAGCCAATCAGCCGGGAACTGTATATTATGACCAGAATATATGGTGTTTGAGTGACATTCTAAATGATGATGAAAGTGCATACTTTGTTATCGAAAAAAATAACAAAATAGTAGGTGGTGCAGGTATTTATCCGACTCATGGGTTACCCGAGCATGCAGCCGAATTAGTGAAACTATATACTATCCCTGAAATTAGGGGAAAAGGTTATGGTAAGCGATTGATAAATATATGTCTTGATTTTGCCAAACAAGTGGGGTATAAGTATGTCTATCTGGAAAGCATGGAAGAGCT
This sequence comes from Dysgonomonas sp., assembly GCA_047974325.1. Taxonomy (GTDB): domain Bacteria; phylum Bacteroidota; class Bacteroidia; order Bacteroidales; family Dysgonomonadaceae; genus QVMP01. Next base: position 1,856 of record JBKECE010000041.1, on the reverse strand, counting down.
AAGCATGGCTGTCGGTTTATACGAAAGGCTAGGATTTAAATACCTGAATACTCCTATGGGCGAAAGTGGACATAGTTACTGTAAAATATGGATGTTAAAGGATTTAGAAGAATAATGAAAATAGCAATAATAAGTGATATACATGCCAATCTATCGGCATTAGAAAAAGTGTTAGAGGATATTCATTCTAATTTTAAGGCTGATCAAATATACTGTCTGGGAGATTTAACTGATGGAGCACCATGGACAAACGAAGTTATCGATCTGATTCGAGAATATAATATTCCTACAATTATGGGGAATCATGACGAACGAGTAGCTTTCGATTATGAAGTGTATCCTCTAAAAAAACATACATTAGAAGAACAACTCGCTCGTGCAGAAACGATACGCCAAACAAAAGAAACAATATCAAAAACTAACCTCAAATACTTATCAGAGTTAAAGCCTAATATTAAATTCAGTTACGATGGAATTTCATTCTTACTTGTTCATGGCAGTCCTAAAAGTAATGAAGAATATATCTATGAGAGTCATGATATTCAATCTATAATCCGAATGTTCAAGTCTAATAATACCGATGTTATCGTATGTGGACACACACATTTATCATTCATAAAAGAAATCTATACAGATGGTATTCCTAAGTTATTCATTAACGTAGGGTCAGTTGGTCGCAGTAAAGAGCTCAATGGCGGAAAAGCGGTTTATTTACAACTGACAATAAATGAAGGCGAATGCACATTCGACGAAAAGGTAAAGCTCACTCTTCGGAAAATTGATTATGATATACACAAAACAATTAATGGCATAATAAATAGCGCTACACCAAACTTTTATGCAGATTTTTTATTGAAATCTATTCTTTAAAGGTCAGCACGAATGCAAATAAGTGTTTCTAGTTTTTTTAAGCTCTGAAAAAGAATCATTATACAAATCTAATACAATACTATGGAACAGTTTATTCGTCAAATAAAGGAAAATATTAATAAACAAATTCAAACTATTGAATCAGAGGAAAATAATATTTTTCAAAAATCAATTAGTATTATTTCTTTATTAGAAACAGCTTTTGATGAATTAAAAGAATTCATTTCAAATTATACCTTTCAAAATCAACTTGACGAAATTACGTTCTTTAAAGAAACAAAACCTCAATTATTCAGTATTCTAATTTATCATCGAAAGATATATAATTTGGAAATGAGAATGCCTACTGGTAGTTATATTGATAGAAAGAATTATTTAGAAGGAATTTTAGGACGAATAAAGTATTTCTTTGATAATAACGCAGACTTCTACCAATATTACCGTTCCGGAAGCACTCATCTGGATAAGTATTATTTTCTAAGAGGTAAGCCTGATATTCAGTTGATTCTCGATTGTTTTTACTTTGAAAGAGATACTAAATTTTCTACAAGCTTTGATTTTAAGGTTGCGAAGATGATCGCAAATGAAAGGTTAACTGTATATATAAACAATAAGATATTAAATATAAGTCATCTAGAACGGAATATTCCAGAAACATTTAGTTTTCCAAAAGCAAAGCTTACTTGGACTGCGAAAAAGGCAGAACTTGTTGAACAAATTTATGCTTGGGATAGTGCAGGATCTTTCAATAATGGTAATACAAATATAAAAGAGTTAGCGGAATATATTGAAACTGTTTTCAACATAAATTTGGGAGATTTTTATCATACATTTCTTGAAATCCGGGAGCGCAAAGGCAGCCGCACCTTGTTTTTAGATAAAATGATTAAGCTTCTCGAAGAAAGAATGGATGGATTGGACAATCAATGAATCGAAATAATAAACTACATTTGTCTAAGTCTGATTAATGCACCGTTAAGAATAAT
>JBKECE010000024.1:0-12794 GCA_047974325.1 Dysgonomonas sp. | reverse complement strand
ATAATCCGATAAGGTACGGGTGTACAAGTCATGTGCAGTCATAAGATGTGTTTTTTTATTATGACGCAAAGCTAAAAGGAAAAATTAAGATAGAAAATATGGCATCGCCGAGACGCTTACTCTATTTGCGAATAAAACTATGAGAAATACCAATTTTAAAAGTATTTCTCATAGCTTACTTTATTAATTATCTGCTATTTAAATCAAATCTATGAGAATATGAGAAATGAATATCTTATTTCCGGCGCAGGCAGTTCAATTTTCGACCAACCACTTTTCTATATTTCTCGTTTCAGCACTGAAATTCACACCAATCTTGAAAAGTTTTCGTGAATCCGTTTCAAATGGTCGGGCATAATGCTTGTCATTGATCTGCTGCAAAGCTTCTTCTGCCGTTCCATTCAGTTTAAATTCCATGATGTAAATGAACTTATCAGTTTGCAATACCATATCCACACGGCCTTCACTCGTATGATATTCCGCTTTTACATAAAAACCGACCAGTTTACATACAATATAAAGTACATTCTGATAATGTAACTCCAGTTCGCGGGCAAGCTCGTATGGAATATCAGAAAAGAAACTTTGCAGACGACGGAAAAAAGACTCGTAATCACCAGCCTCCACTTCACGAACAAATTTCTGAATTTCAAAGGGAGATTCCACTCTATCTACGTTCGCATAATAAGGAAGCAGAAAACGGACAAACCCTTCTTCCACTTCACGATTAGGAAAACCTAAACGATATATTCCAAAACGCTCATCATACCCTTTAATGGTAAGGTACCCGCTCTGATAGATTACCGGAATAGGATTGGTAGATTCAGAATCTATACTGTTCAGTACCTGTTCATCAGTTTCTTCATGAGCCATCCGATGAAGGTCGTAATGGTGTTTCTTCAGCAATTCCACCAAATAAGTGGGAGTACCTGTTTCAAACCAGTAGCTTTTAAACTCATTCCTATCAAAAGCCAAAAGCAGACTGAAGGGGTTGTACATTCCTTTGGAATTGTGCGTAAAATGATAACCATCATACATTTCTTTCAACCGGGCACATATCTCTTCATACGTCACTCCCTGCACATTGGCAAATTCATGAAGTTCGGCATCCAGATTATCGTATAGTTCCTGTCCGCTCACACCACAAATGCCTATATACTTATTCCACATTGAAATGTCATTCAGGTTATTCAAATCACTGAATACACTGACTTTACCAAACTTGGTAACTCCCGTCAACAAAGCAAATTTGATACAGCCGTCCTGACTTTTCAATGCGCCGTAGAAGGCTTTCAATGTATTGCGGAAACTCTTTTGCAAAACATCATCACCAATAGCCTGCAGTATCGGCTTATCATACTCATCCACTAGGATCACCACACTTTGCCCCTCTTGCTGACAGGCACGCTTAATAATCCCCTCAAAACGCATCGCTAAAGATTTCTCCGAGGGCTCTTCGCCATATATCTTCTCCCATTCCACCAACGCCCCATTCAGTTTATTCTCCAAACTTTCCGGAGTATCGTATTTTTCCGTATTAAGATCAAGATGTAATACAGGATATTTTACCCAATCTTTTTCCAGCTTCTCCATAGCCAGTCCTTTAAAGAGTTCCAGCTTTCCTTGAAAGTAAGCTTCAAGCGTAGAAATAAGCAGACTTTTGCCAAAACGGCGCGGACGACTCAAAAAATAGTAGCTTCCGGTTTTCACCAGTTGATAAACCAATGCTGTTTTATCTATATAAAAATAGCCACCTTTACGAATTTTTTCAAAATTCTGTATACCGATAGGGTAAATCTTGCCACTCATATTTCAATCTGTTTAAGTTCACATCATACAATATACATATTATCTCAATATAAAAAACCAAATGCCCAGAGAGGAACCACATTACGCATTCCGTACTCAATATCATCTTTCACAACATACGCATTCTCCACATCATGCACCTGCTTCTGCGACTTATTCTTTCCACCTACTTCAAAGGTATAACCACCCACCGTAAAATCAGCAACTTCTGATGTGGTTACCGGACAAACAACTCGCAAAGTAGAAAAGAAAAATGTTTCACGCACGTTACCAATATCCGGTGTATTGTCAGAAAGCGCATAAGCCAAATTCGTATTATTCAGATACACCTTGTCCACTTTGCCTAAAAGTCTGACACCTTCCGTCTCTGCCCGAAGCTGATTAATTATTCCAGCCTTTTCCAGATAACACATCAAATCAGAAACCGTATTTCTATTCATATCAAGCAAAGTCGCCAACTTGGTAAAATTAGGTTTAAACGGAACACTTTTCGCTATGATATACAACAGTCTTTTCAATTTCAATGCTGTTGCTATATTCATATTCGCAAAAGTCGGTATATCATTTTCCAAAGTCTGCTTAATGATACTTTGTAAACGAAGCAAATATCCCTTTTCCTGAAAGAAAGGGTAATAGCCATGTTGTAGATACTCCTTAAACAACAAAATAGGACGCGCCTCGACATAAGGAAAATCTACTTTATGTTTCAGTATATCTTCTAAAGAATAAACTGGTAAATGATAACCATACGAAATGGCAAGGTATTCACGGAAAGACAACCCCACCATACGATATTCCAGCTTTCTACGACTCAAATCAGCCTCTCCGACTTCCAAATCCAATATAGAGGAACCAGTATACACGACTTGCAGTTTGGGAATCAGATCATATATATTCTTTATCTCCCGAGCCCAACCAGCATACTTATGTATTTCGTCAATATAGAGTTTTTTTCCTCCATGCTGATAGAAGTCCATCGCCAGATCAAACAGTTTATGTTCTGCAAAATATAAATCATCAGCCGTCACAAACAGGGTCTCGTTAATATTATCATACAACTTGATATGTTGCAAGAGCATAGTTGTTTTGCCAACACCACGTGAACCTAAAATAGCAATAAGCCTACTACTCCACTCTATCTCATCATGGAGATAACGGATAAAATCAGTAGATATGTTGCTAAGCAACATCCGGTATGACCTATAAAGTGTATCCATCATTTCTTGTTTTGGGGTTATACAGACAAATATAGAGTAAATTGCCGAATAAAACTAGCATTTTTTAGAAAAGCTGCAGGTTTCATTCGGCAATATCTCTATATCTATCATATCCTTGCTCCCATATAAACCTCATAATTTATAAGAGAACATCAGAGATATAAAAAAATAAGAACAGAAATAGCCAACTACTTACACTACAATATCTAGCAATATAGTCCCCAATAATAAACATTATGGAATCTTCTGAATGACACCTTCCCAACTATCAATACCAATCCGCTGCAAATATTGCTCAAAGTACTCATTTTCTGTATCAGTACCAGCTTTTTGATAAGTCATCCATACCGGTTTAGCTTCCCCCTGATATTCCTCATCATTGTATTTACGTAATCCTAAACGAGCACCATCACCCAGATGATCGAACCAACTATGCCATTGGATTCCATTAATACCTTCCAAGGCATTGATCTTCTTCCACCCAAAAGCAAACCCTGCAGCTTGATTCTGCAAATCCTTATCCGCATAACTTGGAGAACATGTTCCAGCCTCTGAAAGCCACACAGAACGCCTGATGCCTCCCTTATATTGGTTTTGTGGGATACTAACCCATTTATCCAATACTTCAAGGTTCTTCAATGTCACATATTCTGTATCCATAGAAAAAGTAGCTTGAGCATCATCCCAAGTACAAGGATTCCCCAATTGAGCCGGGTAACTATGGCATGCTAATGACCAAAAGAAATCTCCTTCTGCTTTACTAAACAGATTCATAAAATCAAGCATATCTCTTACCTTATACCAACCGCCCCCAGCAGCAATATTCCATCCATGAGAGAAAGAAATAAAGACCTCTGAATTCTGGTCATATTGATGTACAATATTATAACACATACGCATTGAACGAAGATACGTATCCATAAATGTAGCAATTGGTTTATCCCCCATATTCGTCCAATGGCTACCTCCATCTACCTCATTATGAATAATCCAATGCGCAATACGCATACCAGGTTTACTATATCTTTGTGCCAGAAAATCAAGTGCAGCAGCATAACATTGTGTAGACTCTATAGTAGTCATATTAGGCATAGTATAAGGAGCTATGCCATTAAAATCCGGATGTTTCAGAAGTTCTCCGGCATCTCCTTCAGGAGAAACCAACAAAATACCAGCAACAGAAATATTGCGCTGGCTAGTTTGTTCCAATACCACATCAAATGCACTTCTAAGATACTCCTCATTAAAATAATAAGTTACTCCCCCATACACATATGGAATATCTCCCGACTGTTGAGAAAGGTGCATAAAATTGGTAATAGGAATATTTATTGTTGCACTGCTGATTCCTAATCCATCTAAATCTGATGCAAGAAACTCATGATTTATAAGCCCCCCCAATCCTTTTTTAGATTTTAATGAAATAGCTCCAACTTTTTGTTTTACATAAACTCCATCTGCCCCCACATAACGAGCATGAGATACTTGCTCATCTTTTTCTACTCCTCCCTTAAATATCGCCCACTTAGATAACAAACGATCATACTGATAACCACCAATAGCCACATAACGATCCAAATGAATTTCAAAAGAATTCTGTGACAAAACAGTTTTATATATAGACTCTATTTTTTCTGCTTTAAACATATCAACAAAAGGTGGTATTTCCCCTAAAAAGAAAACTCCATCCCCCTGATAGTTTCCTCGGACACTAATTGTCTCCTTTCCGACGGTGATATCGGTCACATGGCAATTATAATCCTTATTTAGATAATCTTTTATATTTTGCTCATATTTTTCCTTATTGAGAACTTCATTATTTTCTTCCTCCTCTTCCTTCCTTTCCTCCTCATTCATTACACGCAGACATATATTACGTATTTGTATCGTATTATCAGGAACATTACCCAAATCTATCCGCAAATAATCACCCATTTCCCCCCAATCAAAATCTTTACGATATTGTTTTAGACGCACGCTAAAAGATTTCCATGTTTCAGCACTCGGAACTTCCCCTGCACTCATGCTATGAGAAGCATCAATATTAGTTTTAGCATCTGCGAAAAAGAGTTCTAGATTACTTATACCCAGCATTGTCTGGTATTCAAACTCAAGCACATTACATTCCTCTGGAATGTCTTCTTTAAATCGGCCACCCGTAACCCACGGATCTCCATCAATAGTTTCTATAATATAACTATCATCCTCATTTCGAGTTAAAACTACCCCTGATTTATATGGACCATCTAATAGCATATAAACAGGAGGAATTATGATCTCTTCAGGAGGTATAGAACCTCCTCCAGTGTCTTCCACAAAATCATCACCACAAGAAATCACATTCACAATTAAAAATGGTATTAAAAACGGCATAATACAACGCCTCACAACGTATTCCAGCCTTTTAACACAAGAAAATCTTAACATTTTCATAATTTCAGTTTTAGTTAATAATGCAGATAATTTAAAATTTTTCAATAATATTCCAATCAGAAATCCCAATTACGGATAGAAACTGTTCAAAATATTCATCCTCTTCCTCTGTGTTTGCTTTTTGATAGACATACCAGACTGGCTTTGCCTCTCCATTATAAGTTTCATCCAGATACTTACGCAACCCCAAGCAAGCCCCATCACCTGGATGATCGAACCAATTATGCCATTGTATTCCGTCTATGCCTTCTAATGCATTTATCTTTTTCCATGCGTAAGCAAAACCTGCTGCCTGTTTCTGAAAATCCTCATCTGAATATGTAGGAGAATTTACACCTGCCTCTGAAAGCCATACAGAACGCTTAACAGTCCCTTTATACTTATTTTCTTTAGACAAAGCCCATTTATTCAACACCTCTAAATTCTTGAATGTTATATACTTTGTATCCATAGAGTAAGTTGCATCCGGGTCAAGCCATGTACAAGGATTAAATAATGATTGCGCATAACTATGATATGCCATAGCCCATTGGAAGTCTCCCTCAACCCGACTATAAGTATTCAACAAATCAACAATTTCTTTACTAGTATACCATCCCACATTAGAAATATCAGTCCACGAATGTGAAAAAGAAGCGAACACCTCTGCATGTTCATCATACTGACGCACAATATTATAGCACATACGCATAGACTTTATATAAGTATCCGAAAAGATAGTAACAGGCTTCACCCCCATATTCGTCCACGAGAGCCCACCATCAACCTCATTATGCATAATCCAATGAGAGATACGTCCATAGCGATTATCTGATCTACAGTACCGTTTAGCTAAAAAATCAAGTGCGGCAGCATAACAATTTACCGACTCCAAAGTTGTCATATTAGGCATCGTGTAAGTTCCTTCACTATAATCCGGATGCTGTAATAATTCTCCAATTCCCGTATCTACACTCCGTGAAGCTGGATCAATTAAAATAATTGCCGCAACAGAGATATTCCTTTTTTTTGTTGCTTCTAATAATACTTTGTCTAAAGTATTATTGAGATACTCTTCATCCATATAATACGTTTTTCCTCCATACAGATGTTCTATATCTCCTGCTTTGGGAGTAAGATGCATAAAATGAGTTATACAAACATTAATTGTAGTACTACTAATACCCAACAAACTTAAATCTGATATAAACGAATTTGCAGTAAGACCTCCCAATCCTTTCTTAGAAGTCAATGTAATAGGAGATAAATGTTGAAACGCCCAAATTTCATCCGCATGTCGTGCATGAGACACCAATTGGTCTACTAGATCTGTCTTTTGGAAAATAGCCCATTTTGATAATAACCGATCATATAAAACCCCTTCCCTTTCAATAAAACGGTCTAATACGAGACTAAACGATGCTTCAGTCAACTCTACCTTATATGGGGCCTTGTCTATCTTTGTAACATCCAAATAAGGAGGAATCTCACCCAAATAAAAATGCCCTTCACCCACACAGTTACCCACAATTTCAATAGATGATTCCGTTACAGATACTTTATTTATAACAGAGGGATAAGTGTTTCGCAAATATCGTTTTAAACTGTCTTCATATCTCAGATCATCTTCATTATAAATTGAAGATATTACTTCTTCCTCTTGATCTTCATGACATCCAACTAACAACATTAGTCCAGATAACAAAAACAATACAAAAAGCGACAATCGCTTCAAGCTACCACTGCTTACAAGTGGTCGATTTTCAAATATTACCATAAATAAAAGCAACAGGTCTAGGATTCTTTCGTACAAAGATAGACTATACAATTGAAAAAAAAGATTTTGTTTCTCTTTTTTTGTTTCTCTTTTTTGTTTTAAACATATATAGGTATCACATAAATTATCCAAACTTTATTCATTTTTCTAATCACTGAACATATATTATTACGCATAAATCACTATTTTTGCAGAAAAATACAAGAATAATTATCCTATAGGAAATCCTTAGAGACTCCGGCAAACACAAAAAACAGAATTTCCACATGATTATAACACACTAATATACAATCAACAACAATCATCATAAACCAAAACAATAGATATGAACCTAAACAATATGCCACAACTATCCATAATCACAATTAATAGAAATGACGCTCAAGGTTTAGAGAAAACTCTAGAAAGTATATGGGAAAAAGCAATCTTTTAAGGATTTTGAACATATTATTATTGACGGAGCCTCAACCGATAATAGTATTAACATTATAAAAAAGTATGCATCATATTTATCTTATTGGGTATCAGAACCTGATAAAGGGATCTATAATGCTATGAACAAAGGTATTATTAAAGCTAAAGGCAACTATCTATTATTCTTAAATTCCGGTGATTGGTTAGAAAATGACATTCTAACACGAGTATTTAAGGAAAATTTCACAGAAGATATTGTCTATGCTGATTTATACCAATATCATAATGCTGATGATGTACAAATCAGCCCTTATCCGGACAAATTGACCCTACCTTTTATATATAATTATTCTTTAGGACATCCGTCTACTTTTATTAAAAGAGACCTCTTTAAAAATATGCTATATGAAGAAAAATACCAGATTATATCAGATTGGGCTTTTTTTATAAAACAGATCCTTTTGTTTAATCGCACAACAAAACATCTAAATTTTGCAGTCTCATACTTTAATGTTTATGGAATAAGTTCTGACCCTAAAAGCGGCAATTTAATCATGCAGGAACGTTCCGATTTTTTTTAAAATGATTTTCCCTATCTGACTAGCGAGTTTTATCAGAATCACACTGCCCTTCAAGAGAAGGCAAGAACTCAAGAGCAGGCATTAGACATATTATCAAAACACCGAGTTCAACAACTTATAGACACTGTTTGGATCCAAAGAAAAGCACGACAGTATATTAAATTATTATTTCTAGTAGAAAGATTTCTTAAAAGAAAAAGATAATAAACATCTCAAGTCGTCACCCTGAATATCTAAAAGAATCTAATGCCGACCTCTATCCAAACATCATATTATAATAGCATTGAATATACAATATTAGAAATGACGAATATTAATCAAAAAAAATAGTAGCTTTGCAAGCTATAAACCAGAAAAAACTAATGTATAACATCATTGTTAACAGAAATAAAAAATGAGAAGAAAGTTGATTCGAAAATATAAAGCATTCAATCCAGACTTTCAAAGGTCTAAAGAGCTATTTCTTAAATGGTTTATTCCCGAAATCAAAAAGAGGTTCTTTGGAGTAAAGAAAATCAACTATAAAGACACCTTCAACTAGGTAGTTATGGTCGCTTTGATGAACAACGCTATCGTCAGCAATTTGGTCGCAGATGACCAACTATCCTTTAATGCCAGCTTGGCTGAATCTCAGATAAGCAATCATGTCGCGATCGCTTTCAATCCGAGCTATATCAGTAAATCCGGAAATACACTTCCTACATGGGTAGTTTCTAGCCAGGCTGCACCAAGATAGCTAAACGTGGTTTGGAAAAAGAAACTGTCTTATCGATAACCTCCGAAGGTACTATGTCACAACTTATTCCTAATGCAACGGTTTATTTCCGTGTTAGGCATTGAACCGAACCCAGAAATAAATCGAAAACTACGGGAAGAGGTTCTTAGGTTTACGGTAATTGTGACATAAGTGTTAATGAAATGTTTAACGAACTATTGTCCATATATACTATAGAAAAATCGGATTCTGAAATAATATTTTCCAATATTGCTGAGTCATGTCGTTACACAATATGACATATTTATCAGGAGTATCCGCCAACAAAGCTCCAAATTTACCCAAAGTCCCCTTTGTTGTAACTTGATGTTTACAATGAGCAATCAAATACAAATCCATATATCCCTTATCAGAGCCATTAATATCAACAACTTCTGCAGAATCTGCTATAGAAAGTTTTGGTAACAATTCAATCCTCACCCATTCGGGTTCATCGGAAAAGAAATAAAAATAAGGTTCATGTAATTTCTTCTTCAAAAAAAGAATTGCTTTCATAAAATAATCTAAAGATGCCGGTGCTCCATATGAAGAAACCTCCTCCCTTAAATCCCCTCTCCTAACATGTACAGCTACAGAATTGGGATGTGCAGCTATTTCATCACTCTTTACCCTATTTACATCATCCAAAACACCATCAGACAATTTATACAAAGATTGAAAAGCTTCAAGCCACTTCAATGATGGAAAATGATAATAGCCTCCCAAATAAACCGGAGGCACAAAATCTAGAAAAGAAAAATCATTAGTACGAATAGCGCCGTCATTGCCGCCATAAAAATATTTCCTCTTATAAATATTAATTTCATAATCAGAAGCCACCGCAAAGTCCAAATAAGGGAAAGCTTTCAAAATATCAAAATTCCTAACATATTCATTATTTATATCCGCCCCCCACTCTTTATAAAAAGCTAGATCATAGCAAACGGAGAATCCAGCTTTTACATACAAGTACCCCAACAAATACTGATGCATTTGAGAGCAAATTCCACCATCCATCATCACAATAATTTTTGGACGGATAATTTTCCAATCAATTAAATATCGATAGATATTTCTTTTCAAATCCTTCAACATTTATTCCAGTTCATTGACTTTGCACTATTTATACTGTGCAAAGATATACATCTTTACCATTGCATTAGTATAAAATCACAAGTATTTTATATACATTTGCAATATATATAATATATCAATTTTACGTACCAGAGGAATATGAGCAGATTACTTATAAGTATTATTACTGTAAATTTCAATAATAAGTATGGACTTATCAAGACTTTGAATAGTATTAAAAGCCAAAAGTGTAATTCATTTGAGCATATTATTATTGATGCTAATTCAACAGATGAAAGTACAGACATTATAAAACAATATGAAAAAGAAGTAACATATCCACTTTATTGGACTTCAGAACCCGACAAAGGCATCTATGATGGTATGAATAAGGGTATAAAACAAGCCCACGGAGAGTATCTATACTTTCTAAATTCAGGGGATGTTCTTATGGATAGCACAATACTTCAGAAACTGCCATTAGACGGAAGCAAATATATTTACGGTAACATAAAATACGTATTATCAACAAGCTCTTATAGAAATATCAGCCCTGCGGCAACATTAGATATTATTTATCTTCTCAAAACAGCATTACCTCATCAGGCCTGCTTCATCCACCATTCATTATTCCAGACACAATTATACAATACGAAATATAAAATCATATCAGATTGGATACACACAATGAAAAGTATCATTTTTGAAGGATGTAGTTATAAACACATAGACATAACAATAGCAGAAGTTGATGGCACTGGAATTAGTTCAAATCAAGAGAAGTTAATGGAAGAACGAATAAAATGGATCAAAGAACAATTTCCACAAGCCATACTAGACGCCTTGTCCGAACTGTACGAATACAAATATTCTGAATTAGGTTCACTTATTCCAACAATATCCCAAACCAAAAAATTCAAAAAAAGAATAAGAAAAATCGTTCTTCTACTTTTGAAAATTAACAACTTATTCTCTTCTAATAAAAGAAAAGAGAAAATGATATCTAAAATATGGGAGCCTTTTTGAAAAGTATTCTTAAATCTTTCCTTTCCTCACATAACGCATCAATTTAAAATTTCCAAACCAAGTAGAAAATCTATAAGCATCTATTACTTTACGTTCATAGTATTGTAATGAACACTCCAAATTAGGATAAAAGCACAAATCCTGAATTATTCTTTTCATTTCCTCACCTATATTATCAAATCGTCTCCACAAAATCATCATAAATGTATTCTTCAAATGGAAAAAGGCCAAAGATTCGCCCAATTCTTTTGCCAAGCCTTTCTGTTTTATAGTATCCTCAATCCATCGAGAATAGGTTTTAAATTCTTCAAATTTTTCATCACTAAACACAGGAATACAAGACAAAGAAGATGGACGTTCATTATAATTTAAGATTGCCTTATTCAAGGAAACAATTTTTTTTGCCGCTAACACAATCTGAGTTGTCCATATCACATCCTCACCAAAGGAAATATGCGGCATTATATCTATAAGATTTTCTTGAAGCAAACTACGTTTTTGAAATTTAGACCACAAACTCCAATAAGCCTTCCCTAGTAATATCTCATTTAAATAGCCAACACCACTTATCTGTTCAAATTGAAGTTTTCCCGATTCTCTTTTTACACCATTTTGTGCACAAAAACAAAAAGGGAAAGCAACAATATCAGCCTCCCAACTCTCTGCTTTTTCAACTAATAATTCTATCGCGTCATTAATCAAGATATCATCGCTATCTAGAAATTGAATATATTTACCTTTTGCAATATCTATCCCCATCTTCCTAGCTAAAGAAGGACCTTGATTTTGTTTTCTTTTGTAGAAAATACGATTATCACCATCTGCATACCGAGCTATAATCTCCGCACTTTTATCAGTACTTCCATCATCAATAAGAATAATTTCAAGCTCCTTATACGTTTGACTAATTACACTATCTATAGTAAATGCGATGTATTCTTCACTATTGTATACAGGGATTATCACAGAAACCAATGGAAATAACTGAATCATAAATTTCACCTTTTACAAAACTACCATATCTTTTTGAGACACAAATTCAATCACTTCACAAAAGTAATACAAAATTAAAGAAGAGCATGTAAATTAGACTATAAAATATATCAAAGTTATGTATCTTGAAAAGACCAATAACTAAAAAATAACCAACGGATACTACAATAAGCAAAGAGATTTATACACCAAACATAAAATATCACATTTAAATTAGTGTTTACGATAATACTTCCAGTAACAAAGCAACCAACGATACGTTATTTTCCTAACGCGTTTATATATCCAACCATCTATTTCATCTGGAGATAAATAAAGCCATTTTTTCATTTTATGCCTCATATCTTTTATTTGTTTTCTATCTCTTATAAGCTGAGCTCCTTTCATAAAATCATCAAAACGACGAAAACAAGTCAATACAATTTGAAATATGACCTCTGCTCTTTGATGTTCAGAAAACAGTTTGTTTCTTTTTACAAACTCGATTCTCGGATATTCTGCCAAAAAAAAATGATATTGCTTGGTTGAATCAATAGAATGACATGTACTCCCTTCTCTTTGAAGATAATTATAATATTCACGATCAATCCATACTACTTTTTTGCTCAAAGCTACCCATTGATATACTACCGCATGATCCTCAAAAAACACTCCTTCAGGAAACAAGATGATATTAAATAAATCCCTTTTAAATAATTTAGTACATGGAGAGCTGCTTACTTTCTCACATATAATAT
>JBKECE010000021.1:0-21163 GCA_047974325.1 Dysgonomonas sp. | reverse complement strand
GGTAATAAAGTTGTGCCATTGTCTAAAGTCAGATAATATGACGTACTATCAGCCAAAGGCTTAACTGTAGCAAGTGCAACCCAACGTTTCTCCGATATATAACTATCATCGTTGTTGCAAGAACTAAAAAATGCAGTTAGGATAATGAATAAAATCCCAATAAAAATGTTGTTTTTTGCTTTTTTCATTTTCATCATCTCTATTATGAAACTCTTCAAACAACCTGCATTCAATTATGTAGATGGGAAAATCCTACAGTTCGTTGCATGTGAACTTGTGAAATTAACTTTAATTTATTTTTGTTAACGATCTTTACTTTGTGAATTGTTTGTAAATGAAATGATTATATTATTTCCCTGTTAAGCTTGTATCTATTTCACGCCATTTAGTTATGTAAATGAATGCAATGTATTGACGGTTTCTATGGTAAAACAATTATTTTTGCACACAATATAACTAAAAAGAATGACATTGACGAAAAAACAACAGTTTTTATATCCGATAATGTTTGCTGGCACGGGAAGTGATGTCGGGAAAAGTATTATCGCATCAGCTTTTTGCCGTATTTTCTTACAAGATGGATATTCTCCGGCTCCGTTTAAAGCTCAAAATATGGCTCTTAATTCATTCGCAACACCTGATGGGCTTGAAATCGGGCGGGCACAAGCTGTGCAGGCCGAAGCGGCCGGTATAGTTTGTCAGACGGATATGAATCCGTTGTTGTTGAAACCAGCGTCAGACACAATCTGTCAAGTCATATTGAATGGGGAAGTAGTGGGAAATCAGTCAGCGATATCGTTTTTTGATGAAGATGGAAGAGATTATCTGCGTCACGAAGTGAATGCGGCTTTCGATCGCCTGTCAGCTTGTTACAATCCTATTGTGATGGAAGGAGCAGGCAGTATTTCGGAAATTAATCTGAGGTCTGTAGATTTGGTGAATATGCCTATGGCTATGCATGCCGGAGCTAATGTGATTTTGGTGGCAGATATAGACCGTGGCGGAGTGTTTGCTTCGGTTTATGGTTCTGTGATGCTGCTCAAGCCGGAAGAAAGAAAACACTTGAAAGGCATACTTATAAATAAGTTCAGGGGTGATATTCGTTTGTTTGAATCCGGAATAAAAATGCTGGAAGATCTTTGCGGAATTCCGGTTGTGGGTGTTATTCCTTATTTCAGAGATATTTATATAGAAGAGGAGGATTCTGTGATGCTGCAAGCAAAAAACAGGCAATCGTTGTCAGGGAAAGTGAATGTAGCTGTGGTGTTGCTGAAACACTTGTCCAATTTCACTGATTTCAATATGTTAGAACATGATTCCCGTGTACATCTGTATTATACAAATGATATGGATGAAATACGCAAAGCAGATATCGTACTCATTCCCGGGAGCAAAAATACTCTGTCCGATTTGGAAGAACTGCGGCGCACAGGAATTGCCCGAAGTATCGTGGAGGCTCAAAAATCAGGAACGACTGTTGTCGGCATCTGTGGCGGATACCAGATGATGGGATTGGATGTTTACGATCCTTTTCATATCGAAGGAAATATAGATCACCTTCCGGGTCTTGGTTTATTACCGGTTGTGACACATATCGGAAAAGAGAAAGTGACAAGGCAGTCCAGATTTCTGTTTCTTGACAGCGACTCCGTGTGTCAGGGATATGAAATACACATGGGCGAAACGATTCCTTTAGGCCATGCTGCGGCTTCGCCTCTGAACCGGATGCAAGATGGCAGATTGGATGGGTATCTGCTCAACAATAAATGCTTTGGCACTTACATACATGGCATTCTGGATAACAGGGTTGTGATAGATTATTTATTGTTGCCCTACACGGATAAATCAGCAGAGACGATATTTCCTGACGTACATAGCTTCAAAGAAGAACAATACAATAAACTGGCTTTGCATGTTCGTAGGCATGTGGATATGGATTTGATATATAAAATTATGAATCAGAAAGTCGTCTGATTTTATATGTTGGTGGAAAGTGAACTGCTCTTGGTTTTGATATTTCCTAGAGTATTGTTCCGACAAGTACGGTTATCTTTTCGGAAGATATTTTTTTTCTGACAAGAGACTCGTATCTATCGTTGCGAGACATACTTTCGCGTTTCTTTTCGTCTTTTTCCGTTTCCAAAAAGAGAGTTAAAGTGAATGGTTCTATGGTGTAGTCTCCGGCTTTTGGGGCAGAGATAACAAACTTCTTGATATCCGATACTTTATATTTTTGTCCGTTGTATTTTTCTTCTGTAAAATCATCGCCGCCTGATGTAGAAACAGGTTTTACATTAAAACCAGTGAAATCAGGGAAGCGATAGTCGGCGATTGATGCTACATCCCATTTTGTATAAAGACGATAGGTGATTTCGATCGATTCTCCAATGCCGGCAGCTTTTCGCGATATTTCGGTTTTAATGAAAACATCCTTGTCGCTTATTTCCATATTCTCTTTCGGTTTATTCTGTGCCTTCGGCGATGGTTGTGATTGGCTACTTCCTTTTTTGTTGCTACTACCCTTATTGCCTTTTTCTTTCACAGATTTTATCTTCAACCCTTTAGCTGTATACTTTTCGCCATTCACTTCGATCGTTGCATCAGGAATGATGACGGTTCCGGCTTTTTCGTCAGCCTGAGCCACATAAATGTAACTTTGCGAGATGTATGTAAGCAGCTTTCCGCTTTCGGGATTTGTGGTCGTTTGGCTTGAAAATTGTGTTGATGGGCCATATAATATCTTTGCATTTTCTATTCCGGATGTTTCCAGACTGAAATTTTCACCTTGTGCTCCTTTCAATGTATAAGTGATTGTGAAATTTTGTCCTGCAACAATTGGTTCATCGGATATTTTTACATCGAAACTAATTTTGTCTTTTTCTTCTTTCTTGTCATCTTTTGATTGGGCATTTGTGTTGAAAACAGAAATCAGAAGGCTGAGCGCTAATATTAATTTCTTCATGAGGTTCGGATTAAATTTGTATGGTTGCAAAAATAAACAATTTTCGAAAAAGATTGCTAACTTAGGTCTATGAAAAGAGGACATGCTGATATGCCGTTGCACTACGGAACTGTGCCACCTTGGTTGGCTAGCCGGATGAAACTGCTTGGCGGAGCTATAGCTGAAGCCATTGTTTTTGAATATGGCAGAGGTGCATTGTTGCAACGTTTGAGCGATCCGTTTTGGTTCCAGTCATTGGGTTGCGTATTGGGTATGGATTGGCATTCATCCGGGATAACTACGTCTGTGATGAATGCTTTGAAAAAGGCGATCAATGAGCGTTCATCTGAGTTGGGTATTTATATTTGCGGTGGACGTGGAAAATCGTCACGCCAGACACCATTTGAATTGATGGATGTGGCACATCGTATAGGTTTGGATGGTGATGAGTTGGTGCGCAACAGCAGGCTTTCTGCAAAGGTCGATAATACGGCCATTCAGGATGGCTTCCAGCTTTATTTACATTCATTTATCCTAACGGTTGATGGAGAGTGGGCTGTGATCCAGCAAGGGATGAATCCGAATGAACGTATGGCCAGACGCTATCATTGGTTGTCTTCATCCCTGAAATCTTTTATGGAGGAGCCTCATACATCTGTTTATGGTAAAAATCAAGGATTAATTCTGAACCTGACAGATAAGCAAGCAGCTCCGACCAAAAATGGTATCTTGAGTCTGGCTCATGAAACTCCTTCCAGAATTATGAATGAGGTTGAATTAATTTTGCCAAATCATCACGATGTACAAGCTGCAGATGTGAATTTGAAGCGGCTTGGCGCAGCTCTTGCTCTGGCTTATGAAACAAATGTGACTGATATGGAATCACTGCTTTTGCTGGAAGGTGTGGGACCTCGCACTCTGCAATCATTGACTTTGGTCAGTGAAGTGATTCACGGCACTCCCAGCCGATTTTCAGATCCTGCACGCTTTTCTTTTGCACATGGTGGAAAAGACGGACATCCGTTTCCTGTGCCCACAAAAGTATATGACGAGACAATCGCTATTTTCGATAAAGCGATCCATTTAGCAAAAATGGGCGAAAGAGATAAGTCGGATGCTCTGAAAAATTTATCCAAAATATCGGAACGTATGGAAGAAGGCTTCACGCCGAACAATCGTTTCGATGAATTAATAGAAAAAGAGAGAGAGCAATCTTACCTCTATGGCGGAAAAACTGTTTTTGGGGATGCAAAGAAAAATGTCAGGAAGAAAAAAAACGACGATGATCGTCAATTGAACCTTTTCGATTAAAAAAACAGCTAACCTTTGAGTCGCACCCGAAATTTGATGTAGAAATACATCTGTGGTACAAAAAATGCCAGAGCGTAAAATAAAACTAAGAAAGTTGTTTTCAACGTGATTTCTCTGCTGCTTTGCAGATATGGGAAAATAATGAAGTACAGAATGATGATGATCGGTAATGCAAAAAAAGAAAGTAAAGATAGCAACCAATTGTCTCTGACTAGCTTCATTACATTGAGCATGATTGAATAAGATGCACAACTGCAACTGCTTACTATCAGCAATGGATAAATGAACATTTCCAACCCTTTGGGTGCGTAAAAAGAATTCCAATCGAAGAGTGTTACAAATGTTGTTGAGATGCCCCATAATGCGATCGCAATTAGGAGACTGATAATCCAAACTTTTATAGGTGTGAGTACACAAAACCTGACCAAACTGCTTTTGGCAAAAAATCCGATTGAAATAAGAAATAAAGCTAGTATGGATAACAATATCATGTTCGGACTCATATCGATTGAATTTATTGATACAAAATTACAACAAAAAAGAGAGATTCGGAGGTTAATCGTTAAAATCCATAAACAACTTATCTGTTTTATAATAAAAGCTATTTATGAATTTTATTTGTTTTTATTTTCAGTGCTTTAGCTATTTTTTTGCGAGATATTTCATTAATGTTAAAAGAACCGTGTTTTAATATTTATTTATAAAAAATAACTAAATTTCGACATCGAAAAGATAATTTTAAACTAAACAGCTATGAAAAAAATTAGACTCTTTTTATTTGTTATTTTGACTCTCTCATTGGAGCATTCCCAGCTTTTGTACAGTCAGGTAACAGACGATGTGTTTCCGAGATCTGGTGCTATGTGGAGGGTATCTTCTTATGCGAGCTCACATGGGTATGGTCGAATCGATTATTACACCTATGGCTTGTCGGGCGATACGGTCATCAATGAAAAAACCTATAATAAACTCTATTTGTTGAATGACTCGGTGTTGAGCATCGATGAGAATGATTTGTATGTGGCTGGTATCAGGCAGATAGACCGGAAGGTGTTTATGCAACCTGCTACCGATAATAGTGGAAAAACATTGAGTGAATTTCTGCTGTATGATTTTTCTAAAACAGTTGGCGATTCAGCATCTTTTGATAGACCTTACGAAGGTTATGGAGATTGTCGTTATCCTACATTTTATGATTATGATTATTCTGATTTAAATCATTACAAGAATTTAGTTACAGCAGACAAAATTACATCATACGGCAGACAGATAGAGATTGGAAATTATAATTATGGATATGGGGCTTATGGAGACGAGGCCTGGGTGGAGGGCGTCGGCAGCCTTTCAGGATTTTTTTTTCCTGTAATTTCACTCACAACATGTTGTGGGGGATCTGGAGGAAGGCTAATGTGTATGAAGCAGGGAGACAATGTGAAATATATGCTTGAAGGTTGTCCCTCTTGTATGGGTGGTGAGTCTGGAGATTTTGATGCCATAGAAACTCAAGTGCAAAGTTCAACTACGTTAGTATATGACAAGACTACTCGAAGCATTCTGGTGTCAGGCGCAACACAATCACTGAGACTTCGTCTGACTACGCTTGAAGGCAAGTTAGCGGCCTCCTGGCAACTGGACGGCAGTTCGACCTCAGTCAACGTTTCATCGCTTGCAGCCGGGATTTATATATACAGGCTTTCCAGCAATAACCTGAACCAAACCGGTAAACTAATTTTAAACTAAACGATTATGAAAAAAATCAAACTTCTTTTATTAACTGTGTTGATTCTCTCGTTAGGCCGGATGTCTTCAGTGCACTCTCAAACAGACATTCCTATATTCCCGACTTCGGATGCTATGTGGAGCATATATATTTTTGGCTATATGGATACTGTACATTATATCTACGGCTTGTCGGGCGATACGGTCATCAATGAAAAGACCTATAACAAACTTTATTTGTTGAACGATTCGTTGTTGAGCATCGATGAAAATGATGTTTATGTAGCAGGCATCAGGCAGGAAGGCAAGGTTGTATTCATGCAGCCGGCTATGAACAGATGGGGAGAAACATTGGGTGAATTTATGTTGTATGATTTTTCCAAAACGGTAGGGGATTCTGTGTCTTTTGACAGACCTTATTTTGAAACATTCTATAATATACCAACATTTGAAGGTCTTTATTCTAACTATTCTTTTACTCATTTTGACAAAATGAAAATCATAACGGATACAGTGATGGAATATGGCAGGAAGTTACAGTTGGGTACATTGATTGGTGGTATCGGCTATAGTCTCGGCTATGAGGCATGGGTGGAAGGTATCGGCAGCCTTTCCGGCTTTTTTTTCGCTCCTATGGAAATTGTTATGACTGGATGGAGTAGTATGGATATTGGCGGAATACTCACTTGTATGAAACAGGGAGACAAGGTGAAATACCTGGTTCCGGACTGCACCTGCATGGGTGATTTGGGTGATTCGTGGCATTCCTTTTCCGGTATTTCGGGTGAGACAACTCAAGCTATAAGTCTGGTGTATGACAAGAATGTTCGAAGCATTGTGGTGTCAGCTGCCACACAACCACTCAGACTTCGTCTGATCGCGCTCGATGGCAAGTTAGCGGCCTCTTGGCAATTGGACGACAGCACACATTCAATCAACGTCTCACATCTTCCGGCAGGGATTTATATATACAGGCTTTCCGGCAATAACCTGAACCAAACCGGTAAACTAATTTTAAACTAAACAGCTATGAAAAAAATCAAACTTCTTTTATTAACTGTGTTGATCCTTTCGTTAGGTCGGATGTCTTCAGTGCACTCTCAAACAGACGTTCCTATATTCCCGACATCAGATGCTATGTGGAGCATATATATTTTTGGTTTTACTGATACAGTACATTATATCTACGGCTTGTCAGGGGATACGGTCATCAATGAAAAGACCTATAATAAACTTTATTTGTTGAACGATTCGTTGTTGAGTATCGATGAAAATGATGTTTATGTAGCAGGCATCAGGCAGGAAGGCAAGGTTGTATTCATGCAACCTGCAACGAATAGTTGGGGACGGGATCTAAGTGAATTCGTGTTGTATGATTTTTCTAAAACAGTTGGTGATTCTGTGTCTTTTGTCCGTCCTTATTCTGAAACGTTCTATAAAGAACCGACATTCAGCGGCACTTATGATAACTATTCTTTTACTTATTTTAATAAACTTGAAATCTCGACGGACACGGTGATGGAATATGGGCGAAGATTGCAGTTGGGTACGTTGATTGATGGTGTAGGCTATGGTACAGGTCGTGAGGCATGGGTGGAAGGCATCGGCAGCCTTTCCGGCTTTTTTTTCTCTCCTGTCGACTTTGTTATGGATTGGCGGGCTACGATGATTGGCGGAATACTCACTTGTATGAAGCAGGGGGACAAAGTGAAATATCTGGTTCCGGACTGCACCTGCATGGGTGATTTGGGTGATTCTTGGCACTTCTATTCCGGTATTTTGGGTGAGACAACTCGATCCGCAAGTCTGGTGTATGACAAGAATTCTCGAAGCATTAAGGTGACAGTCGCAACACAACCACTCAGACTTCGTCTGACTACGCTTGAAGGCAAATTAGCCGCTTCTTGGCAGCTAGACGGCAGTTCGACCTCAGTCAACGTTTCATCGCTTGCAGCAGGGATTTATATATACAGGCTTTCCGGCAATAACCTGAACCAAACCGGTAAACTAATTTTAAACTAAACAGCTATGAAAAAACGAAGAGAGTTTGGCTTGTTTTCCAAAACTCTCTGCTTAGTTATTTGTGAAAAAGAACGACTGTCTTTATGAATTTTGCTGTTCGGCTTTGGTTTGTTGGCGTGCTTCTTTTACTATTTGGCGACGATCTTCTCTGAATTTTGTGAGTAAATCTTCTTGACGCTTAGCTTGTTCTTCAGGAGCAATACGACTCATTTCTATAGCTTTCTTTTCTTTTTTAAAATTATCTCTCAGCGCTTGTAATTTAGATTCTGTGGTAGCATCAAATTTGTCTCTTTTTCCATTTTTGTTTTTGTGAGCCATTTTTTTGCCGTCTTTTTTCCATTCTTTTATTTTTTCTTTGCGTAAATCTTTTAGTTTGGATTGTTGCTCAGGAGTCAATATGGTTTCGACTTCAGCTTTATGTGCTTTTGTTAACTCTCTTTCCTGCGATCTCAAATCTTTTAATTTCACTTTAAGATCTTCGTTCAAGGTTTTTATTTTAGATTGTTGGTCTGTTGTCAGATTCAATTCTTTCATCCAACCGTTTGCTTTCATTTTTTCAGGTGCTTTCTTATTTTGCGCACTTATGTTTGCTACAGAAATTACTAGCACTGCTAATATTGACAAAAATAACTTTTTCATAAACTATAAATTTTAAATTGTTACTGAAACTTAGATAGGATAGACCTTAAAACGTTTAACTCTTTTGAGAAATTTAACAATTAATAATTTGGAAGATAATTATTTGCATATTGTAGTAAAAAATAGATGTTTCATTTCTTTATCAAGTTCTATAGTGAATTGATGAATCTATATGGTCATTTATTTAACGCCAAAAAGCCGGATAACTTTTGTGTCAATCCGGCTTTTTGTATGCTTGTACAGAATATATTTTTCTGTTCTTATCTCCCTGACCTTGTACTTGTTGATGTAGAACTGTCGTTCGATCTGGAGCTATTGCTTCCCGATGAAGAGCGGGTGTCAGAATCAGAACTGCTGTTTGTAGATGATCTGCTCGTACTTGTTGATGTCTCGGAACTTGATCTGGAAGTTGTTGTTGCTTCACGTGATGAAGAAGCCCTACTTCCTGTATTTGGCTGTGAAGTTACACTGCTGCTGCCTGCATTGACACTATTCGAACTCTGACGTGCCGGAGTTGAAGTCTCTCTGGTGCTGGATGTCTCACGTTTACCTGTATTAGTAGAAGATCCCGTATTAGGCCTTGTTGTAGATGATCCGCTGTTGGTGCTTCCACCTGTGCTGGGACGGGTTGTGGATGTACCTGTGCTTGTTTCGGGTCGAGTCACTGAAGATCCCGTATTAGGTCTTGTGGTGGATGATCCGCTGTTGGTGCTTCCTCCCGTGTTGGGGCGTGTAGTGGATGATCCATTTCCACCATTAGGACGTGTCGATCCATTGTCAGGACGATTTACTGTACCTCCTGTTTGCGGACGATCCGAAGAATTGCCTCCACCACCGGGTCGATTAACCGTTCCTCCTGTTTGTGGGCGATCGGACGAATTACCTCCACCACTCGGAGGACGATTCCCATTACCGTTTTCGGGAGGTCTGTTGCCATGACTTCCGCCGCCGCCATAAGGAGGCCTTACGATGATTGGGCGTCCGGCAGGTGGCATCATAGGAGGTGGTGCCGGTGCAGGGATATAATCGATATCGTCATACAGATATTCATAACCAGAGAGGTAATCGTCCCAGAATTCTAAGGCATACACTTCACTTCTGTACGATCTGTATTCCAAAACTTCCTGCAGCCCATATTGAGTTCTGTTCACGGCTAATATTCTGCGTGGTGGACCTATCAGGTATTCTACTTCTGCTTTACTCATGCCGGTAGACAATTGATTGACATCTACTGTCTTTTGTATGCCACAAGCTGTAAAGATGAAGGACACTGTAAATATTAAGATTATTTTTTTCATTATATTGTGATGATTAAATTGTTGTGCAAATTAGATGTTCTTATAATCTTAGAACAGTTCAAGTATTAAATGGTTTAATTGGGTTTACAAGATTTTTTTTGATGTGACATGAAAAAAAAATAAAAATATTAAATAGCATATAATGAGTTATTTATGATTAAAAAGATTCTTTTTAATCATATTTTTTTTCAGATCAGTGCAACGTTTTTACTTAAAATACATCTTTTATATAAACGAACAGCTTTTTTTCTTTACAACAAACGAATAAAACGCAAACTACACACACAAATTCAATTGCCGGGTGATTCCGGCTAATATAAAAGGAGGATAGGGAAACCTATTCTCCTTTTGCTATTTTATCTAGTTGAATTTGGGCTTTGTTTTTAACACCCGATTTGTTGTCTATGTCAAGCTCAATGCATTTGTTAAAATCGTCTATTGCCAATTGGTTGTTATTTTTTGTTTTATATATAAGTCCACGATTGAAATAGGCTTCGTAATATTTATCATCGAGCTGAATGGCTGCGGAATAATTGCTGATGGCAATGTCATATTCCTCAATATCCTCATAAGTGTTTGCTCTGTTATAATATGCTTCTTGCAGAGTTGGGTCGTATGCAATGGCTTTATTGAAATAATCGAGAGCTGTGTCATATTCTCTCATTTTATAGAATATATAACCCTTTTCATTGTGGGTGACAGCACAGTCCGGCTCTATAATTAAAGCATTTTCTATGTCATCCAGTGCTCTTTCGTAAGAGGCAATTTCGGTATTGCAATGTGCGCTACTGATATATGCTTCTTTGAGGAGTTTTTTGTCAGCATCGGACTGTATGTATATATCAAGGTCTTTGATTGCTTTTTTGTATTCTCCATATTCGGCATAGGATGCACCTCTTAGATAATAAGCCACTAAATTATCTTTGTCGTTGTCTATGAGTGTAGAAAAATCGGCGGCGGCTTTTTTCCATTCGCTGAGGTGCGCATAAGCAATACCTCTATGGTAATAGGCCTCAATATTGTTATAACCCTGATCCAGCGCATATGTCAAATCGGTTATTGCTTCTTCATATCGCTTTTCTTTTATCATCATCAGTGCTTTATGATAATGAAAATCTATATTTTGAGGATCTAATTTAATGGCTTGATCCAAATCAAGGGTGCATTGCTTGTCTTTGCCTTGTGATGCATAGACCAAGGCTCTGCGGTAATAGGAATCTGAGTCGGACGAGTTTATAAGCAAGGCGTTTCCATAGTCTTTTATTGCATCATCAAGTTTACCCGATTTATGATAACTCATACCTCTGTGTTTGTACGCATCTGCATCGTTGTTGTTGATAGACAATGCTTTTGAAAACTCAATAGCTGCTTTTTCATAATTTTCAAGTGCATAGAGAGCCAGCCCTTTGTGAAATAAAGTTTCCTCACTGTTCATATTTAATCTGAGGGCATGGTCAAAATCCTCCAGCGCTTTTTCATACTTGTCGGTTCTCAGATAGATTTTGCCTCGGTTGAAAAAGCTTTTAGGATTGTCTTTTCGGAGTTCGATCATCCTGTCAAAGTCTTCCAGTGCCTTATCGTATTTTTCTGATGCTGCCAAGGCTATGCCTCTGTTCAGAAGCGCATTCGTGTAATTGGGATAGATGTTCAGCACTTTGGTGTAAGATGCTATTGCATTATCATATTCTTTCAGATTGTAATAAGAAATTCCAGTATATTGAAAACTTTTGGCCAGCAAGGGATTTTTCTTATCCATCGAACTGATAATTTTATCGGCTAAAACTTCTTCCACAAAGACTTGGAGTGCATGAATCTTATCATTTTCGGAAGATTTAATGAGAGCAGTTTGCAGGTTGAGACTGAACCGGGAAAGCTGTGTGTCTTCTTTTACCTCATTTTTCAGTGTATCTACTTCTTCTTTTTTGTCATCTATTTCTTTTGCTTTATTCATTACAACCGTTAAAGCATCTTTCACTTCATCACTTCGACGATTGATGTTTGATAGTGCACTGTCTACTTCAATACTCTTTCGCGACACATCAGACAAAGCATCGTCCATTTCTTCTTTCTTTTCGTTCAAGGAAGACATATGGCTGCGTATCTCCATGAGCCCAGTGAAGGTGAACAGGATGCAAAGCAGCGTGAGAACCATAGCCCACAAAAACAATGTGTTGTTGAGAGATGTGGTTTCCTTGCTAATCATTTCCGAATACTCAGAAATTTTATCAGTGGTTTGTTGGATCAATATTTTTTCGATTCGTCCGGCTTGCTCCGGTTTCACCGTTTTTATGCTGTCTATATATTGCCGTCCCGTGCTGTCTGTGGCTATTTTCCATTCGGGTTCAGCCTTGAGTAAGATGAACAACTCTTCAAGTTTTTTTTCATTATTCTCCGCCTGTTCAACGATCTGACGTGTATTCATGTATGAAACGAATCCGATGATCAGGGCTGCCAAGATCAGACTAATGGAGAACCAACGTATATATGCATATTTTTTTGTATTTTGAGACTTGTCTTTTTCCATATCCTTTGGGACATATGTTAAATCAACTGTTTGTAATACAAAAATAAATAAATTGTTGTAATAGGGTGAAAATCCGTTGAAATAAATAGCAAATAAAGCTGGTTTAGTGATTAATGAGTAGTTAAAAGAAATTTTTTTAAACAAGTAAAATGAAAAAAGAGGCGTGATTTTTAATAGAAATTCAATATTTTTGTAAAATGCAAATCATGCTTACCTCATTTTTCACAAAAAAACTAAGTTCTATTATATGGCGCATCTTCCCGATTTAATATCAGATCTGGCTCTTGTTTTGATTCTGGCTGGCATAGTTACAATACTTTTTAAATGGCTGAAACAGCCGGTTGTATTGGGGTATATTGTCGCCGGTTTTCTGGTCAATAGCGGAGCTGAAGCTCTTCTGAAAACAATAAAAAATGAAACTGTTGCGCAGAGTTTTAAGTATTATCTGACCATTTCGGATATGGCGAATATTTCTACTTGGGCAGAGATCGGTGTCATATTTCTTCTTTTTGCTTTGGGACTCGAATTTAGTTTCAAGAAATTGATGGAAGTTGGTGGAACGGCTTCCATTGCAACGCTCATCAATATGGGATCGATGATTGTGATTGGTTTTGTTGTGGGCAAACTGTTAGGGTGGTCTGGCATGAACAGTATATTTCTAGGTGGAATGTTATCTATGTCTTCTACTACAATCATTATCAAGGCTTTTAATGACATGGGGCTGCAAAAGAAAAAATTTGCAAGCATTGTGTTCGGGATGCTTATTGTTGAAGATTTGGCGGCAATCTTGATGATGGTGCTCTTGTCGACTCTGGCTGTCAGTCAGCATTTGGAGGGCAAAGAGTTGATAGATAATGTGCTGAAACTTGGATTCTTTATGCTCATTTGGTTTGTTGTGGGCATATATGTTATACCCACGATGCTTAAGAAGCTGAAAAAATATCTCAATGACGAGACCTTGCTGATTGTGGCTGTGGGTCTTTGCCTGGGAATGGTTTTGCTGGCATCGGCAGTTGGTTTTTCTGCTGCATTGGGTGCTTTTATTATGGGTTCTATTCTTGCCGAAACAATAGAGGCCAAACACATAGAGCATTTGATAGAACCGCTGAAGAATTTGTTTGGAGCGGTGTTCTTTGTTTCTGTGGGGATGATGATAGATCCTGCTATATTGAT
Organism: Dysgonomonas sp.; assembly: GCA_047974325.1. GTDB lineage: Bacteria > Bacteroidota > Bacteroidia > Bacteroidales > Dysgonomonadaceae > QVMP01. The sequence goes on along the minus strand of JBKECE010000021.1, from coordinate 7,536 downwards.
GCAATATTGGAGCGAAATCTTATTGCTTACAATGGTCGTACTGGTGGGGAGAGTCATTTTTGCAACAATCGGAGTTTCGGCATCCGGACAAAGCCTGAAAGTGGCTATTCAATCGGGTTTCAGTCTGGCACAGATCGGTGAATTTTCTTTTATCATTGCGTCTTTAGGTATGAGCCTCGGTGTCATAGGCAATTTCTTGTATCCGGTCATAGTTGCTGTTTCCGTGATCACGACATTTACAACCCCATACTTCATAAAAATATCTGTCCCAACCTATAAATATATTGAAGAGAGACTACCTGCAAAATGGGGAAAGATCATCACAGGCTATGCTTCTTCTGACTATAAGAGTGTGAATGACCAAAATACATGGAATAGATTGCTAAAGAGTATATTGAGCATAGTTGCAGTGTATTTCACAATTTGTTTTGCAATAGTTATTCTCTGTAACAATTTTATTATACCGTTCATCACCGAGAATGTATATGGTATTTGGGGTTCAATACTGGGAGCGGTAATTGCCCTTGTGCTGCTGGCTCCGTTTTTGAGGGCAATAATGGTGCGAAAAAATAAATCGAAAGAATTTAAAGAATTGTGGACAGCCGACAAACATTTCAATAGAGGTGCTCTGATTTCTTTGCTCGTTCTTCGTGTAGCATTGTGTATCGCTCTCTGCCTGATGGTGTTGATCCCATTGTTCCCTAGTGCTACAATATTGATGTGTGTCATAGCGCTGGGAGTTGTGATATTCATCCTTTATTCACAGGGATTTAAAAGGCAATCGCGGAGGATTGAAGCCCGGTTTATGGAAAATCTGAATATGAAAGAACATGCCGAAGCTCAAAGCCGCCCTGTCAGGAAAGAATTTGCGGATGATCTTTTGTCCAAAGATGTGCATATTGAAGATTATGATATACCTCAATCTTCATTCATTGTAGGAAAAACGCTGAAAGAGATTAATTTTAAACAAAGAACGGGAGTCAATATTGTAAAAATAATCAGAGGAGATTTAAAAATAAATATACCGGATGGCAATGAACGACTCTATCCTTTCGACAAAATAGTGGTTGTGGGTTCTGATGATGAATTGCAGAACTTTGAACATATGATCGAAGAACAGCACAAGCATAATGATGAATTAGATGATACTTCTGATATACAGCATTATATAATCATGTCACAGTATATTGTCAAAAAGAATTCTCCTATTCAGGAAAAATCGCTGAAAGATTTACACATTCGCGAAAAAACTGAATGTATGGTTATTGCTATAGATAGAGATCAGCATGCTATCATGGATATCAATGGAGACACATTATTTAAAATAGGTGATGTAGTCTGGATTGCAGGTGAAAAAAATAAGATAGAACATTTTGGAGAAAATATAGAGCAGTTGTAATTTTTTTTTAGATATTACTTCCAATTATAGATTGGATATAATAAAAAATATTGTTTTCATATTTTTATTTATGAATAATTATCCGGACAACACAGACAAACAGGGAACCTGCCTTTGGGCATATCCTCTCTTTCTTATCATATCGATTGCTTTTATAGCTCTTTATTCAACATCGACCAGCCCTTTATATGTGGGTTATGGTGGAGATAGTGCCAATTATCTGATGATGGGGAAAATGCTGTTGCATGGAATGATTCCTTATCTTGATTTTTTTGATCATAAAGGACCTCTGGTCATGTTCATAGAGGCTTTTGGTCAGATGATTGTTCCGGATCGGAACGGTGTGTTCATTTTGCAGATTATAAATCTGACATTGGTGTTGTCTCTCACTTTTAAGACTGCTCGTCTTATTCTGAACAAGATAAATAGCTTTATTGTGGTTGTTGTCACACTCTTCTTTTTTGCGTTCACTATAGAAGGTGGCAATTTGACTGAAGAGTATAGTCTGTTATTTTTGAGTTTGACATTCTGGCTTACGTGCAGATTCGGATTAGATAAAAAAAATGAAGTTAAGCCTTTCCACATATTCATTATCGGCATATGTGCCGGCTTTTTGGTCTGGATCAGATTGAATAATCTGGGAGCATTATGTGCTTGTGTGGTATTTATTTTTGTAGTAATAATCAAAAATAAAAATTGGAAGGGTTTATTCAGCTTGTTTCTGTTTTTTATTTTAGGACTATTGACCGTTTCACTTCCGGTTATAATCTATTTTTTGTATCATGGAGCGTTGTATGATATGCTTTTTGCATCTTTCTTGTATAACTTCAAATACATCGGAATAAACGAATCGGAAGATTCACTACGTGACCATGTAGCTCTATTTTTCTATATATTGAAGGCTTGGATGCCATTTATTGTTCTGACAGTTGGGACTGTTCTTCACTATCTGAAAAAGAGAGATTATAAAATACTCCTGCTTTCGGTTCTTTTACTCATTTTTGGGTACATTAGTACACACGTAGGGGCGGCTTATTATCATTATATGACGCTGAATATCCCATGCTTGGTTTTAGGTTGTATATACATCTGCGAAGCATTTCAGAAACATCATCTTGCGTCTCGGATTATATGCATTGCTCTATCTATATCTTTAATTGTATTTTCGGCATACAAGAGCCATCGGAATGGAATTTTAGGAGAAGGTGATTCGTATTATATCAGTCAAGCTAGAAATTTGGTTGCGGAAATTCCAAAAGATGAAAGAAACTCAATTTTTGCATACCAAACGATGACACGCTTTCACACTTCGGCCGACGTGATGCCCTATTTTCGGAACTTCATGATGCAGGAATGGCAAGGAAAATATAATAAGCAGATTATTACGGATATAAACAATATGGTCACTAATAATCCTCCAAAATGGATATTCACTCAATTTAGGGCACAAAGCACAAATGCAGAGTTCTGGAAAATAGTAGATGAGAAATATGTATTATTTGACAAAAACGAAGTTTTTGAACTATATAGGCTGAAAGATAACTACAGAAAAGCAAATTAAAAACTGAGCATCAGCAGATAGTCCCCAATCATCTCTGCTAAATCTTCAGACAATGGAGTTGCCTGAGGGATAGCCTTCAGCGAAATTTTTTCTTTCCCGTCAGAATATACAGCAGAGGTGTGATTCAACTCCAGAGTCCCTTCCTCAAACTGGCGAAACTCAGTGTTGTCATTCTGGCTACTCGCCGAAACGAAAGTCAAAGGGTTCAGACATCCGTTTTTTTTGTCATGCATCAGCCAATGAAAAATCTTTGATTTATTCTCTTCATTCAGTAAGTGGCGTTTGATCTCGATGATGGAAATATTGTCTCCGTCAAAGTAATAGTTTATAGAATATTTGAATCTATTCATTGTTTTTGTTTTTTAAATATCTGACAGTTTCTTTTTTTACAAACAGTGTGATTTGCTGCAAAGAAACAGCCGTGAAAATGAATAATATGGCTCCTAAATTGGATGTGGCAATGCAGGTGATCAGCTCTTCGTTGCCTTCAGACACACCTAGAAAATGTGAAAACCATCCGCCTAACATGGCTCCCAATACGGCAATGATCAGATTGCCAATGACACCAAATCCTCCTTTTCTAATCATTTTGCAAGACATTAAACCTGCGATGACTCCAATCACAATTGAAATTACATTTTCCATCACTCAATTCACATTAAAGGCTGATCGTTTTTCAAAAAAAGAGAAAATATATTATTCTTCATATTACTTTTATCTAGTCTAAAAGGCATGCAGTATGTCTATAACTTCTGACCGCGACATTGTGCCGGGATTAGTTCCTAGTTCACCCTCAGGAATTGCAATTCCTAGTTTTTGAAAATGCGCAATCCAGTCAGGCGAAAATTTTCCTGTTGCTTTTGATCTGAAAGTCATAGTATTTAAATCAAATACAGGATTGTTATTATTTGCTTTCAAAAAAATATCATAGATCAATTCGGAGCAGTAATATTTGTCGTTTTTCAGATCAAACGCATCATCATAATCTTTTCCTATCAGTTTTATGGCCTCGACTAAAGCTTTTCCTATCAGCGGCTGATAAGGGCTTTTCAATCTGCCAACCACAGATTTGGGTAGGCATTCCTTTTCTGCTTTCGGATAAAGATAATCCTGCAATTTTGTAACGCATACTTTAGGTTGGGTGGCTTCTATAACATAAATGCTGTCATCAGGTGCTATCCAAACTATTCCTACGTGTACAAAATTATATCCTTCGACTCCGACAGTTACATCCTTTATGGCTTTGCTCATATTGCTATCAACACATGATTCTTGAAAAATGAGATCACCGTTGCACAAAACGAATCCTTTTGCATAAGCGGTTGCTGACAACGAAAATAACAGAACTGTGTAAAATAATTTTATGAGCATAACACAATAACTCCATAGAAAATTAACGGAGACAAAAATACAAACTTTTGTTTTAACTGAATCACATTTTCCATGAATTATTATAATAATAAAAAACTATTGAATTGTGCCTTATAAAACTTAATAGTTTATAAAAAAAATGCTTCTCTTGGTTGAAATGTTAAATATTCATCTTTGTTGTTTATTGGTTTATAAATAATTTCTATATTTGCTAATGTTGCATGAATAGAAAATCAAAAATTTTACAATGCCGATGTTTTTTAAGAAAATAGTTATTATTACAACCACATTTATCATTTTATTCTTTAGTTCAGCCGCTTTTAATAAATCTCAGGCTCAGACAAGTAGCCTTTTCTCATTGCAGGATGTTGTGTCGTTGTCTCAAAAATTGGGCGTTCATATTGCCGAAGACAGCAAATATCTATCTTTGTATAAAGAAGCTGCAAAATGGATAGGCACGAGATACAGACGAGGTGGTACATCCTTTTCTGGAGTGGACTGCTCAGGATTTACAGGTAATATTTATAAGGCTGTTTTCGATAAAAATTTGGATAGACGTAGTAGTGATATAGCTAATAGTGTAACAAAAACTGTAGATAAAGATAATTTAAAAACTGGCGATCTTGTTTTCTTTTCCACATCGCGAGGTCGCAAAGGAATAAACCATGTTGGTGTTTATCTGAACGATAATAAATTTGTGCATGCTTCGTGTGGTAAAGGTGTCATGGTGAGCAGTCTAGACGAGCCCTACTATAAAAGGACATGGCGTAAAGGTGGTCGTATGAATGTGGAAGAAGTGAAAAGCAATGATATTGATATGCCAATCAGATTTCAGCCCGATCCTACTTTAAACATAAAGATTCCTTTCTTGCGAACGCCGGAAGCTAAAAAGGTAAAAATACTGCACTAGGTGTATTCTCTTGCATTGTTGTCTGAAACAATCTATAATTCTTCTGCATTATTTCAATAGCAGAAATCGTTCTGTTACAAAACACATATGAAATGACTTTCAAAAATATTTTTATCGCATTCATATTGTTGGCGATGTTTTCTTTTGCTCCGACAATTCAAGCGCAGTACATTGAAGGACCAAAGTCTTCCCATATAAGTAAATCGAAAGTGGATTATGGTGAATTATCTCAAAAACTAGGTATTCAGATCAATGAGCGTGATTCAGCCAATCTCAATCTATATTCCACCGCAGCCGATTGGCTCGGAGTTCGCTACAAATGGGGTGGAAGCAGCCGGGCAAGTGGTGTGGACTGTTCCGGTTTCACATCAGTAATGTATCATCTGCTCTATAATGAGAATATAGACCATAGCAGCAGCACATTATCAAAATCAGTTCCTGTGACAATCAATTCGACTGCAAATCTGAAACCGGGCGATATGGTATTTTTTGCAACATCAAAAAGACATAGTAACATAAACCATGTGGGAATCTATCTGAAAGATGGTTTTTTTGTACATGCCTCATCTGCCCGTGGAAAAGTAATGATAAGCACATTGCTCGAAGGTTTCTATAAGAGTGCATGGCGGAAGGGTGGACGGCTCAGCAATTAAATGAATCTACTTTTATATATCGAAAAATAAAAAATAGCAGACAAATTAAAGTCTGCTATTTTTTGTTATTATATATGACTACAATTAGCGATCAAAGATTTATTTTAAAACGTTTTGTTCCGACTTTGATCACGTATATCCGATTGGATGGAAGCGAAATATCAAGCACTTCGCTGGCTGCTGTTTGCTGATGAATTAAAGTTCCGCTTATTGTGTATATTTCTATTTTTGAACTAATTGTGATGCCTGATATGTGAACGTTTCCGTTCTTAGCAGAGACTGTGACATTATTGGCTTTTTGTTTTTCAATGGAACTTCCATTCCAGTTCACAGTTGCCAAAAATTGAGTCTCGGTGAGTTTTCCATTCGAATTGACCTTTATGGTTACGGTTGTTTGTCCGGTCTGATTGGCCAGAGGAGTTAAGGTCAGTGTGTTGTTTTTGATCGAGGCATCAAGTAAACTGGGGTTTGAGAGTGATTTTACTGATTTGACTATTGCTGCATTCAGATTGTCGCCGTCTGTCGCAATGTCTTTCAATCCGATCTTACATATTGTATCATTGTTAAACGTAACATCATTTATGGTTGCCACCACCGGAGATTGATTGTCCGGGAAGAAAAGTAAAGCAGGAAACCAATAACGGTCTATCGGTCTGTATTCAGCTAATTTTTCTCCATTTTGGCTCATCTTATAAAAGAAATATGTTTGAGACAAATTGTCCAGATACATTGTTGTATAAAGCACATCGTTGACGGGATTTACCCGGACAGAAGAACCGTAGAAATACCGTGCTTCGGATTCTGAATTGTAGATCAAAGATGTATTGTTCGAATCTATATCGTATTTATACAATTCCGAAGTTGTGAACCAACTCCAAGGATCACTGTTGAAAGAGAAAAAAAGAGCATTGGTTTTATAGCTTGCTGCAAGTGTACCGGAATTCCATGCATACCAGGTTTGTCCAATTCCGCCGACAGGTAAGTTTATGATGGTGGTATCGAGGGTTGCCGGATTCAGTTTTAGGAGCTGATTTCCTGTCCATTTTTCGCCACTTGCCCCAAAGTCTCCATAAGGATAGGCTTGATATTTTCCGTCCGAACTCATGTTGGAGTTTTTGCCAGCCCAAATGTATCCGTCCATGCTCTGAACCATTGTGCTGAAACAACCTTTGATAGTGTCCACAATTTCGTGTATTGTCGGGTCAATGACTAATATACCTTTGTCTTGCTGGATAGCGAATATATAGTCGGAGGTTCTCAACATTATACCTATCTGGTTGCGATAGAGAGGTCCAAGACCATCGGCATTGTCTTCGTTGCCTGTGACCAGAGGGTTTTCTGAACCGTCAATTTTCTTTACGATCTGGTTAGTTTGAAAATCGAACACATAAATTCCATTCGAAGTTCCTATATATCCCGTATGTTCATCAACACCTACGAAGCTGCGCCCGTCGGCATTTGATACACCTTGACTGTTCACTGAAATGTTTTCCAATGCGGCTATTGTTTTCATCGTATGTGGATCGGCAACCAGGAAGCGGGCACCTTGTTTTTCCGATTCTCCGGTGTCTTGGGCTTGTTTGGATACTACAAATAATTTATCTGCATAGATGGGAGCAAATTGAGCTGGGCCGCCACGTGA
>JBKECE010000002.1:0-2256 GCA_047974325.1 Dysgonomonas sp. | reverse complement strand
TAGTGGATAATGTTTTTTTGTTAGACATTAGATATATCACCACTAAAATCAGCAAAAAAAAGCAATCCCGCATAAGTATAGCAAACTTTAGCTATTACGTATGCGGGATTTAGTACAACATACCTTTCCATCTTGGGATGTGTAGATTTATGTTACAGTGTTTATATTTATTGTTTTGTATCTACATTGTAGGCATTATTTTAATGCTTCAATTATGTGTGGTAACATTGTCCAAATGGTATTTTCATCTTGAGCAGTGAAGAAGTTACCATCTATTTCTGATTTCTCATCGGTAGCTGTTCCGTTTTGAATAGCTGGCTTGGCTAATGGGTGAACTGCTACTTTTTTCCCTTTGGTTATACCGGTAAAGTCAAACATCATTGCACCGGCACAATGTCCGATCATAATTTTCCCTTTATCCCCGAACGTTTTAATGACTTGCATCAAATCTACATTATAAGGCTTATCGGCATTCTGCTGAAATACAGGCACTGCATCGCCACAAGAGAAAACGAGTGCGTCAAACTCATCTTCGTGTCCCTTCAAATTAGCAATCACATCATCTATTGTCAGGCTGATTCCTGAATTTGTTTTAATCTCCTTCGTATCCGATACGGCAAATACTTTATATGAGATGCCATTCTCGAAAAATGCTTCCAAATATTGGAATAATCCACAACCATTTACCGGATTCACTGCTAAAACTGCAACTTTCTTTGCCATAATCATAATTATTTAAATGAAACAATAGTTATTATTAGTAAGTTTATTACTTTTGTGATGCAAATGTATCTTTCTTGTTTGAGAAATGCAATAACGTACTTGAAAATAAGGAAGTTACATAGAGGTAACTATTGCTGAAACTCAATAAAATACAAAACGTTAAAGAATGAAAAACTTTCATCCGACGGGGAATTGTCCGATAAGAGATGTGCTTAGCCGCTTGGGAGATAAGTGGTCGATGCTGGTACTTATTACGCTGAACGCAAATGGAACTATGCGTTTTAGTGATATCCATAAAACGATAGAAGACGTCTCTCAAAGAATGTTGACTGTTACATTGCGTACTTTGGAATCAGATGGATTAGTTGAACGGAAAGTGTATGCTGAAGTTCCTCCCCGTGTGGAGTATTGCTTGACAGATACAGGCGGTACATTGATTCCTCATATTGAAGGACTGGTGGGATGGGCCTTGGAGAATATGAGTACTATTTTAGAACATAGACAAATACATGTATAGCGTGTGCTTTATTTTTTATTGAATATCAAATCAAGTCCTTGAGTGCGATAAAACTCAAAACGGGTGTCGCTTGAGATAAGTGGCAGATGTTCGGTAATGGCATGGGCGATGATAACGTGGTCGGAAGGGTCTTTGTGTCCTTGTGCTTCATTAATTTCTAATCGTGCATAAGTCTGCATGTGCTCTTTTTTCAGGGGAAGTATTTTGATGTAAAACTCTTTTTCAATTGAAGTGACCATTGCTTCTACTGACTTCCAGCGTTTGGAACATAAACCTTTATTTCGATATCCTACAATCAATTCACGAACAGATTCTGCACTTATATACAACACTGCATCGGGCTCTTGTATAATTGCGGCAACATCTTTGCTTAAATATTCTGCATCAGTGGATAAATAGACAAATATATTTGTGTCTATGAGATATCGCATCTTATAGCAAAAATTTAGGGTCATTCACTATAAGACTTCCTTTAAGTTTCATTGCAGCTTCCCACGTTTTACTCACTTTCTTTTTTTTCGGTTTCTGCGCTTTGGCTTTGACTTCTTTTTCTTCTGATATTTTTTTTTCTTTTTCCATGATTCCTATTATTTGTATATTCCTATTTTCCTAGACAAAGATAATCTATTTATTCCAAATATCAGGATAAGTTTCGTTAAAGTAGAGTATGGTATTTTAGTTTTTTATATCTTTATGGCAAACTAGATAATATGGAGATAAAAAAAGTTATTTCAGATAAAAAAGAATTCCTCGATTTATTACTCTTGGCTGATGAACAAGAGGATATGATTGACCGATATTTGGAACGCGGTGATATGTTTGTTCTTTATGATGACGGGCTGAAAGCTCTTTGTGTGGTGACACGTGAGGGGGAAGGTGTTTATGAAATCAAGAATATTGCTACTGTTCCTTTCTTCCAACGACAGGGGTACGGAAAACGGTTAATAGAGTTTTTATTTGAATATTATCAGGGGAAGTGCTCTGAAATGTTGGTGGGCACAGGAGATGTACCTTCT
>JBKECE010000001.1:0-1922 GCA_047974325.1 Dysgonomonas sp. | reverse complement strand
ATATAAAACAAGTCCTTGGAATATAAATTTATCAAATTAGCTTAAATAAAGTACAGAAGAGTACAATTCACATTTAAACGCTAATGAAAACGATTTTCATTTTTAATTATATTTATCTATACTGTGTGAATTGTGTAGCATTACTTAATTTTTGTAAAAGCGTGATTGGGGCTGGGGACACCGTATATCTATGAATAATTTTCTATCTCACGGGGTTGTACCAGCACATCAACCTGAATTTTATGAGAAAAAATTTGTCATTATTTGGTGTTTTATAAGCGCATTGCATGTGTTACTCGTGTTTTGGATGATTCAATCATTTAACAAAATTATTCCAACGCTAAATCAAAGTTCTGCATTACATAGTGCCGCATTACAAGTCAGATTTTTGTCTACACCAATTCGTGTGTCTGCAACAGCTATCGAAAATAGTCTTAAAACCTCAAATTTGATCGCACAATCTGAGCCAAAATTGATTGCAACAACCTCTGGAAAAACTGAAGTTCTGGAGAAAAATCAAAACCTAAAATCAGAAATAAAAAGTGAAAAGGCGATTTTAACTCAAAAAACAGAAGTGCTTCCAAGCAAGGCTTTAGCAAACACTCAACAGGGAGATTCAACCCATCTTCGTACAGAAAATTCTAAATCGAATGAAACACAAGAAAAATCTGCAAGTACCTCAACCGTAGGTGGTTTAACACAAAAACAAGTAAGTCATCATTCATCACAAGCAACGACTACAACGATAACTTCGGCAGAATCAGTAGAAAAAACCAAAACCAAGAATACGGAATTAAAAGCAATTCAGCGCCGTTTAAATTATCCAGCGCGTGCACGTTCATTGGGTGTGGAAGGGCGCATAAGTGTGCAATTTGATATTACCAGTAGCGGCACAGTATCCAATATTCAAATTTTGTCAGAAAACCCAACGGGTGTTTTTACTGATTCGGTTCTCAAAGATATGGCTCGTTGGCGTTATCAAACAACGGGTGAAGTTAAAAATCAAATCGTCAGTATTGTATTTAAGTTAGATGGGCGCGTTGTGCTTGATAACTAATACCGTGTGATGAGTCGTTACTTATAGGTTGAATATTTCATGTATCGAAAGGCATATCTCGTTTTGGCCATGGCTGCGCTGTATCCATTTGCAGCCTATGCAGCGCCAAAAAATGATGTTTTATTGGGGCAAAACACTACACAAGATGAAACATCATCTGATGGCAACACAACTTCCGAAGATACGATTGTCGTCCGCTCAACGCCCACGAGCCAGACCATGGGCACGCAGATTATTACTGCAGATCAAATCAGTAAAATGCCCACTCGAAATGGTTCAGTCACGGAGTTATTAAAAAATAACCCGAACGTACAGTTTTCTAATAATGCAGACAATGGCAGCACCCCCGGAGAGTTACAACCGGAAAATGTGTCATTTCATGGTGAAAAATTTTATCAAAACAACTACATGGTGGATGGTCTATCCAATAACAATACGATCAACCCAGGTGCAAATGGTGGCGATCTTACCGCAGACCCTGATGGTTATTCTCCAACGGACTTACCTGCAGGCGGAGCGCAATCTTTTTGGATTAACTCTGAGTTAATTGACTCTGTAGAAGTCTATGATAGTAATATTTCTGCGAAATATGGTGATTTCACTGGCGGTGTTGTGGATGCCAAACTCAAAGATCCCGATTTACAAAAGTCATCAGGTCGAATTTCTTTTCGAACCACAAGTGATAGCTTGACCGAATATCATGTGGATGAATCGGTGAAAGAAGATTTTGATCAGGCAACCAGTTTATATTATCAACCTAAATTCACGAAAAAATTCTATTCAGCAACCGTCAATCAGCCTTTAAGCGACAAAGCAGGATTAATTTTTTCATACAACCGCCAAGAATCTGAAATTCCTTATTACC
>JBKECE010000155.1:0-23753 GCA_047974325.1 Dysgonomonas sp. | reverse complement strand
TTCACACTGCGTTCCATATCTGTAACTTCCTCCGGTCGTTCGTCAATCAGAAGAACGATCATATACACTTCCGGATGATTTTCTGCGATAGCATTTGCAATATCTTTCAATAGAGTCGTCTTACCTGTTTTGGGTTGTGCAACGATCAATCCACGCTGTCCTTTTCCTATAGGAGAAAATAGATCGACTACACGACATGAAAAATTATCATTGCGACCCGATACCAATCTAAATTTTTCGTTGGGGAAGAGAGGTTTCAGATGATCAAATGGCACGCGATCTCTTACTTCTTCCGGCAATCGTCCATTTATTTTGTCCACTTTGACCAAAGGAAAGAATTTTTCACCTTCTTTCGGTGGACGGATAGGACCTTCTACAACGTCACCCGTTTTGAGTCCGAACAAACGAATCTGTGATTGAGATATATAGATATCGTCCGGCGATGACATATAGTTATAGTCTGACGAACGAAGAAAGCCGTAGCCTTCAGACATGATTTCCAATACACCAGATGCTGATAATATTCCTTCAAACTCAAATACTTTTTCTTGTGGTTGATTGTTTTGTGTTTTTTGTGAATTATTATTCTGAGGAGTGTTTTGTTGTATTTGTCCCTTATTATTGTTCTGATTCTGGAATTGTTTCACCGGAGGTGTTTTTATTTCCTCATCAAGGACATCTGTCTCTGCTTTGACCGGAACGAGAAGAGGTAGTGGTTGGACTTCTGCCCTTTGTTCGTTCTGAGGTCTGTTTTTTTGCGATTTGAAAACCAATTGAGTTGGCTTTGTCGATTGTTGGGCTTGATTCTCAATTGGCTTATTGCCTGAATTGTTGTTAGTTATGGCAATATTATTGTTGTTATTGTTTTCTGATTTTGGCTTAACTTCAATTTTTTTGCTTATAACAGGCTTATCATTTGTTTTAGCCTTGTAGTTATTTTCCTGACTATTCACTTCTGCAACAGCCTTTTGTTCCGTAGGAGTTTCTGCTGCAACTAAGTTTAGAGAAGTTTGAATATTTTCAGGTTTTTTTGTTTTCAAAGCTTGCTTTTTTCCTTCATTTGGATTACTGTTTCCCGTATCAATTGCTTTGTTTGCTGTGGTAACACTTGCGTTGTCTGCTGTTGTGTTTACAGGTGGTGTGGTAGTTGGTTTTTTGCGTTGATTCTGTTTTTTCTTCGCATTAGAAGAAGACGGTTTTGTCAATTCTTTTTGCTGTTGCGCTTCTTCAAATTCAGCATTCTTGTTCCGAGCTTCAATTACAGCTTGTTCGTCAAGAATTTTGTAAATCAGTTCGTCTTTTTTGAATGCGTCAGGGCGTTTTATTCCTAACTCTTTCGCTAGTGTTCTGAGTTCTGTGATGAGCTTTTCATTGAGCTCCAAGATGTTATATATACGCATGTATATTTAATAAATAAATGTTAATTACAATTTAAATGTTTTTCTTCCGTGAAAGATAATTTTTTGGATGATAAAATGTTATTTGAAAATTTTTGGAAAGAAAGGTTCTCCTTCTCAATTTTAATGCTACAAAGATATAAAAAAAATATTAGTAACAAACTTTAATTATAAATTTTTGATAGCCTAAAGCCTTAGTCCGTTCTATTCCACGCCGATAATAGGTTGCGTAATGGATATTTTAAGAATTTTCTTTGTTTCATCTGTAATCCTGAATCGATTGTCAGCTCTGTCACCTACAATCCATATTATTCTCCGTCCTGAGCAAAGTAACCATACATTTTCTTTGTCAATGATACTGTACTTTTTGTTTGTGAAATAGTCGCTCAGTTTCTTTTTTCCTTGCATACCGAATGGGACGAACCAATCTCCGTGCTGCCATTTTCGCAGAGTGAGAGGAAAGAGAATCTTCTGATAATCGAAATATGCCATCTGTGTTGTTTTTTCAAATTCAAAATCGGATTGGCTTGCCATTATTTCAAATGTCATGCTGAAAGGTTCTGTGATTTGCCCGTCGTTTTTATTTATTATATACGATTTTCCTTCGGATGCGGAATTAAAGTCATACTCTTCCAAAATAAAACATTCCCGGTCTTTTATCAGGCGGTACATATCGGAATAAAATATTTTACCGGACTGGGCTTCAATGGAATCATAAATGTTTTCTACTGTAGCGGGGTTGAATCCGAATGGAAACAATATTTCGAATAAAATGGTTTTAGGTTCTGCCAATTGTAGAAGTAAAGGAATGTTGATTCTGTTATCGACAAATATTTTCCTTTTGGCTTTATCTGCATAAGCTAGATATATCTTTTCTACTTGCTGTATATTCTCCGCAGTCCGGTTGATAGCTTGCTTTACGGATGGATTTATTGTTTCCAACAATGGGATGACCGAAAGTCTGATCTTGTTTCGGGTATATACTTCTTCCTGATTTGTGCTGTCTAAAACAAACGTGAGTTCTTTCTCCTTCAAATATGTAAGAACCTCGCTATGAGAAATGCCGAGCAGCGGTCTGACAATATTCCCGTTCTTATTTGATATTCCGGACAAACCGCGTACGCCTGTTCCCCTGATCAGATTGAGCAGGACTGTTTCGACCGAATCGTCCATATGATGTGCCACGGCAACAAAATCGGCATTGTTTTCTTTCCTTATTTTTTCAAACCATGCATAACGCAATTCACGAGCAGCCATCTCGATGGACATTGCGCCGTTTTGCACATATTTTTTTGTATCGAAATGGGTGAATATAAATTGAAGTCCATATTTTGCAGCAAGTTTTTCTACGAAATATTCATCTCTGTACGATTCTTCGCCACGAAGATGAAAGTTACAGTGGGCTACAATACATTCATATCCTAGACTGTGCAATATATCGAGCATTGCCACCGAATCACTTCCGCCGCTTACACCTAGAATGATCTTTGCATTGGGAGGCAAAAGATTATTCTCTTTTATGTAAAGTTCAACTTTTTGTTTTATGCTCATATATGTTACTACAGATATTCTGTTTCAGCTAGTTCTCATTTTTTAGTGTTGGTAGTTTTATACCAAATTTTGTTGCCACAATTCTAATTGCGAAAACAGAGAAGGCTGTTATTATTTCATTAACTTCCAAAGATACATTAAAATAATTCAAAATCAGAAACAGACTTGCGCCAATAATACATGCAACGGCATACAATTCCTGAGTGAATACGAGTGGTTCTTCGTTTATCAGCATATCACGCAATATACCACCGACAATTCCGGTGATGGTTCCCATTGCGATCACCACCCATGGTTCATAGCCTAAAGCAATAGTTTTTTCGACTCCTACCACAACGAATAAACCCAGCCCTATGCTGTCGAACCAAAAGAATGTATTGTTGAGGTGAACCAGCAATTTTTTAAAGCAGATCACAAATATCAGAGCCAATATCGTGCAAACTATGTAGATGCTTGATATCATCCAAAATGGAGTGACTCCCAGCAAAAGATCACGTAGTGTACCTCCTCCTGTTGCTGTAACAAACCCGATGACCAATGCTCCGAACCAATCGAATTGCTTCGCAGAAGCAAGCCGTATCCCACTAATAGCAAAAGCAAAAGTGCCCAGAAATTCTATTATATTCACAAGTTCTATGTGCTGACAAAAATCAAACATGGTATGGTGTAGTTTAATCTAAAAAAGAAAATTAAATATCTGAATCACTCGCTATAACACCACTCCCGATGCACAATTTTGATTCTTTGTCATAAACAACACCAAACTGTCCGGAGGCGATGCCTTGTATTTTCTCATCAGACTGAACTCTGTATATGTCTCCGATCCGTTCAATAGTTCCTCTTGTGAATTCTGGTGTATGTCTTATTTTGAAAGTGATATCTTTTGTGCCTTCAAAATTACCCCAGATATCTTCTGTTATAAATGTGAATCCGCCAAGATTGACAGTTTTTCCATATTGTGTATCCGGATCGTATCCGTTAGAAACAAAAATAATATTTTGCGCCACGTCTTTTTTTACCACAAACCAAGGTCCGCCACTTAATCCCAGACCTTTACGCTGACCGATGGTGTGGAACCAATATCCGTTATGTTTGCCTAAAACCTTTCCTGTTTCAAATTCTACTATCTTACCTGTTTTCTCACCAAGATATCTGCCTATGAAGTCGTTGTAATTTACCTTGCCCAAGAAACAGATTCCCTGGCTGTCTTTTCGTAAGGCCGAGGGCAATCCTTGTTTTGCAGCAATGGCGCGCACTTCGCTTTTTTTGAGGCTGCCAATGGGAAACATGAGTTTGGAAACTTGCATCTGGTTGATCTGTCCCAGAAAATAAGTCTGATCTTTTACATGGTCTTCTGCTGTGGATAGCCATGTTTTATCGTTCAATTCGGTTGTGGTGGCATAATGCCCTGTGGCAATCTTGTCAAACTCATGTCCCCATTTTTGTTCAAAGCATCCAAATTTGATCATCTTGTTACACATCATATCCGGATTGGGCGTTTGTCCTCGCTTTACGGCTTCAATGGTATAACTGACCACGTTTTCCCAATATTCTTCGTGGAGGGAAACGATTTCAAATTTGCATCCGTATTTCTTTGCTATGTAAGTTGTTATTTCTATATCTTCCTCAGACGGACAATCAATATATCCGTCCTTGTCTTCCATTCCGATGCGGATGTAGAAGATTGTAGGATCATATCCCTGTTCTTTGAGTTGATGCACTATTACAGAGCTGTCAACACCTCCGGAAACTAAAGCCGCGATTTTCATTTTAATTTGTTGAATATATTGAAGAGAGTATTTTTTCTAAAAAAAGTAATTTAAATTCATATTGAGAGAAGAATAGGGCAGAAGGAATGCACTATTTACCAGATTTCTGTTTTAGCAAACGATTTTATTGTTCCCAAGCCAAAGCACAATCCCGCACGGACAAAAAACTGCCCGTTGCCGTTGGTTACATCGAAATCATATCCTGCCTTGATGAAATAATATTTTTTGTCAAAATAGAGATTCGGTGTGATCACAATTCCGTTTTTTCGACCGTTTCTGAAATCGAAATTGTATCCTCCATCAACACCAAGCAGCAGTGTATATTTAGACTCATTGAAAAAACGCTCACTGAAAAATGTGGTCAGCATGATGGGTTTTATATTCAATCCACTGATTTCGGCTCCACCTGAAGTAGAATATTCCAAGCCACTTGATATGAAAGAGTTCAGAGGGTTTTTAGGATGTAGTGTCGGGTAAGACAGGTTTGCGACGAATTGACCGTCTGCGCCTGATGCATACTGCCCTGCAATGCCTATGAACTGGGCATTGGAAACCAACGGGAAATAGATGACAATGAATAATAAAATGTAAAGCGTTCTACTCTTTTTCATCCTCAGAAAAATTTAGATGACAAAAATAGTGCTTTTATTTTGAAAGAACTAGTTTTTAAGGTTTGGGTTATCCATACTTTTCTTTTTTTGCTAATTATCAGAGATGTTTATTCATAAATTCTTTGGGAGTCATTCCAAATTGCTTATGAAACAATTTTATAAAATAGTATGATGAGTTTATTCCAACCAGATAACCGACCTCGGAGACATTATATTGTCCGCTTTGTATTAGCTCGGCAGCTTTCTTTAGTCGGATGAGCCTTATGAAATCGACTGGAGTCAGATCGATAAGTGATTTTATTTTCCTGTGAAGGCTCGATCTGCTCATACCCACAATCTCAGAAAGCCGTTCCACATTGAAATTTGTATCTGTAATATTTTCTTCAATCGCAGTTATTATTTTTTTTAGGAACTGCTCATCTGCTTTATTTTGTCCGATATGCTGGATAGGCAAAAACGGTTTACGCATGAATGCTTCTTTTTCTCTTTTCCGGTTGTCAAGCAATGTATTTAGCTGAGTAATCAAATAATTCACCGAAAATGGCTTTTCTATGTACGCATCTGCACCCATTTCCAAACCGTATATTTTGCTGTTCAGATCGTTTTTGGCAGTTAATAATACCACTGGAATATGGCTATATTCTACATTTGTCTTGATATTACTGCATAAATCAAAACCATCCATCCCTTCCATCATTATGTCTGTCAAAACCATATCCACAGACTTTTCCTCAATAATTTTCATTGCATCAAAACCATTGGTCGCTTTTTCTATAGAATAATGTTCTTTGAGTTTGTCTGTTATGAAAGCAAGCATTTCCAGATTGTCTTCGACAACCAACACAACAATGGCATTTTGTTGCGCTGGTTTCAATTCTGGCTCATCATCGGCAAGTATATAATTATCACCATCTCCTAATATTTCGCTTTTGATGTGGTGGTCGTCATCAGACTCCTTTTTCTCTAGCGATGGTTGCAATAATGGTAGGTTGAGAATGAATGTATTAAGCCCATTTCGTTCATTATAAATGAGGGTTCCATTTTGCAATTCAGCTAAAGATAGAGCTATCGACAAGCCGATCCCCGAACTTGAAGACATATCACGCCTTTTTCCGACTTGGTAAAATGGATCAAATATTCTGGGACGAGATTCTTCCGGAATTATTTTTCCATCATTGGAAAGCTCTAAGGTGAAAAATTGCGTACAGGCAGAAAGTTCGACTGTTATTTTTTTGTCGGAATATTTGATTGCATTTGAAAATAGATTATTCAATATTTTATTTAGAGCATCTTTATCTGTAACCGTAACTATGTCTGCTGTCGGCATAAATAATTCTATTTTTTTACCTGCTCTTGAGGCCAATATCTCAAATTTGGAAAATATTTCTTTTACCAGATCTGAAACATTTGTTTTGGTAAGGTTGATTATGAACTTATTGCTGTCTACTTTTCTGAAATCCAATAATTGGTTGACTAACCCAAGCAAATCGGAAGTGCTTTTATTCATCATCTTCAGATTCTTTTTTATTTCGGGATCCTCTATCTCCATTTCTTGCAATGATTCCAGAGGACCGTTTATCAATGTGATGGGTGTGCGAATTTCATGTGCAATATTTGTAAAGAACTCAACTTTTTCACCATACAGCTCTTTTTCTTTTTCGGCTTCAAACAATTTTCTTTTCTCCGTATGTTCTCTTTCTTTTCTTTTCAGATACCAACTTATGAGGAAATAAAGTGCAAGAATAGTGGTTATCAAATAGATTGATAAAGCAATATTTGACTGCCACCAAGGATGCAAAATTTCAATTTCTATTGATGTCCCTTCATTGTTCCACAGATCGTCATTATTACTGCCTTTGACCCTGAATATATATTTGCCCGGGGGCAGTTTTGCATATGATGCACTGTGGTTATTGTTTGTGTATGTCCAGTCTTTATCAATGTTTTCCATTTTATAAGCATACTTATTGGCAAGAGGAGCAGTGTAGCTCAACGCGACAAATTCGAAGCTAATATTGGATTGATTGTAATTTAAAGTTATTTTTTTTGTATTTATTATACTTTTTTTGAGAGGACTATCTTCTGAATTTATATCGATTTCTTTATTGAAGATAGAGAGTTTAGTGATATAAACCGGTGGTTTGTATTTATTGTCCTTTATGCTCAATGGGTCGAAAACGATGAGTCCATCCAAGCTTCCAAAATAAAATTTGCCCGTGCTGCTAGCCAAAGCCGATTTATAGTTGAATTGATTACCCGGCAGACCGTCTTTTTTTGAAAATACTCTCACCGCTTTGGATTCAGGGTTGAATCTTACTAAACCTTTGTTGGTTCCGAACCAGAGATTTTTATCTTTGTCTTCCAATATTTTATACGAAACATCGTCAGGCAATCCATTTTCTACAGAAAAAGAAGTGAAATTGTCATTTCTTTTATTGTATCGGCATATCCCTCCTCTGTCAGTAGAAAACCATATTTCGCCTGTTTTTGTTTCTATGATATTGCTTACCGAGTTTGAGCTGAGTGACGTTTTATCGCCCGAACGGTTCACATAGTGTTCGGTTTGTTTGGTTGTCTGGTTGTATTTGTAAACGCCATTGCCCATTGTGGCTACCCATATGTATCCATCCGAATCTTCTATGATGTCGTATATGTAGTTGAGACCGAATTGCTCTTGCCGCAAAAACTGTTTTTTATCCTTGTCACCGGTGAAAACACCCCAAGCGTTTCCAAGCCATATCTTGTTGTTCTTATCTTGACAGATTGTATATATGCTCGATTCATTCAAACCGAGACTTATTCCTGAATAATGTTCGATCGTAAGTTGAGGAAGCCGAATAATATCCAATCCGTTTTTGAAAAAACCAACCCAAGCCTGATCATTGTCTACTAATAATCCCAGAGTTTTATTGAAATAGAGATGTGAATCTAGTCTTTGAAATGATTTTGTTTTTGGGTTCAATATATTAAGACCTGCGTCTTCGGTTGCCAGCCAGATATTTCCCGAAGAGTCTTCTCTTATTTCCCTGACACGTTTGCTGCTAATCGAGTTTTTGTTGCTTAATGGTACATAACATTCAAAATCTAAAGTTCTGTTCGGTAAATAGTCTACACCACCAAAATTTGTTCCGATCCAAATCCCATTTTCCCGATCTTTATATATCTTTTCTATTATGTTGTCAGACAGTAAATAAGGAAACATCGGATCTTCCTGCAAAACGGTTGTTGTTTTCTCAAGTTCATTGATTATATATAATCCCGATTGTGTACCTACCCATAATGCTCCGTTAATGAGAGTGACATGGCGTATTATTTTGTAGTGCACGTTTGGCGAATCTACGTCACTCAATGTGTTTTTACGTTTATTTATTTTTCTGAGTTTTCCCTCATGGATGCCCAACACAAGCTCATCACCATAATCGCACATCGTGTAGATATTCTCATTTCGGAGAGTGCTTCCATTTTTGTCGCCAAGATATTGCGTAAAGGAATCTGATTTTCTGTCATATAAATATACACCACCGCCGTTTGTTCCAACCCATACTTTTCCGCTCATTTCAATGCATATGCACTGAGGGTTTCCTTGATCCGGTAAATCGAAATTTCCGATGGCATAATAATGTAGAGAATCTTCCTTTATATTGTACCTGAAAAGTCCTTGTTTAGGGATGACAATCCACACATTATTATCTAAATCGGCTTGTATATCTGCTACCCAGTCCTGAATGAACAGGTTTTTATTGGCTTTTTTATTGAAAAAACGAAAAGACTCCGATATTGGATTGAAGATAAAAATACCTTTATCTGTACCTACCCACAATTGCTGCTGTTTGTCTTCAAACAGTGAAGATATATTGTTGTCGCCTCTTTTGCTCACCGGATCATAGCAATTGTAGACCTTCATAGATATTCCGTCATATCTGTTAAGCCTGTTGCGGGTTCCAAACCACATAAAACCATAACTGTCTTGCATGATCGTTTTTACATTGTTCTGGGATAATCCTTTTTCACCATCAATGTTAGAAAAATAAAAATTGCTATTGTTTCCGGCTTTTAGATGGATGATACAAGATGTCAGGATAATGATTGTTATTACTATATATCTCATAGCTATACCTTAGTGTGTGTTCACATAGTTTTAAATACAAAAATAACATGTCTTACATTTATGGATGTAGCAGAAAATAACAATTTTGTCGCATAAGAGCGATTTAACATCATTTTTGTTTTGGCGTGAGACAAATATGCTATGATTTGACAGATGTGTTTATATGTATTGCCTATTAATAAAATACATTTGTCACATACTTTTTTTGTCTTTTAGCCAAATTTATAAGAAGTAAAATAATCATAGCATTTTACAAATACCTTTTGCTATAAATATTGAAAATTATTATTTTTTTGGAAGGCCAATAGAAGGAGTTAACCTTTTTATTTATTTTAATCTTTAGAAACCATGAAAATCTCTATCCTTAAAAAATTTCTTTTAGGAACCGGACTAGTGGTGTCGGCATCGTTGACAGCACAAGTAGAATATCCTGCATTTACAGAAATTACTCCTAGTGGAACTCCCGGATTGTTCAGAGGAAATGCTATCTGGTGCGATTATAACAATGATGGCTTTATGGACGCTTTTGTTGTTGGTCGCGATACAAAAGCTTGGACTCCGGCTGTTTTTGTATTGAAAAATGAAAACGGAAATCTGGTGAGAGTTGATGAAACTGTTTTTCCTTCAAGCGGCGTTTATAATGCAATATTTGCATGCCTTGACTACGACAATGACGGCAACATAGACCTATTGTATATGGGAACTACAAATGGAGAAACCAGCGAAAATTCGACTGATATGTTCATCCATTTATATAAAAATACCGGAGCAGAAGGCGGTTATTCATTTGAACTCGTTGATTCAGAAACAGGGTTGAATCCTCTCTATGTTGAACAGGAGGGGAATTATGCCTCTGTCATCAGCACAGGAGATTATGATAACGACGGATATACGGATATTATAATGACCGGTAAAAGAGATGGAGGCCGTTATGTGGAACTCTATAAAAATAATGGAGGGAATGGCACTTTCACTTTGCAGACAACACCGGATGAAGGTGCAGTTGCATTTCATGGTGTAAGTGGTGGTTCGGTCGCTTTTGCCGATATGAATAAAGACGGATTGTTAGATGTTATCTACAATGGATGGTCAGACATAACCAATGATGGTCTCACCAAACTTTACATAAATAAAGGTGACGGAACATTCTATGATAATTCGATTGAGATTGATATTTATGCAAACACGATGAAAGGGCAAATTGGTGTCAATGACCTGAATGGTGATGGAAATCTGGATTTGTTGATCACAGGTGAACGTTATGAAGGAGGTACATGGCCCAGAGTGACAGATCTGTATCTGTTTAAAGAATTTGACGGTGAATTTTTGTTCTATACGGAAGTTGATTCTGACGATGCAGGTATTGATAAGATGAAAAATTCTTCAGTCGATTTTGCTGATGTTAATGCTGATGGCAAACTTGATATCATAATGGCAGGACAAAGCAATACTGCCCATACATCGATGTATATCAACAATGGAGACGGTACTTATTCATTTAAGCATGACTTGCTTGGAGCATACCGCAGTGGTGCAATTGTGACAATGGCAGATTTCAATAACGATGGCTATCTGGATGCTATATCTATGGGTTATAATAATGATCTTGGAGCTTATACCGGAATCTATAAAAACAACGGAAATCTGACTGCAAACACAGATCCTAAAGCACCGACAAATCTTCAAAAAACTTATGCAGACGGTAAAGTAACATTTACATGGGATGCCGGAAGTGATTTGGAAACACCTACCGCGGCTTTAAGATATAATCTTTATATCAAGAAAAATAATGGAGAGATATTCACATTGGTTCCAGCAAACCCGAATACAGGATTTCTGAAAGTATCTGAATATGCGGTTGCTCCTGCTAAGACTTCATATACAATGAAAATGCAAGATGGGGACTTTGAATGGGGTGTGCAAACCATAGATCAAGGAAAAAGAGGTAGTGCTTTTGCCAAATATGGTACCAACAGTATTGAGTCGTCACTGAAAGATTTGAATGCAAATGTATATGTTTCCGATGGAAAGATTGGTGTAGTGCTGAATGGAGAGTCTGCTGAAATTACGATTTTTGATGTTAAAGGTCGAATGCTGAGCAAGGAAGTAAGGTCTGTGGATGGACTGTTGAACGTGAATCTTGACAAATCGGTTTATGTTGTTAAAATACAGACAGCAACTAAATCGAAAATATCAAAAATATTATTGTAATATCATGAACATATGTTGGTGCAGTTATATTAATTGTACCAACATATTTCGATATGGTGATTAATATCGAAAAAATCCATATTATTTAAATCATAAATAATCAGATAAAATATATGACTATAATAACTAATATCATGGGAAAGAAAAGCATTGGGCTACTCTTATTATTGTTGTTTAGTATTTCGGCTTTTTCTCAAAATATTGACGTGAAAGGTACGGTCAGCGATAGCCAGACAAAAGAAAGGCTCATCGGGGTTACCGTAGTCGTAAAAGGCTCATCGAATGGAGTGACAACCGACGCTGATGGGAATTTTGCAATTTCAGTTGCTAAAAATTCAACATTGGTATTTTCATATTTGGGCTATGATCCCAGAGAAATAGTAGTATCAAGTAATTCTATTCAGCTCGAACTGAGACCTCAATCGTTTGAGCTTGAAAACATTGTTGTTGTTGGTACACGAATGAAAAAGAGTGATTTGACCGGAGCTGTCAGTGGCATAACTGATACACAACTGAAAGAAGTGCCGACCTCAGATCTCAGCACAGCAATGCAAGGAAAAGTTCCGGGTTTGTTTGTTTCCCGCACATCAGCATCACCAGGTGGTGATATAACAGTGAAAGTAAGAGGGATTAACTCTATTAATTATGGACAGGAACCTCTCTATATTGTGGATGGTATGGTTGTGGAGCAAGGTTTGAAACTCATAAATCCGGATGATGTGGAATCTATTGAAGTGCTAAAAGATGCTTCATCAACAGCTCTTTATGGTTCGCGTGCGTCGAATGGTGTGATTGTGATCACGACAAAAAAAGGTAAAAAAGGAGAAGGAAAAGTAAACTACAGCGGATTCATAACTGTCAGCAAATATCAGGATCGACTAAAACGTCTTGACTCCAATCAATTGTATAATCTACGGATAGATGCTTATGCAAATGCATATATGGATGCTAATCCCGGTGCAGACAGGCAGAGTTATATCGATAATGTTCTTTTGGGAGCATCAAGTGTAGTGGGATCTATTTTTTCGGAAGAAGAATTATATAACGGACAAAACAATTTGACGTCAAACTGGTTGGATGATATTCTACGTACCGGTTTTTCTCAAAATCATGCCGTAAACATTTCAGGATCGGATGACAACACATCATACTATCTAGGCTTCAATTATTCAAAAGAGGAAGGTATTCTTAAGAATTCTGATTATGAACGGTTTGGAGGTAAAATAAACTTAGACAGAAAAGTGAAGCCTTGGTTGCGTATAGGCACGAATACGATTCTTTCACGTGGCATCCGTGACATACTTGAAGGTGATGCCTACAACATTGCATTCAGAGGTAATCCTCTGCAAACAAAGGATACGGAAAGATATTATATGTATTGGCAAGGAGTGGCTCAAATGGGCGACTACAATCCGCTTCTGAGCTTGGACATAGAGCGGCAGCAAATCCATGATAGGGTGCTGTCAAGCAATTATATTGAAGTAAATCCTATCAAAGATATGTTTATAAGAACCACATTGGCTTTGGATATATTTAATAAACAGGACAATAGCTATACGCCCTCTTATGTGGGACAATCCGTAAGAGACAATTATAATGGTGTTGCTTGGCAATGGAGGAGTCAGGATATGTCGTGGCAATGGGACAATTCGGTTAGCTATGAAAAAACGTTCAACGAAAAACACCGTATTTTTGGATTGTTGAGTTCCAGCATATCCAGGAAAAAATACAATGAGTTGCAGGTGCAAGGCTTTGGATTTCCGTTCGATAATTTGGGCTATCACGATATAGGCTCGGCAGGAAATAAAACGGCGAACACAATGTCGTCTTATTTTTCAACCTACACGCTAGCTTCTTTTATTGGTAGGATAAACTATTCATACGAACACAAATATTATCTGACAGCAACAGCTCGCCGGGATGGATCATCCAGATTCGCATCAGATAACCAATGGGGTACTTTTCCATCATTTTCGGCAGCATGGAACATGAAAGAAGAAAATTTTATGGAAAAAGCAACATGGTTGGATCAACTGAAACTGAGAGCTGGTTTCGGATTTGTGGGAAATCAGGCTATTCCGGATTATTCATACCTGACAATCTATAATTCTATCATAACAGGAGAATCAGTTGGTCTTACTCCGGCTGACAGGCGTTATGGCAATGAAAATGTAAGATGGGAGAAACAAAAGAGTTGGAACTTTGGTGTGGATGCTACCTTTCTCAATAATAGAATTTCTATAACGGCTGATGCTTTTCATGTAACCAACAGCGACTTGTTGATGAGCATGAACTACTATCCCTCTTTCGGTTTTGATTATAGTGTGGCCAATGTGGCTGAATTGGAAAATCAGGGACTTGAATTTAGTGTTAATGCTCTTGTGGTGGATACTAAAGATTTCAAATGGAATGTATCAGGAAATATTGCTCATGATAGAAATAAAATAAAGAGTTTATACAATGGACTAAGTGTCATCTGGAATGGTGGGAGTGTGAGAAATCGTGATGGACAACTTTTTGTAGGACAGTCGCTCAACTCTATTTATTCACTCAAGTTTGGTAAGATAGCGCAAGAGTCGGATATGGATTATGTGAATAGCTTAACATCAATAGCGGATGGTAAAATAATTCGCCCGGGCGACTACTTGCCTGTCGATGTAGATGGTGACGGAGCCATTTCCTATGAAAAAGACATGGTCATAATCGGGAAAAAAGATCCTAAATTCTATGGTGGATTCACATCAAATTTCAGCTACAAGGATTTTTCTTTCGAAGCCGCTTTCACGTATTCTTACGGTGCTAAAAAATTCAGTGGTGTATACGAATCTTTGATGAGTGCTTCGGGGACAAGTGTTGCGAGTATAGATATGCTGGATCGTTGGACGCCCGAGCATACAAACACAGATGTTCCAAGAGCATTTGCAAGTATAGGGCAAAATCGTTTTTCATTGTCAGAACTGAGCAACAGCGTTCAGGATGCATCGTTTTTGCGATGTGCAGCAATGACACTTTCATATAATGTTCCTAAAAACTTTATAGGTGCATTCTTTAATAACATCAAAGTCTATGCAACAGCCGGCAATTTATTCCTTATCACGCCTTATAAAGGTTATGATCCTGAAGCAGGGGAAGATTATCCTTTAACTTCCAGTTATACACTGGGTGTTAATCTGTCATTCTGATGTATGAATACATTTTTTATATTCAGTAAAATAAAAAATATGAAAAAGCTAAATATATTATTTAAAATTTTGGTACTGTCAGGTACAATCATCTTCAACTATTCTTGTTCAGATTTTCTGGATGTTGAATTGGAATCGAAGACTTCGATAGATATGATATTGGAAGACTCGAAAATGACCGATTCATACATGATTGGTATCTATAGAGATTGGCGCGAATGTCATAAACCTAGGTCTGATTATTATTTAGGAACAGATGAAGCTAAGCTGGGTGGAGTTCAATACAGAGATAATCAGGATCGACGAGGTATAGAAATGTATAGCAATGAATTAGGCACAACAAACGGTGTGGCTCTTAATCTTTGGAACACACGCTATCAGATAGTATCTGCGGCAACAATAGCCATTGAGGGACTCAGAAAAAAAGGAGATCTGTCTCCGTCTATGGAACGTTATTTAGGCGAAGCATGCGCCCTGAGAGCTTCTGCATATTTTGAGTTGGTTCAGCATTTTGGTGAAATACCGATGAACAATGCAGAAGTGATTGCAGAACACGGATCCAAACGTCAATCATTAGAATTGGTCTATTCTAAAATAGCAGAAGATTTTACTACTGCCATTCAGTATTTGCCCGATCCATCCGACACGACATTTACCGATAAGACCCGTTTTTCTAAAACTTATGCACAGGCAATGCTTGGCAAGGCCTATTTATATGCACAGGAAGAATCGGGTTTTCGGAGTTATGAAAAAGCAAAAGAGCAATTTAAAGCGGTCTATGAAAATGCTTTTTATAACAGAACCGGAGCTTCTCAGTATAATGTTATTTTTGATGAAACCGGAGCTTCGGACGGATCAGCCGATTATGAAAGAGAGATGATCTATGCATTCCGTTTTTCTAATGTCCGCAATGATAATAGTGGCGCACAATGGGACGTCGGTTCACGTGCCGTGGCAGTTATGTCTGCCGTAGAGGCTGTTATATATTATGCAGGCTTTGATGCCCTAATGCCTACAAGATATTGCTATGCTGATGTGGATTCGGGAGGTATCTGGGAAACCGGAGATGTCCGTAAAAACCTGAGCATTCGCTATGATTTCAAATATAACGGAAAACAACCCGAGCTGATTGGCTATTGCTATGGAGACGAACTGGATCCTCATATTAAAAAATATGAAGATAAACGAACCGAGAATGCAGGACTCAACACTTGGTATAGTGGCAAACACATTCCTTATCTCCGTTTTTCGGATATAGTTCTTTGTTATGCAGAATGTTTGTATATGACAGGTTCTCAGGCAGAGGGTATAAACCTGATCAATAATGTTGTGCGCAAAAGAGCTTTTGGAGGACGTATATCCAGCAGTAACAAATGGTCTACGGCTATGGGGCAGGATGAGTTCTATAAAAATCTGATGGACGAACGTATGCGTGAACTATGTTTCGAAGGTTGGCGAAAGTTGGATCTGATAAGAACTGGTAAAACAAAAGAGTATACAACAGCCCGTAATTCGTGGATGCTGGAAAAAGGAGTTACTGATTTTCCAAATACTCGATTGAGACTTCCGATTCCATTGGATGAACTGCAAATGAATCCGGATATGTCTTTATCGGATCAGAATCCCGGTTATAATTAAAAAAAAGAGAAAATGATGGATAGAAGAAAAAATATAATAAGACTTTTGGTCTTTATACTAGGTATCACTCAAATATCTTTTGCTACCACTAACGATATCAATATCGTTAGTGGTAAGTGGAAGATCACATACCATGAAGGGACAAAGAAGTTGGATTACATTTATAATAATGAAATAATTCTGGCCGGAGTGACCGTAAATGCAAAAAACGGCAATGTTCTTTTAAATAGTTCCGACTACTCTGTCGCAAATTATTTGCAGGAGAATATATCAGATAATTTCGGCAATGGCGAAAAATACACGATCCGGTTTTCAGGTTTGGCTGGTCAGCCTGATTTGGAACAGATTTTCTATTTTTATGCAGATAAGAACTATTTTTTGACAGAAGCGTATATTCATTCAAATACATTTACGTCGAGCAATTATATTGCACCAATTGTTACATCAGTCAGAAGTTCTTTTTTACCCACAGATGAAACCAGCAGAGTGTTATCCGTTCCTTTCGATAACGATGATTTTGTTCGCTATTCATCATTTCCTCTTTCTACAGATTCTGTTTCTTTTGAGGTCACATCCATCTACAATGGACCAAGCAGGCGAGGTCTGGTAATTGGTTCTGTTGAACATAATGTATGGAAAACAGGTATACGCTATTCAACAACCGAAAATCAGTATATAGATAAATTGGAATGTTTTGGAGGTATCACCCATAAAAGTACGAGAGATGTTGATGCGCACAATGTGATCATTCCGCATGGAAGCATAAAGGGTACAGATCTCAAATCGCCTAAAATATTTGTAGGTCTTTTTGAAGATTGGCGCAGAGGTATGGAAGAATACGGAACAGTTAATGCTATCATAGCACCTCCTCGTACATGGACAAAAGGAACGCCTTTTGGTTGGAATAGCTGGGGAGGCATGGAAACTAAAGTGAATTATGATGGAGTTGTGGATGTCTCCGATTTTATAAAAAATGAATTGCAATCGCGCAATTTTGAAAATAACGGACAAACGTATATTGGATTGGATTCGTGGTGGAACGATAATTTTTCAGTAAGCCAATTGCGTGGATTTGTAGCTCATTGTAATGCTAATGGACAGGAAGCCGGCATCTATTGGGGTCCTTTTTCCGATTGGGGTGGCGATGGTGAAAGAGTGATGGAAGGAACGAATGGGCAGTATAAATATAAAGACGCATATCTCTATGCAAATGGAGAGATAAGGTCAATTCAGGCCAGATCCTTGGATCCTACGCATCCTGCTACTAAAATGCTAATGGAATATTATATTGATAGATTTAAGAAATGGGGTTTCAAATACATTAAACTTGATTTTATCAACAATGGCATTGTGGAGGCGGATTCTTTCTATGTAGACAGCATAACTACGGGAGTGCAGGCCTATAACTACGGCATGCGTAATCTTGTAGAATTGTGCGGTGATGATATGTATCTCGCTTTATCTATTGCACCTACTTTTCCGGCACAATATGGGCATTCGAAACGGATCAGTTGCGATACTTGGGGACAGATGGGCGAGAATATCGGTGAAACCGGATATGAACTCAACAGTCTTTCTTTTGGATGGTGGCTCGATCGGGTTTATACATTTAACGATGCAGACCATCTGGTTTTGGATGGATATTCGGCAGGCGCAAACCGTGCACGGATCACATCCGGCGTCATCACCGGCATCTATATATTGGGCGATAACCTTAGTCAAAAAGGATCTTTTCCGGGAACACAAACGGCATTGGACAAAAATTTGATGTATGCCACAAATGCCGACATCAACGATATAGCCCGATTAGGAAAGTCATTTTATCCGGTTGAAGGCTATCTGGCTTCCGCCGCAGACAAATCGGAAAACTTCTTTATGCTCGACACCGAGAAATATATCTATTTTGTTGTTTTCAATTTCAATGCAGCTACAACTAAAAAAGGAAATATGGCTCTGACCAGATTGGGAATTGATGCAGACAACGTGTCTGGTATCAAAGAATTATGGACAGGTAGCGAAGTAGAGATAACGGACAACAGCGTTGCATATAGTGTTCCTTTCAGAGATGTTCATGTATATCGGATATTAAAAAAGAATGCAGGAAACAGTATCATAGATACAAAAAACACAGGTGCGCTCAAAACATATATATCCGGAGATAATATTCTCCACGTAGAGTGTGAAGAGCCTGTCTCACATATAAGTATGTTCTCGGTTAATGGTAGGCAGGTTTTAGATATGATGTTTGTCGAAGATAAACATCAAAGCATACAGATGTCAGATTTGCCCAAAGGTGTTTATCTAATAAAAGCTGAAACGAGTAGCGGAAAAGCATACTTTACCAAAATTCTGAAATAGACGATTCTCTTATAGACAAGAGTTCTTTATTTCTCAACCGCCAAAGAAATAGTAATAACAAACAGTATAGAAATGGTATTATTTTTAATCGAATAATACTGTTTCCTAGAGATTTATTTTTAAAATTATGCAAAAAATAGTATTCTTCATTCTTACCCTATTTTTGTCAACAACAATGCTTTGTGGGCAAGAGCAAGAACTTATAACGGTGGAAACAAAGAATCTTTCGATGGTTTTTAGTGCAATTCCCGGTGAACAGATTATTTTCCATTATTGGGGTAATAATATATCTGATGCATCAGGATTTTTGTCAAAAGATTTCAGACAACAGCCCGATACGAATAATGATTTTGGTCCACAAATTTATCCTGCATATGGCGGTAGGTTTTATCTGAATCCGGCATTGAAGTTGACCCATGAAGATGGCGTGTTAACAACCGAATTAATATATATTGGTTCAAAAAAGAAAATTCAGGATGCTGATAGGATAGAAACTGTTTTGAGTTTGAAAGACAAATTATATCCCGTGTATGTAGATATTCATTTTGTAGCCTATCAGAATGAGGATATAATCAGTCAATGGGTGTCGATACGTCACAATGAGAAATCACCTTTAATAGTCGAAAATATTGCATCTTCATACATACCTTTACATGCTTCGTCATATTATCTCACTCATTTTCATGGTACATGGGCTGCCGAGATGCAAATGAAAGAAGAACAGTTGACCGAAGGTGTGAAAACGGTGGAATCAAAAAAAGGAATCAGAACTACCCAATCGGAGAGTCCTTCTTTTTTATTATCTGTTGACGAACCTGTTCAGGAAAATACTGGAAATGTGTATGCCGGATCATTGGCGTGGTCTGGAAATTATAAACTTTCTTTTGAACTCGATGAAAGTGGAACGCTCCATGTTGTGTCTGGAATGAATCCGTTTGCGGCGACTTACAAGTTGAATGCCGGAAAGAATTTGAATACTCC
Organism: Dysgonomonas sp.; assembly: GCA_047974325.1. Taxonomy (GTDB): domain Bacteria; phylum Bacteroidota; class Bacteroidia; order Bacteroidales; family Dysgonomonadaceae; genus QVMP01. Next base: position 3,947 of record JBKECE010000155.1, on the reverse strand, counting down.
GGAGATGATATTGACATACAGTTCTCAAGGAATGGGGCAAATATCCAGAAATTACCATGATTGGACACGGAAATATGCGATGGTTCATGGCGATAAGCTTCATCCTATCATTCTCAATAGCTGGGAAGGTGCATATTTTTCCTTTGATGAAGCCACAATTACAAATATGATGGACAATGCTGCCAACTTTGGAGTGGAAATGTTTGTGCTGGATGATGGTTGGTTTGGAAACAAATATCCCCGAAATAATGATAATGCAGGATTGGGTGATTGGCAGGTAAATAAAACTAAATTACCGAGAGGTATTAATTATTTGGCTGATTATGCAGTTAGCAAAGGTCTTAAATTTGGAATCTGGATCGAACCCGAAATGGTGAATCCCGATAGTGAATTGGCGAAGGCTCATCCTGAATGGATTGTTAAAAGTGGAAAAAGAGATATCTTGCCAATGAGAAATCAATGGCTTCTGGATTTATCTAACCCTAAAGTTCAGGATTTTGTATTCAAAACATTCGAAGATGTGGTCGCTCAGTCTCCCAACATCAGTTATATAAAATGGGATGCAAACAGGCATGTAGATAATGTTGGATCTGATTACTTGCCCAAAGACAAACAGACTCATTTTTGGTATGAATATGTGAAAGGTTTGTATAGTGTATACGATAGGATCAGAGCTAAATATCCAGATATAGAAATTCAGTTATGTTCTTCGGGTGGAGGTAGAACCGAATTTGGTGCACTCAAATATCATGATGAATTTTGGGCAAGCGATAATACGAATGCATTGGATCGTATTTTCATACAATATGGAACAAACATATTTTTTCCTGCTATTGCCACAGCTTCTCATGTGTCCACAAGCCCCAACCATCAAACAGGGATGATCACGCCCTTAAAATTCCGATTCGATGTGGCAATGACAGGACGTTTGGGTATGGAGCTACAGCCCAAGGATATTGTTGGTGATGAATATAGTTTTGCGAAACAAGCTATTGAGACTTATAAGCAAATCCGTCCCATTGTGCAGTTTGGTGATCTCTACAGACTTTTGTCTCCTTATACTGGAAACGGATGGTCTTCGTTGATGTATGTGTCGAAAGACAAAACTGAGGCTGCATTCTTCGCTTTCTCTCTGAAATACCACAACCGGACATCTTTCTTTCAGACAAATTTGAATGGATTGGATCCAAATAAAGATTATTTGGTTACGGAAATAAATATGCAAAACGGTAATACAAAATATGCAGGCAATGGAAAATTATTCAAAGGCGATTTTTTGATGAAAAGTGGAATTAATTTGAATATTACTAATCCATTTGAAAGTGTTGTACTTCTCCTGCAAGTACAGTAATTTGTAGAGTATATGTATAATCTAATCGTAGAACCTTAAACGAATAAAAAATCAATGCTTAAAGCTTATTATGTAAGAATAATGTTTTTTGTTATATTCCTGAGTTTTCAACATCTGGATGCTCAGGTCAGACTGCCTGCAATATTTTCGGATAATATGGTGCTTCAGCAGCTATCAGATGTGCCAGTTTGGGGAGAATCGGTTGCCAACACTAAAATAACAGTAGTGACTTCGTGGGATAAACAGAAATATACGGCAATCTCAGACAATTCAGGAAAATGGATTGTGAAGATTAAAACACCGCAGGCAGGTGGCCCATTTGAAATGACGATCTCTGATCAAAAAACTACAAAGCTGAACAATGTGATGATCGGGGAAGTCTGGTTATGTTCAGGACAATCGAATATGGAAATGCCAATGTCGGGATGGGGTAAAATTCAAAACTACGAATCTGAAATAGAAAAAGCAAAATATCCCAACATACGCCTGCTGCAGGTAGAAAAATCTGCTTGTATGGTTCCTTCTCCGGAAATGAAAGTGACTGGTGGATCTTGGCAGATATGTTCTCCATCCACAATTGAAGAATTTTCAGCAACAGCTTATTTTTTTGGAAAAAATCTTTATGAACATCTTAATGTGCCAATTGGACTTATACATGCCTCGTGGGGTGGTACGCTAGCTGAGGCATGGACTAGTGCGGAATCTCTTGAAATGATGCCTGATTTTAGTGAATCCATAAAAACGATACGGCAAATACCTCAGAATGTATCGGAGAGAAAAAAAATGTTCGAGAAGAAAAAAACCGAGTGGGAGCAATTGGTGCAAATGAAAGATTTTGGTTACACGGATGATATTCCTGTTGCCAGTTCTCTTGATTATGGCGATTCGGCATGGATGTCGATGAAAATTCCTCAGAATTGGGAAGATGAATCTTTACCCGATTTTGACGGATTTGTATGGTTTCGCAGAATTGTAGATATTCCCTCTCAATGGAAAAACAAGGATTTGATATTGAATCTTGGCACAATTGATGACAATGATATTACTTTTTTCAATGGAACGGAAATTGGAAGATCTGAAGGCTGGGATCGAAATAGATGTTATCGAATACCTAAAGAAATGGTAACCGGAGGAACGGCTGTTATAACGGTCAGAGTAACGGATACCGGTGGAGGAGGTGGTATTTATGGAAATGCTGATGATTTGTATATTGGTTTATTGGATAAGAAAAATAAAATTTCGCTGTCCGGAGAATGGAAATATAAAGTAGCTTTGAGATATTCGGATGCTCCGTTTTCTAAACTAATGTCTGACGATGCAAACAATCCATCCGCTCTTTTCAATGGTATGATAAATCCGATTATACCTTACAAAATAAAAGGGGTTATCTGGTATCAGGGAGAAGCCAATGAAAACAAACCTGATCAGTATAGAGATTTATTTCCTCTTCTTATTAATGACTGGAGACAAAAGTGGGGATATAGCTTTCCTTTCTATTTTGTCCAACTGGCAAACTATAAATTGCGGAATAGTGTGCCGGAAGAATCAAATTGGGCAGAGCTGAGGGATGCTCAAAAGTTGGCTCTACATCTTAATGATACAGGGATGGCTGTGTCCATAGATATTGGAGATGCAAATGATGTGCATCCGAAAAATAAGCAAGATGTGGGAAAACGGCTATCTCTTATAGCCAGAGCCAACACGTATAATGAACCAATAGAGTATACAGGACCCGTTTATCATTCATACACCATCGAAGGGAACACATGCCGTGTTTTGTTTGCTCATACTTCGGGCGGGTTGGTGACCCCAAGTAACGAAAAACTCACCGGATTCAGCATCGCAGGACCTGATCATAAATTTTATTGGGGTGATGCAAAAATTGAAGGTGACGAAGTAGTTGTATCATCACCCTACGTAATATTTCCTTGCGCAGTGAGATATGGATGGGCAAATAATCCGGAATGTAATTTATATAATGGTGCAGGATTGCCGGCATCGCCATTTCGCACCAATTATTAGATCAATAAAATACAATGCTGGCATATGCCAGATACGAAATATTGTGATGAGAAACAAACAGCTTTGCTTATGAGAAATATAAAAAAAATCTTGTTATTAAAGATTCTTTTATTGAGCTTCCCAATCATAGGGTTGGGGCAGGAAAGGTCAGGAAAGGTCACCTCTCATGTAAATCCTTTTATTGGGACTGGCGCTGTGCAATCAAGCTTGTCAGGAAATACTTTTCCCGGAGCCACAGTTCCGTTTGGCATGGTTCAATTGAGTCCCGATACGCGCTATGCTCCCGATTGGGCACAAGCTTCCGGCTATGATTATAATGACAAAAACATTTATGGTTTCAGCCATACCCATCTGAGTGGAACCGGTGTCGCAGAACTTTTTGATATTTTGGTGATGCCCGTGTCGGCAGATCTGGATTCTCTGGCGAATAACTTCCCTGATGAAAGTCATACTTATCAATCAACATTTTCTCATGATCGTGAAACCGCCAGACCCGGATACTATCAGGTGTGGTTGTCGCGATATAATATTAATGCCGAACTCACAGCTACTGCTCATGCAGGGTTTCATAGAT
>JBKECE010000310.1:0-4165 GCA_047974325.1 Dysgonomonas sp. | reverse complement strand
CAGAATCAATAGATGCATCTGCTAGAGATATAGAGTGTGTACACAAACTTGGAATTGAAACTACTGAAAACGGAACCGACACAGGTGATGTGCTGTCACTCTGGTATATTACATCATATCTGCTGATTGTTTGTGCAGCTTTGTTTTGTACGGTGCATTCAATTGTGAAATTACTATTTGTTCTCGCAACAGAGTTTACGTCCAGAGAGGTCAGTTTCAGATCTCTTTGTGGGAGAGTATTACCTTCCAAAAGAGCAAGTATAGCAATATTGTAGTCATAACCACTAGCCAATATGCTTATCCATGAACCATTATAAAAGAATAAATCACCATTTGTCTGGGCTGGACCTTCATCTATTCCAATAGGATAAGGTGTTGTTGATCCGGATGTAACTTTATAGCCAATAAAAATATCCTTACCACTTTCTATTGTATAGGGAGTGGTGAGATTTATCGTATTCCACGACTCTGCAGTGAAAGTAACATCTTGTGTATAAAAAGGTGTAGATGTTTTATCATATGCTAAAAAAATCTGAGCATTAGTTGTTGTGCCAGAACCTATACCAATTTGAAGTGCTGCGATTTTATTTCCTGCATATTTAGACAGAACATCACTTGTTAATAGGGCTCCACCTCCAACAACAGCACCACTTCCTCCTCCCAAAGAAGAGTAAAGATTTGTTCCGCTATACCCAAAAAGCATCGATGTGCCCGGAGTCTCATCTGTTGTCTGATTTGCAGATTTTTTAAGGGGCGCAGACCTTAATTCCAATTGTTGCGCATTGATCCCTGCTATCGCTATTAGGCTAAACAGGGAGAACAGAAGTAATTTTTTTTTCATATTGATTCAATTGTAAAAAAAGTAAATAGTTCACTTATAGTGAGATAATGCTAATTTAATCCTGATGAGACACAAACATAATATAAAATTTATCAAGCTGTTTTGGAGTAGTGTGCATAAAGAATTTTATTGAATGTGCAAAATTTTATTATTAGTTGTGATTCTCGTTACAAAGTAAAGGAATTATAATATTAATTACAACTTTTTGCTAGTAATTATTCGTGCTGGAAAACGAATAGATGAAATATGGAAAATTATTCTGTTATAATGATTTTTGCAGAATACCAATCAGAAAAAATATTTATTTATAAATTCCATAAAACGTTCTTTATACGAATCCGACACCGGGATATATTCTTTTCCGAAAACAATACAATTACGTTCTATTGTTTTTATTTTATCAAGGTTCACGATGAAAGACCTATGCACACGCATGAATTTCTTTGAGGGCAACTTGTCTTCCAGTGATTGCATACTCATGAGTGAATTTATTGGTTCATTCGACGATTCGAGGTGGAATTTTACATAATCTTTCTGATTCTCAATATAAAGAATATTATTAAATTCTATCTTCTCCATTCTGTAACCTGATTTAATGAAAATGCTAGAAGAAGATATTGCTTGATTATTCTCTGTCAGATTGAACCATTCTAAGGCTTTATTGGATGCTTGTAGAAATTCCGGATAACTGATCGGTTTTAGCAGATAGTCAAGAGCATTTTGTCTAAATCCATCGACTGCATATTGATCATATGCTGTTGTGAATATGACCCGTGTTGCTGCAGGTAAATTTTTTGAAAAATCAATACCGTTTATCTGCGGCATATTTATATCCAGAAAAACAATATTTATATCCTCTTTGCTGATCGTATCCATTGCTATCAGCGGATTCTCAAATGTGGCAATTAATTCGAGAAAAGGTGTTTGTTCAACATAGGTTTTCAGAAGATTTATTGCCAGAGGCTCGTCATCTATAATAACACACTTTAGTTTCATTGTATTGCATTTATAGAATTTATTTTTGAAAATTGATTCTCAACATAACAAAGAAACTATTTTGCCTTCGTTCTGTTTCGAATTGATAATTATTTGGATATAATAACTCGAGACGCTTTGTAAGATTTGTCAGTCCGATACCCGAATTTTTCTTTTCGATATTGCTATTATTATCATTCAAACTGTTTTCAACGGTACAAATTACACCTTTTTCTGTTTCTATTAAAATTCTTATATCAATAAAACTATCTTCATTTGCATTTATGCCATGTTTGAATGCATTTTCAATTAAGGTCATAAACATCAACGACGCAATCTGATCTTGACTTCCATTGTTTTCGATATCGACATTGAGTCTCACATTTGAGCCAACTCTGAGTTTCATCAGATCTATATAATTCTTCGTAAATTCAAGTTCTTTAGATATGGGAACAAAGTTCTGATTATTTTCGTACAACACATAACGCAGCAATCCACTGAGTCTATGCACAGATTCCTGCGCCTTCGCCTGATCTATTGCAATCAACGAGTAGATATTATTCAGAGTGTTGAATAAGAAATGCGGATTCAATTGATTTCTTAAATTCCTCAGATCTGCTTCGAGTTGCGTATTTTTTATTTGTTCTATATTAATGGAATCTCTATACCACCGAATTGTCATTTTTATGGCGACACTCAGTCCTATTATAAAAAAGACAATCATATATTCCATAAAAAAACGCATGGCAAACGGAGGTCCCGGATGCTTACCTTTATCTCTCATATGAGGAAATGAGGGGTCATTGAATGGCGGAGCTTTATTAATTTCATCAAATGCCGGTCTCATCATATCAGACACAATATTTTGGGCTGTCAACAGAATAACGACAAGAACTAAATTAATACAGAAAAATGTGAATAGTTTTTTACTGAATAAAAATTTATCTATCAGCAACAAGTAGTTTATGTAAAATATTATAGCATAAATAACAACCTTGCATATGTATGTCAGATATGGACCATAATCATATGTGCCTTCCTTTGACATCACATACATCGGTATGATAAATATAATTGACCATACCAATATATGAGAAAATATTTTTATCAGATTTTTTAAATTCATAATATTATACTATTCCCGGTTATATGTGATTTTACTCATACCTCAAAGCTTCTATCGGATCAAGAGCTGCTGCTTTTTTAGCCGGATACCATCCGAAAAATATTCCGGTAGCAGTGCAGACAAGAAATGATAGGACAATGGTATAAACCTGAATCTCAATTGGCCACGATAGCAAATTTTTGACTATATAGGCACTTGAAATACCAAAAACAACGCCGATAATTCCGCCTGTGACACTAAGTAAAATTGCTTCTATAAGGAATTGTGCCAGAATATCCCGTCCTTTGGCTCCGATGGACATGCGTAATCCTATTTCTCGGGTTCGTTCTGTTACCGACACATACATGATATTCATGATACCAATGCCACCCACAAGTAAAGAAATCCCTGCGATACAAGCTAACAGGATCGTCATCATATCTGTTGTGGAACTCATCATCGTTATCAACTCTTTTTGTGATCTCACATTGAAATCATCTTCATCGTTAGCTCCAATTTTATGCTGTTCGCGAAGAATTGATTCTATGCTGGCAATCGCATTGTCTGTAGCATCTTCTGTCACAGCTGATGCTGATATGGACTGAATATAGGTAATTGCTAAAATACGTTTTTGTACGGAAGTATAAGGTGCAAGAATTAAATCGTCCTGATCCATACCCATTGTATTATCTCCTTTTGATTCCAATACACCGATTACTTTCAATGGTATTTTATTGAAACGGATAGTTTGTCCTATTGGGTTCTCTCCATTTGTAAAAAGGTTGTCGACTACAGTTTGCCCGATGATACAGACTTTTGCAAGAGATTGTACATCCGCGTCTGTAAACACATCTCCTTGAGCGATTGTATTTTTGTGGATGTTCAGATACGATGGAGTCACACCATATATAGTAGTCGGAGCATTGTTTGCACCAAAAATCACTTGTCCGGATGATGAAACCTCCGGTGAAACGTCTGTTATATATTCCGCTTGATCTGCAATCGCCTTGTAATCTGATAATTTTAATGTTTGCATACTGGAACTACTCTGACGGACACCTCCAAATTGCCCTGTTCCGGGGCGTATGTTTATCATGTTGGATCCCATCGTGGATATTTGTGACTGAATACTAGATTTAGATCCTTGTCCAATTGCAAGCATCGTAATCACTGCAGCCACCCCGATAATGATACCAAGCATGGTTAAAAAACCTCTTAATTTATTACCTACCAAAGCACGAAGT
>JBKECE010000303.1:0-1602 GCA_047974325.1 Dysgonomonas sp. | reverse complement strand
AAATAGTCAGGATTTTTCTTGATGGAATGATATAGCTCCTTTTGAGTGATGCTGCGTGGCACATACCACACAGGATTCAGATTTATGGAATTGATATTGCTTTGCATCAGTGGCGTGCGATTGTCGGTTGAACCTGCACAAACATTCATTTCCAGCACTGATTTTGCGCCATCATAGGCTGTGAGATAAAACGGTGCGATATTGACCTCGACGCGTCGATTATTATTTTTTATTTTTTTGCGCCATCTGTAACGTTCCAGATTGGCTAATATTTTCTTATAATAATATTCCAAGGGTCTGTTTAAAGCATTGATTGTGGCACTTCCTATTTCATTTCCGATATGAAGACAGTTTTCTTCACGGAATTTATTGATTGCATCCAATAGATTCTGATCCAATATATTACTTAACGAGTCTGTTTTATGGGGTTTGTATTCACCCGTGAGCATAAGCCTTTTTGCTATGAGTGTTATGTTTTCATCTGCGTCGTTGAGCTTATATTCTTTACTGCTGATCACTGCTATCTTGGCATGTTTGATAGAGTCGAGTGTCGATAATTTATTTTGTAATCTCACGTAAGCTGTATTCGTCGGCTGAGCATTCATCATGGCACCGATAGGCGATATGATGATTAGCTTATTGATATAAGCATAGTAGAGTGAATCGGGTTGGATTGTTTCAATAAAATAATCGTCGGGAAAAGTGCTTCTGGGATTCAGATAACCAAACTTTAATGTTTTGACATAATTAATAACGGCACGAGTCGATAGAGCTTCGAGCCTCGCAAGAGCTCCGTATCTTTTGCTGTCTGATAGGTATAGATTTTTTGATATTGAATCGGTTAATTGTTCTATTCTTTTTTTCTTGAATAACTCTGGCGATAATCCATGCTCCTTGCTGTTACCCAATATTGTGAGCAATCCCTTGATTTGATTCAATTCCAGGGTACTTCCAAACCATAATGGAGTGTTTTTATTGTCTTGGTAGAAATTTTTTAACCGATGATCTTGATTTATATATCCAGAAAGGGAATCTAAAAATATTTTTTTGTCAATATTATAATTGTTCACCGTTTCTTTTGTAGCCTTCAATTGAGGAAGACTTAAAAGGAGGATGAATGCAAATAGGAGATAATTTCTCATTTAATTTATATTGCTGTAGTTTTGTTTCAACTACAAATATAAATGTTTTTTTATAAAAAAATATTTAGGCTTAATACAAATGAGATGGACAGAAAAAATGTTGCTATTGATGTATATTTGAGGAAAGGATCCAGTTTGCTGTTGTCTTTGATCTGGAATATTCTGATTAATATTACTATAAATGGTATAAAGAATATCATATAGAGACATTGGTACCAAAGCATTTTATAGATAATACTATACAGAACTAAACAGATGATCCCTCCAAATGTGAGTGCTGCGTGATATATTTTAGTCCTTTTTTCACCTAATTTGATCGCCAATGTTATTTTTTTTGATTTTCGATCATTATCCATGTCGCGGAGATTATTTATATTGAGCACAGCCGTAGTGAAAAGTCCAAGGGCAATTGCCGGCAGCCATGGTTGAAAATTGAAAAGATAGGTGTGTAAAAAATAAG
>JBKECE010000250.1:0-4672 GCA_047974325.1 Dysgonomonas sp. | reverse complement strand
ATTGAATTTTCACTAATCCTGCTCGTTTTAATAACGGCAGGATATCTATGTTCTTTGACAATATATCCGCTCGTGCCTCGCAGTACCATTTTACTTTACCATCATACTTATCTATCATTCTATAACAAAACTCTTCTGTGCGTTTTCTGTTCAGGATGAATGTATCATCAACAAAATTTATATATTTGACACCAAACGTTTCAACAAGATAATCCACTTCATCCAGGCATGAATTGATATTGCGTACCCGGAGATTAGAGTGTTCTTTTCCTCCTTCAAAACAAAAGGCACATTTGCCCATGCAACCTCTTCCTGAGATTAATTGAGAGAAGGTTATTCTACCCTGATCTAAACAATATTTTTCTCTTTTCGGAAATCCAAAATCATCGATATGGCATTTTTGAGTTAAAGGCTTTGTTTTTTTTAGATCTTTATTAACATCAAAATAAATAATACTATCAACAGTTTCTAATGTGTTTTCATTTAACTCTTCTGATTGAATAAGTTTTAGAAAGGGTAACTCGCCTTCTCCTATTATTCCGCAAGTTATATGAGGAATTAGTTGTAGTGTTCCTAATGGATCGCCTGTAACCTGGGGCCCTCCGAGTATTATTTGCAGATTTGGACACGTTTTCTTCAGCGAAGAAGTTAATTTTCTTATTGCCCAAATGTTCTCACTATCCACATAAAAACCGACAATTCGACAACCACACTGATTGATAAGTTTTGGCAATAATTCAGATATATTATCGAAAGAATTGTAATACTTTACTTTTACGTTATAACCTGCCTTGTCGGCATATTCGGCAAGATAATACAGCCCTAACTGACCTACACAATATGAAGAAACCATATCGAAATATGGATTGGCTGATAACTGTATCAGTAATGCATCTATCTCTGTTGAATTTGTCATATAAATTAAATATTAGAAATTCCTCCTTCATTTATTGTAATCGAATCTGGAATAGATATCAAACCATAGTAACCTCCAGAAGCGGTTTTTTCGAATTATATGCTATATCATAAACCATTTGAACGAACAATTTCCAACTTCCGCCATCAATCTTTCCCCAGTTTTGATGAGAGAAGTTACCATTTTCTATTTTCCATCCACCTAGAACAAAATGTCCGTTGTTATCTGTTGGATTGACAGAATATTCGCAGGTAAAGTATCCGGCTTTCTCGCGTACTGATGGAAATGCTATTATAGCTCAATCAAGCATTTGACTGCAATTAGGTATTTCCACACAAATAATACCAGCTTCTTGTTCACCGTAAAAGCTTATTTCAAATGATTCTATCGAAAACGCAGGTTCTACATCAGGATCGTTCTTTACTTGTTGAGTAACTCTTTCAGTTATAATTTTCATGAAATGTTCCAAATTATCAGGATATGCCAAAACGTTATTATAAAATTTATCTAAATTAGAAAACATCACTTCGGGTATCACCCGATGAGTTAAATGATAATTGAATGTTCTTGCCATTATTAAATAGTGTTAATGATTTGATTAAATGAGAGATTCTCAAAATGCAGAGAATCTCTCATAGAAGCGTTAATTACTACCGTAACCACAAATGCTACAGCCAGGATTAAAATTTAAGTCTGATTCAACTTGAGCAATTTCCTCTTCGTTAGAGTTGATCAACGCTTCAGCTTCAAAAAGCAATTCATTTTCTAATAACATAACATTAAGATTTTAAATGTGCCTCCACTTTATGGCTATCGGCTTCTCCGTTTTTTATTGATTCGTTCTGAGCATAAAATTTACGTTCAAAGTCGCAACATAATTTATAGCATTTAATTGCGGCCTTCAGCATTAAAAGCTCGCTGGATGTTAAATGATCTTTGTTAGACATTAATTTTTGTATTTGATATGAACTGATAACCTTCGATTCTGCGAGTATCATCTGGCAGGCTCTTTTGTCTCTAATACGAATGTCACCTCTTTCGGTGTAGTTGCGTGCGCAACATGACCTGCATAATTTTATTATATCGCATTTTATACATTCTTCGTCAATAAACTTTGATATGTCGGAAAAATCAATTTTCTTCAAATCTTCCAATATATCTTCTTTACCATGCACATTCGGCACAAAATGATGGCAAGGATATAATTTGCCGTCTACATTATAGGCTACGATTTCATTTATTATGCCACATACCTTAGCAAATTTTTCATTAGGGTGGTCGTATAATAATTGAACAAACGATGCTTCTTGAAAAAGATAGATAGGAGTTATTTCTGGATGTTCGAGATAATACTTAGCAATTTTAGTAAGCTGAACTTCATATACCTTTCCGTCTCCTTCCTGCCAATCTGTTCCTTGTGCCGGTCTTCCCTCAACACTATAACCTTGCTCGTAAAAAGATATAAGCTCATCGGCAAATTTGTGGAGTGACTGTCGTGATACAGTCATACTGATGAATCGATTAGGAAGAGTGTTTAATACAAAATTTATTGGCAATTCTGAAGAATGACATCCTCTGTTGCATTCTTGAACATCATCTGTGCCATCAACCGACATTGCAATATGTATCTTTTCTTTGTGTAATGCAAGCCATTGTTTTATTTCATCATCTATTAATGTTCCATTGGTTGTTATGAATATGGTAAAGTTAAAATCCGTTATTGTTTCCCACGCCCAATGGCACAATTCTCTAATCAAATCAAATTTAAGAAAAGGTTCTCCCCCAAACATATCAAACCGTATACTATCGATATTTTCGGACACTTTTGCCTGTTTAACCTCTGTTTCCAAAATTGCTTTGGCGGTTTCCAAAGACATGTCTTTTGCTGTTTTATGCTTCTGATAACAATAGATACAGTCAAGATTACATCTATGTGTTAACATTAATACGACCATTTTTCGCATGATAATTATCTGTTAATGGATTATTTATACTTTTTGAATCATCTATTCTTGAATAGATGATTCGGGTTTCTCCTTTATTTTATATATGAATATTTGTAATTTTAATCATATTGTTTTGGGTAGGCAAACGCAACACGCTCCTTGAAAGAGATATCCGACGAAATTTCCCAATCATATCTGCAATAGCATAAATAAATACAATCGATCATTTTGCTGTTTTTGTTTAAAGCATTTTTTCCGTTTTAGCCCATACGGCCTGTTATTCTCTTGTTCTTGCTGTTGTGGAGCAGAAACAAGCATCGCGAAAAGCAACATTAAGATTGAAAAACTGTTGCATAAAATATTGTAATTTAATTGTTTGTAAATAATTGTAAGTAATAGGGAATAATTACTTTCTACTACTTACACCATGCCTTTATGCAGAGTAGATGACATTTTAGAAGTGTTTGGAACATATTTAATTACATTCAAATACAAGTATCTCCTAATTCGCTACACATATCAGAATTGTTTGTTTTTTTAAATCTAAGTTCCGGTGTGAGTATGTATGAATCAAATGCTGTGTCACCCTCAATTAGATATGCCACTTTTATCATATTATCACAGATGAATGTTGTCCGTTCTTCAAAAGAGACTTCTGATATTCCTTGCCCCCAATCCTTTCCTTCTGCGGCATAGATGCTATCTATATATTTGCCATTTTTATCTAAAGAAAAGAGATAGGTATGTACTGTTAATTCTCCATTTTTATCTTTTAAAAAGCCATATAATACTTGCACTTTTCCTGTGTTGTTTTCAATTATCACAGATCCTTTTACAATAGACTTATAGGAAAGGGTTCTCAACACACTATGTTTGCATTTGGCAATACCCATCGTTGAATACTCTTCCGTAGTTAGTATATTCTCTTTGTTTTCTGAAAGTGCTTGTTTGCAAATATACATGCCTTCAGGCAGTTTAATTCCTTCTTGTTGGGCAGATGCAGACACAACTACACCGATTAAAAACAAGCATACAATAATGCTTTTTGAATTTGCTGAAAAAATCGTTTTCATAAGACGTTTTAAGTTGTTTTTTTATAAAATTTAGTTCTTGTTTTTGCTAACACAGCGAATACAAAGTCCGGCATTATCATTAATTTCGTCTAAGAGATTAATTCCCTGAAATGATACTACGCCCTACAATACCGTTACGGGTAGTACAAGGAGTCTCTGCACCTCCGATTGTTTGAGTTTCGAGTGATTCCATTTCTATGCGTGTCGGTACACGCCAGCCTTCGGGACAGGGGGCATTGATCTCTTCCCATTCCAGGGAAGAAGAATAAGAAGCATCCCAACCAGATACCTTGCCTGTAGCTACCCAACCAACCCTACGATTCCACTGGTAAAACATTCCTGCACTTTCTGGTGAAGCAGCAAAGGTGCCAGGCGTGTCAACATTCCGTGTAGCCCAAGTAATGCCGTTGATAACGACACCAGGATCAGTGGTATTGCCATCGGATAAATTTTTGCCGTTTCCCTTATCTGCTTCCACTCCTTTATTGCCCCTACCCCCCGTTATAATAAAGGCGGAAATGACCGTAAATAACAAAGATGTTTTCACGAGGATTGATTTTGTGTAAAATCTTTTCTTATTCGTTCGGTTTTCTGTATTATTGCTGAAAAGAATCTGTTTCATAATTTATTTTTTACAATTATAGTATCACATCAAAGTTAAGCAATTGAAAAAAACAAAAACACCCTAATTGCAGGGTCTTCTTATCGGGGGAAATTGATTAGTGTTTCCAAGATTA
>JBKECE010000245.1:0-13241 GCA_047974325.1 Dysgonomonas sp. | reverse complement strand
AATAAGGTGTCATTGAATTAAATAGCCCTGAAATATCCGGAGTTTGTGGAAGTTTAATAATATTAGGTAGATTCTTTTCTGCTTTTTCAGGAAAGTTATTCTTATCCAATGTCGGATAAAGTTCTCGAAGAAAGTTTCGCTTAAAGATTAAAAATATACCTTTAAATTGCTCTTTCCCCTTAGGTTGTTTGTTTAGGCTTATGCGATTGTCTTTTCGGACAAAAATACATTCACCCGAATTGATGATGGTTTTCTTTTTATCATCTTCTGCAATGATCTGACCGGAATATAAATAAATCAACATATGGTTCTTGACCATAGGTGTACAAGCACATTCATCATTCAAAAAATAACTGAAGAAGATATCCGAGTAATTAAATGTGACTGATTTTAAATGGCCTAATTCCATAATAATACTTTTTACAAATATAGCATTTTGCTTATTAGCTCATTAATCATTTTGGACTTTTTAAATATTTTCTGAACTATGTTTCGTGACAATGATATAATTATAAAATTGAGTTCAAAGATCCTTCGATGAACGACAAACGATAATATACAATTGTCTTAAAAGATCTGTTTTTGAGGAACTCATTTCCTTTAGCTAAAAAGTGTAATAGTCATTAATTTATCTTAATATTAGGACCTTTTTTTTCATCAATGCCAGATTGCCTTATGAGACATTAAATAAAGGAATATTGTCGTCTCTATTTAATAAAATATTGTAAAACAATAAATAAGTAGGATTATTTTCGTATCTTTATAACTTGAGCAATCTGGTTTTTATTGTATCTATCTTCTCAATGTTTTGCTCCGCATCAATTTGCGGATCTTCCCATCGTCAAAATCGACAGCAAAATTAACTTTCTTGTTTATGATATTAATCAGTTATGAAAATGTGTAATACTTTTGTCGTAACGCATTTTTGTAAATTTATAAATAAGATGAAATCATTTTTATGAGGTTATCACTATGCCCAATGATTATCCGTCCATAACAGAGAATTATCTTAAAAAAAACGTAATTTATATTTAAATATGAATTGTACATTATTAATTTAAAAACTGCTTTTAGTGCAGATAAGAAACATGACATTTGAAGAATTAAATATTATTGAGCCGGTTTTGAAGGCTCTGAATGAAAAAGGATATACAACCCCGACACCGATACAACAGCAGGCCATAGCTCCCGCACTTGACAATCGAGATATACTGGGACTGGCACAAACCGGTACAGGTAAAACGGCTGCATTCTCACTTCCGATTATACAGCAATTGTATCTAAATAAAGTTCACGGTAAAAAGAGAGAGATCAGAGCATTGATCTTAACACCGACCCGCGAGTTGGCAATACAAATCAATGAGAGTCTAAATGATTACACAGCCTACACAGGCATCCGTCATTGTGTAATTTATGGAGGAGTAAAACAAAACAGCCAGGTAAATGAACTAAAATCAGGAGTGGATATATTAGTTGCTACTCCGGGGCGTCTACTCGACTTAATGAATCAAAACATTGTCCGGTTAGATGCTATACGTCACTTTGTGCTGGATGAAGCTGACCGCATGCTGGATATGGGATTTATACATGATATTAAGCGCATATTGCCCAAGCTTCCCAAAGAAAAGCAAACTCTTTTCTTTTCGGCCACCATGCCTTCGTCCATAGCCGCTCTTTCACGCTCCATCTTGCACAATCCGGTGAAAGTGGAAGTTAGTCCTGTATCGTCAGTGGTAGATACCATAGACCAATACATCTATTTTGTAGAAAAACAAGAGAAAAAAGATCTGCTAATAAACCTACTAAAAAAAGACAGAAAGAAGTCTGCACTTATATTCTCCCGCACTAAGCATGGAGCAGATAAGATAGCACGCATACTAAGCAAATCGGGAATAGGCAGTGCTGCTATTCATGGGAATAAATCTCAGAATGCCAGACAACGTGCCCTGTCTGATTTTAAATCGCAAAAGATACAAACACTTATAGCAACCGATATTGCAGCCAGAGGAATTGACATCACCAATCTGGAACTTGTCATAAACTATGACTTACCCGATGTTGCTGAAACTTATGTGCATCGTATCGGGCGCACAGGGAGAGCCGGAAATGCAGGTATGGCACTGACTTTCTGTGCACAAGATGAACAAGGATTACTCAATGACATTCAGAAGCTTACAGGAAAGCGACTTACGGTATTGAGCCTATAATAAACATCTACTAAAAATATAAATATGGCAAGTACTTTTAATAAAAAAGAAATAGAAAAAAAGAAGTTACAGAAAAGAAAAGAGAAAGAACAAAAACGGGAAGAAAGGAAAAACAATCCAACTGATTCTTTTGAAGATATGATTGCGTATGTGGATGAAAACGGTGTTATAACCAGCACTCCTCCCGATCTGGCAAATAAACAAAAAATAAATATAGAAAATATAGCTGTTTCTACACCTAAAAAAGAAGATATGGAAGATCCCATACTCAGTGGGCGCGTAGAATACTTTAACCCTGATAGAGGATATGGTTTTATAAAACACACAGGGAGTACGGAAAAATATTTTTTTCATGTAAGTAGCGCTCCGGCTTCCATTTCAGAAGGAAACATGGTAACATTCGAATTGGAGCGTGGCCAAAAAGGCATGAATGCCGTGAGGATTACTCTTGCCCAATAGGGACAGTCAGAGATCAATTTGCGCGGATCCGGTTTTATTGAAATGCTAAATGGTGCCGAAGAGCCGAAAGCTATCTATGAGCCTAACGATCAAATCAAATGATATAGAATTTTAAACGGGTAGATATAATTATCTACCCGTTTCTCGTTTTTTTATTCAATAACCTATTGTGAAACGTTCTTTATGGTGTGCAGAAGTTTCAAACTCATCAATCATCGCTTTTGCATAATCTTGTACCGATATTTTGCTCTCACCTTTGTCATTCAGAATTAAATCATCTTTACCAAGACGGTAGTTTCCGGTACGTTCGCCGGGCTCAATGCTTCCTGCCGGAGAGAAGAATACCCAATCAATTTCTTTTTCATTCATAAGTGTATTGAGATAAAATTCGCCAAGCGATTTCACTCCACCCATGATTTCGGTAGGAATAGCACCCGAATCAACTACACGAAGACCGGGAGCAACAAACAATGTTCCTGCACCGCCAACGATAAGCAAACGTTTTACGCCTGACTTTTTCACTCCTTCGAGGATGGCAGCATACGTTTTCAGGGTTTCTTCATAAATATTAGGATTTGTCCAACCCGGATTGAACGCACTGATAACGGCATCAGCACCTCTCGAAATTTCTGCCACTTTACCTGCATCCGAAACATCAGCCTTAACGATTGTGAGGTCTGCGTTTGAGATTTTGATACTTTCAGGATTACGAACCACTGCTGTTACTTTAATTCCACGATTTAATGCTTCATTTAGGATAGCGGAACCTACAAATCCACTTGCTCCTATTAATACTATCTGACTCATTGTTATACTGTTATTTTTAATTAGTTTATATACTATTTACAGAACAAAGGTAGTATTCGTTTCTGTGACGCTAATAATACATCACCGTCATATAATGGTAAATGTCCGCTTGCTAATTATTTTTTTACAGAATCCCGAAACAAAACCGGGGTGTGACCTGTATGTTTCCGGAAATATTTGTTGAAGTTAGTAGGTTCATCAAAGCCAAGTTCAAATCCTATCTCTTTTACAGACAAACTGCTGTATGCCAATAGCCGTTTGGCTTCAAGTATTATACGGGAATCAATATAAACCTTTGGCGTTTTTCCGGCAAGTATCTTGACTTCTTTAGATAATGTTTTTTCGCTCACGCCTAATAAGTTGGAATAATAGTCCGTATTTCTGTTTTTTCTGAAATTATGTTCGACCATATTATAGAAATTTCTGCCGACATCACTAATAACAGGTGAGTAAGCCGATGTAAGTTGCCTTTCTGCCTCGAGCAGGATAATTCGCAAATAATTTTGGGTAATTTCGGCCTGAAAATTATCGGTCGTATTTTTTAATTCTTCGTCCAATAGTGTGATGAGATTTTTTGCCAGTTGTGGACAAATTGGAACTGTCTTGTTTAGACTGACAGGATTGAGTATCTCAGAAGTGTGAAGAAAACCCGAATCAAGTTCCGTTATGGAGAAGAAAGAGCCCGTAAACAATATCATCTTTCCGGAGTAATCAGATTTGGTATCAAACTCACAAACCTGACCGGGCGATATGATCAGAATTTCATTCGACTTTATACAGATCTCTCTAAAATCAATCCGGCAAGAGGCTTCGCCATCGGCAATCCACAAAACCTGATAGAACGCAGCTTTATGAGGTTGCCCGAGAAGTTTTGGCAACTCCTTGATAAATTTTAAATCCTTAACTTCTATCTCAACAGGCAAAGGCTTAAAGTCAAAAGTTCTGATATTTACACCTACATTCATAGTACAAAAATATAAATTGTATTTGAGATAAGGTGATGCTGTGCATAAATCAATAAATTATGACCAATTCGAATTAACGTTTATCTTTTGAGAATTGATTCATGCAAAGACAATACTGAAGAATAGAAAATGCCCTACGAAATAAATAATTTCATAAGGCATTTTTTATGTTTTCTGGAAATTTATTTTCCCATTATTTGATCCATATAAGACTTATTGTCCCAGAACAAATATTCTTCTGTCATAACTCCATCTTTCCAGATTCCGATTGTTGCCATCGGCAATTTGAATTTTTTGCCTGTCGGCTGAATGAAATTACCATCACCCAGAGGCATTGGCTCTGTGAAAGTTCCTAACATATATCCCATTACTGCTGTTATATTTCCCGAACCAATTTTAATAGGATGTTCCTCAATTCTTGTATCAGGAGCATAAACAAACATGGCATCAAGCGTTTTGATATGTTGCTCTATCCCAGTTTCGGTGTGTCCATCAGGGAAATGTACAAGTATATCTTTAGCATGACTCTCGTGTAGTCTTTTCCAATCCCTATTACTGAACACTTTGAAGTCGAGCGTATCAAATGTTTGGAGATATTTAGAAATTAATTCATTGGCAGCAGTCATTTCTTTGACTTGTTTCAAAAGCTGCTCTTTTGTCTCTGCTTTTTGACCAAAACTCGAGAGGCTTATTATTAATGCAAATGCAACCAGGCTGGTTTTTAAAATAGATTTTTTCATCATCATCAAGTTTTAATTATTCTGATGATACAAAGTTCAGGCAAATAGTATTTGCATAGGTAACATATTTCGGAAGAATGGTTGTGTTTTTAGGAAAAAACAAAATTTAGCTAAAATTAGATTATAAAATCAGGAGAAGAGCTTAGAAACTTCTTTTCGAAATTCGGAAGGAGTCACTCCCGTTTTCCGTTTAAAAGTATGTGTAAAATAAGTTTTTTCTTTGAATCCAATATCATAACCAATCTCGGCAATAGTTTTATCGGTCGATATCAACTGATTTTTGGCCTCTATCAGTTTACGGTTCTCTATAATCTCGGAAACACTTTGATGTAGAATATCCTGACATATAAGATTCAGGTTGCGGGTGGTCATGAATAATTTTTCAGCATAAAAGCTAACATCTTTTGGCTCTCGATAGTGTTCTTCTAATATTCTCAAAAAGTTTTTAAATGTCACGCTTTGTATTTTTTTCGATTCTTCATAGTTAAGTCTTAGCTTTTTACGTTCCGATTCAATGATGGTGAAAACGGACATCAATAACTGACGGATCACTGCTATATCAGGAGACTCCTGAATATATTCGTCATATATAATAGCACAGATATCATCTAAACGACTGAAACACGTATCAGGATTCATGTGTATGTTGGCGTTGTCATGAAAGGCTGTGTACAGCTGAAAAGCCGTTGCAGAAATAAGTTCACTC
Organism: Dysgonomonas sp.; assembly: GCA_047974325.1. Taxonomy (GTDB): domain Bacteria; phylum Bacteroidota; class Bacteroidia; order Bacteroidales; family Dysgonomonadaceae; genus QVMP01. The sequence goes on along the minus strand of JBKECE010000245.1, from coordinate 7,357 downwards.
CTGAAGCGTATAGCCCATATTTCGCATTTTCCATTCTTAGCCATTGGTTTTATCTGATGCATTTTCCCTTGCGTTATAAAACTGACAAAAGGTGCATCTATTATATGAGGTTGAAAATCAATAAAATGTTCGACTTGTCCTTCTATGCCGATGAGCAGTTCTTCATAGTCATGAGAGTGAGGAAGATTGGGTTCTTTGATGATTTCTTCAGCCTGCTTTGTATCCAGTTTAAATATCTTAAAAATATCGTTCATCCTTCAGTTCTTTAGTTCAGTTCTCTTTTTGATATAATCCTCTTTTTCTTTTCAATTTTGTTCAAAAGGCTGTATCTGCTTTGTTCAAAAAGTTGTTTTGTCTTTTAGCAACCTCTTCTCCCCATTCGGAAATAGCTTTCAATACCGGAATCAGGCTTCTGCCAAACTCGGTCAACTCATAATCCACTTTCAGCGGAGGTTTGCTTGTATGCACCGTCCTGATCACCAAACCATCTTCTTCCAGTTCTTTTAACTGAAGACTAAGTGTCCTTTCTGTTACCATCGGAATCTCTCTCCGCAGTTCACTATATCTTTTTTTCACAATCAGGTGAATCAGAATTACAGTCTTCCATTTACCTCCTATATATCTCATTGCCAGGCTTGTGCTGCATGGATATTCTTTATTGTCTATACAATACATCTGTTACTATCATTTTTGACCGTTATTGCAAAGATAAAATACTATCATTATGTTTGCAACTATAAAATAGATAGTTTCACTAAAATAATACAATTTATGAATTTCTTAGGCATCGCTAAAAACCGATACACGACAAAAAAGTACGATCCGGATAGAAAAATAAAAGAAGAGAAGATCGAACAATTAAAAGAAATCTTGAGGCTTAGCCCTTCGTCCATCAACAGCCAGCCATGGAAATTCACTTTCATTTCTGACAAAAATATGAAACAACAACTAGCTTCGGAGTCTTATTTCAATGAACATAAAGTGCAGGATTCAAGTCATATAGTAGTATTCAGTGTGATTGACGATGTGCATAAATTTGAAAATCAGATCAGGGCAAATCTCCCCGAAGGAAGCGTTGCCTACTATGAGAAGATGATCAAACCTCAACCCGAAGAAACTATCAAATCGTGGCTTGCCCATCAGGTCTATTTATCTCTGGGCTATTTTCTTAGTGCCTGTGCCTCTATGGAGATTGATTCTACTCCGATGGAAGGCATCAATATTGACGGATATGCCAAGATTCTGCAACAGGATCACTACAAACCGTTGTTCGCTGTGGCCATCGGTTACCGGAATCAAGAGGATTCCAACCAACCTTCCATAACACCAAAATCGCGTCTGAACATAAATGACATCATCAGAACAATCTGAAACATGGTCATGAAACCATAATACCGCTAAAATTAATTTTCGAGGTCTGTGTTCTATACACAGACCTTTTTCATGGGAAGCTGTAAGAATTCTTTTTCTTTTTTGTGTGTAAATTCAAAAAACTTGCTGACTTACTGTTGTCAAACATGCATGATATTTTTGCATTGTCATCAAATTAAAAACAATAGAATATGAAAATCAAACCTTACCTATCATTTAACGGCAATGCAGGAGAAGCCCTGAATTTTTACGCCGAAGCATTCAATGGAACCGCAGTCGAAATTTATCGCTATGGAGAATATCAAGAAATGGAAAGCCCTGACGATTACAAGGACAAGATAATCCATTCCGACCTCGAGTTCAATGGTTGTTCTATCAGCTTGGCAGACGCTCTGCCCGGAGTGAAAACAGATTTTGGTTCTTTGGGATACACTATCACCGTATTTTGCGATACGGAGCAACAGCTCAAAGAAATATTTGCAAAATTATCAAAAACCGGGCAAATAAAATGCGACCTTTGTCAGCCATACTATGCAAAACTATATGCAGAAGTAGTGGATAAATTTGGTGTATCGTGGGCATTGATCATAGAATAAATAAGATTTGAACCGGCTCGACCGCATATCAGCACTTTTGGTGCAGTTACAATCCCGTCCGATTGTGAAATCTTCCGAAATGGCAGAACGCTTCGGGGTGAGTTTGCGCACCATCTACCGGGATATGAATACTCTCTCTGAAGCCGGAGTACCAGTATGCGGCAATTCGGGAATCGGCTATTCTCTGGTCGAAGGCTACAGATTGCCATCACTCATGTTCACGAAAGAAGAAGCGATGGCTTTTCTGACTGCCGAAAAAATTATCGAACAGCTCACCGATACACAAAACAGCAACTATTTCCGTTTGGGAATGGATAAAATCCGTGCCGCTTTGCGCGCTGTGGATAAAAAATATCTCTACGACATGGACGATAGCATAGCTGTGTATAAAAGCAGAAAAATGCGGGAAAGTTTACCCAATTTGCTGCACACACTATTGAGCAGTATAAACGATAAACTGATTGTTGAGATTGACTACACCAATGCCGATGAAAACAAGAGTAAAAGAGCTTTGGAAGCCGTAGGAATCACTTATTCGCATCCAAGCTGGTATCTTTCGGCTTGGTGCCATCTACGAAATGAATACCGGATGTTCAGGCTCGATCGCATCAGCAATATAAGGACAACATCTAACAAGCACACGAAAGTGCATCCGCCTCTGGCATCTCTGCTTGGAGAAGATGATCCTCAATGCCTCACTGAGGTTGTCTTACAGACAAACAAAGAAGTTGCCAGATACCATGCCGACAGATGTTATTTTATGGGATTGACCAAAGAAAAAGAGCTTGCCAACGGGCTAATAGAACAAACCTATATGACTTATTCTCTCGAAGCTTTGGCAAGATGGGTATTGGCAAATGCAGATACAACAGCCGTGGTGAGCCCCGTTGAAGTAAAAAATATTATCAAACAAATCATTAAAAAATTAGACTTATGAAGATAAATAGTGCAGATATAAAAAACCTAGAACCAATAAAGACAATTGCAATTTCACACATTGGTGATTATTCAGGCATTGGTGACGTATTTGAGAAACTGGCTGCATGGGCAGGAGTGAACAATCTTTGGGCAGCTTCTCCTAAAATGGCAGGCGTTTACCATGATGATCCGATAGACACCCCTGTAGACAAATTGCATTCCGAAGCCTGTCTGGAAGACCTCTCTGGCATTGAGCCCGGAGAAGGAATGAAACGCTACACCATAAGCGGTGGCAAATATTTTGTGATGCAGGCGGAAATAACAATGGCTGAATACGGCGAAGCATGGAAAAAAGTGTATGTCGATGTTAGTCAAAAAGGCTATGAATGTGATACACGCGATCACTATGAACTCTATGTGAGTTGTGCAGGAGATACCCAAAATCCTGATACACCTTGGATCGTGAATCTGTGCATTCCTGTGAAGTAAAACTTACGGATCAAATAAAATAATGAAAAGGCTGTGCCAATCTTTTGAGGTACAGCCTAAATTATATTTGCTAACAACTGTTTATTCAACCAAAGAATATATCTTTGTTAATAATAATTTCAGTGGATATGGAAACGCAGATATTACTCAGAGACGCAGACATATTTCCATCAGATAAGGTTTTGAAAGATGCTCTTGGAGAAAATCTTTATAGCGTCCTAGACTCATTCCTCACAACGGTTGCAAGTGAAGCATACGGTTTGAACATTGATTGGAGATTCTATAACGATGGTAAAGCATGGCTCGCTAAGATAACGCATAAGAAAAAAACGATCCTCTGGCTTTCCGTTTGGAGTAATTTTTTCAAAACGAGTTTCTATTTCACCGACAAGCATCTCGAAGCTATTGCCGAATTGAACATTTCATACGAGATCAAAGAAGAATTTGCCAAAGCAAAGCCCGTTGGAAAATTAATTCCATTAATCATAGATGTGAACAATAAAGATCAACTCGCAGATATATTGACTATTGTCAGATTCAAAAAGAGCCTGAAACGAAGTTGAGACACACCACGATATTGATAAAATAAAAAACAAATGAATGTTTTATTATTCAATATTTAAAATTAAAACATTATGAATCTATACTTTAACGGCTCTGTCATAAATAATCTAAATGAAGTTTTAGAAACATATTCATCGAAAGAGTTTAAGTCGCCACGTAGATCTACGATCTACTTAATAGAATTTGTGAAATCTAAAGTTTTTTCAGAATTTATCGCCGATTTTAACATTTCGATCAATTCTAGTGATATCCATTTTGAATATAAAGTGCCTGTTGCCAGAGGACGAGGAAATCCATCATATTCCGATTTGATGATTGTAGACAAAACCAGCAGCATCGCAATTGCTATTGAAGCAAAATATCTTGAACCTAAATATGAAACATGCTCAAAATGGAATAGTTCAACAAATAAAGATACTATTTTAAATGGCTGGCTAGACTTGATAAATAAAAAAACTGGAACGAATGTAAAAATCAAAGATGTTGATAATTTTACATATCAAATGATTCATAGGTTGTCATCTGCGTGTTCTTTAGCTAATCTCAATCCGGAAATAGTTTATTTGTATTTTGGTAATAATAGCCGGATGGAAGCTTATTACAAAGAACAGTTAAATGAACTAAGTAAGTTATTCAATAACATAAAAATTAGTTACTATAAAATTTACATCCCGAAAACCAGCGTTCTCATCAGATTAGAAGAACAATGGAATAAAGGTGTGCGCGATTTGAGCCAGCAAGTGAAAACAGGATTGATTCAAAATACATTATTTGACTCTGAAAATATTGAATTAGACAAAAACAAATATGGCAATTGAAGATTTTAACATCAGCGTATCCGATGAATTTTTAGCAGACTTATCCCAAAGACTAAAAAACTCCAGATGGGCAAATGGAAAAAACGGATCTGGATGGGAATACGGAACAGACAAAAATTATTTGAAAGATTTCATATCCTATTGGATTGACGGATACGATTGGAAAAGCCAAGAAAGAGAACTAAACAAATATCCGCAATTTAAATGTGTGATAGACGATGTGGACATACATTTTTTTCACATAAAAGGTAAAGGAACCAACCCTTTGCCCATTATATTAAGTCATGGCTGGCCTGATAGCTTTATCCGTTATCAAAAGATTATACCACTGCTCACAGATCCACTTAGTTTCGGCAGAAACGAGAATGACTCTTTCGATGTTGTTATACCGTCATTGCCCGGTTTTGGGTTCTCTTCATCGCCTGATTCCAAAAATCTGAACAATGCTGACATTGCAGACTTATGGAAAAAGCTGATGACCGAGAAGTTGGGTTATGATAAGTTCGGCGCTCTTGGCGGAGACATCGGATCAGGTGTGACAAGGTATCTGGCTTATAAATATCCAGAACATGTGTTAGGCATTCATCTCTCAGATATTGGAATCATAAGAGATATTGTATTTTCTAACAACAGTGAAAATCTTGCAGACGAAGAAAAACAATATAAGAAAACAGCCCTGCAATGGATTTCACAGGAAGGCGCATATATGTCTATCCAATCGACCAAGCCACAAACGCTTGCATTTGCTCTATCCGACTCTCCTATCGGCCTGTCTGCATGGATTCTTGAAAAATTCCATTCTTGGAGCGACTGTGACGGAAATCTTGAAAACAGATATAGAAAAGATGAGCTGCTCAACAATATAATGATCTATTGGTTAAGCAATTCCATCGGAACTTCTGTACAGATATATCGTGAAAATACATATTCATTGCCTCCTATCGGGAAAATTGATGTACCGACAGGTATCGCTTTGTTTCCAAAAGACATATTGCTGCCTCCTCGAAAATGGGCAGAAAAGAGTCTGAACATTATTCACTGGACAGAAATGCCATGCGGAGGACATTTCACAGCAATGGAAGCACCCGAAGCATATGCGAATGATGTGTCAACGTTTTACCGGAATTTCAGAATAACAAAATAGGGCAAATACGAACTGTGAGGCAAACAAAAAATATGCTTCTGTTCAAAATAATACGAAGACAATAAAAGATTATTATTTAATTATGTCAATTATTGAAGGCAAGGTTTTTTATCTTTGCCCCGAGGTAAATCGGAACAAACTGAACTTATATGCAACTACACAAATATGAAAACATGAAAAACAAACTCTTGTTTTTACTGATACTTTTTCCTTTATCGGTTTTTGCCAATATGGCAAAGCCATATGTGGACGGAACACAGCACTCTGTAATTTTTGGAGCAAATGATTGCTCTGTGCAAAGTGAAAACATCCACATTACACTCAAACAAATGGATGATTTCTACTATAGTTCTTATAAAATCAAGTATATAATAGAATCCGACAAAAAACAAACTCTCCCGCTATTATTCATTGGCATAGGATTACAGGAATGCCATAAAGTGCTGATCAATGGAAAAACGGCAGATATCCAGTTGCTCAATGACAGCAACTATAGTTTTTTGAGGAAAGAATATGGTAATTACGTTGTAAAATATTCGAAAGACAGTGAGATTCATGTTGACAAGAGCGATTTAATCTATTTCATCGCCGGACTTGATGAAGGTGAAAATATTATTTGCATAGAATATGATGCATTCTTAGAATATAACGTATTTGGTTTTGTACGAAACTATAAATTGGAATATTCCTTGTTTCCATCAAAATATTGGAAATCATTCGGACCAATAAATTTAGAGATAGAACTGATTGACGATCTGACGATCAAAAAATCCAATATCGGTAAACCTGTCATTGAAAACAAGGCGAACACAAATTCAAATGTAGCAAAATGGACTCTGAAAAGCACCGATTCGGATATCTCGTTAGTCTTGTCAAAGAAAATATCTCCATTTTCAGAAGTCCTGCTCTGGCTGCAACCCTTTGGCATAGCTACTATTGTTTTTTTATTACTCTTTATTTTACACATCAGACTTTTGAAAAGGCAAAAGAAAATGAAAACTATTTTTTGGATTGGTATTGTCCTGATCCCTATCCTATTTTATGTGACCTTCTTCGCATCATTCAACCTGATAGATTTCAGTCTGGGGCAAGAAACTTCGAGACATGGATATGTATTTCTTCTAGTCGTCACATATCCCATTCTAGCAATAGTTTACGGATTGATAATGTGGTTTATAAAGAAAAAGATTAAATAAACTGCCCAAAATCCGGAAAAAGGTTTTATTCGGCGAACATCTTTTCTGTTCCTGAAAGGAAATTTTCCACAGCCTCATCTATATCTATGTCCATCCGATGTGCGAGAACGATGATCCACCAGATGCACTCGCCCAGTTTATGCTCCAATTGCGTGTTTGTGTCTTTGCCGGGCCAACGTCCTTGCTGTGACATCGTATGTCGCCCTATCAAACCGGCATCGGTCAGAAAAGCCAATGCATCTTCCTCTACCGTCCATTCGC
>JBKECE010000220.1:0-2057 GCA_047974325.1 Dysgonomonas sp. | reverse complement strand
GAATCGGGATACAGAGGAAAAGGATAAACAAACATATCAGACTGTTTATTCTAAAGTAGATGGGTCGGTAGCGGCTCCCACTGCCGGGCTACATTTTACGCCGGAGGTTTTTGACTCGCTTAAAAATAAGGATATAAAAACAGCAGAGATTACGCTGCATGTAGGTGCTGGCACTTTCAAGCCGGTGAAATCGGAGCAAATCGCAGATCACGTGATGCATGCCGAATTTATTTCTATTAAGAAAGAAATTATAGAGCAACTGTTAAATCATCCAGGAAAGATTATAGCTGTGGGGACAACTTCGGTTCGCACACTGGAGAGCCTTTATTATATAGGGCAGATATTGGGAAATACAGAGCATCCTGATGCTTTGAAAGTTTCGCAATGGCAACCTTATCAAGGAGCAGAAACAATTGCTGTCAAACAGTCTTTGGAAAACATTATTTCATATCTTGATGATAATAAATTGTCATCCTTAATTGCCGAGACACAAATAATGATTGCTCCGGGCTACACCTATCGAATTGTAGACGGTATTGTTACTAATTTTCATCAGCCTAAAAGTACGTTGCTCTTGCTGGTGTCGGCTTTTGTTGGAGATACCAATTGGAAAAATATCTATCAACATGCTCTGGAAAAAAATTTTCGTTTTCTAAGCTATGGGGATAGTTCCTTGCTGTTGAAAGAATAATCAGAACGGATAGCCAATACCAAAGTGGAATGCCATATTTTTTAGTGGCTTTTTGAACATGACAAAGCGATCTGATTGGTCTTGTCCCGGATCATAAGCTTTTGTTCCCAAATCGAATCGTATAAGAAGGAATCCTAGGTCAAGGCGAAGGCCTAATCCGTATGCAACTGCAATTTCTTTATAAAAGCTATTAAATTCAAATTGTCCCCCCGGTTGATTCTCATAGTTTTTCAGTGTCCATATATTTCCTGCATCAATGAATTGAGCAAATTCAAATAGTTCACTTATTTTCATTCTGTTTTCGATGCTGAATTCTAATTTCATATCTCCGGTCTGATTCACAAAATCCGTTTCCATTCCGTTTTGTGTCGATCGTTTATACGATCCTGGACCCAAAGATCGGGTGCTCCAACCTCTGATGCCATTAGCTCCTCCTGCAAAAAAACGTCGTTCGAATGGAAGGACATCGGAATTGCCATATGGATGGGCAAGACCTAATCCTATATGATAGGCAAGGGAATGTCTTTTTGAAAAATAAAATGTGCGAGCATAGTCGATACTTCCTTTCACATATTCAGCATAGGCTACACCCAAAATCTTTTTTTGTCCGTTTTCATCGGGCTTAGCCCTGTTTATCGAGGTGACTAGCCGCGGTAGGGCTCCTGCCACTTCGAATGCTCCCCTGAGGGTGAATGTTGGATATAATGTAGTAAAACGGCGGCTATTAACAAGAGTGAATGTATAAGCTGTGCGAGCAACAAGTTGGTTGCTATAGCTTTCTTTTAGTAGAGGGTTGTTAGGATTTTTCAGATAAAGACTGTCAAATCTCTCCGATACCCAAGGCATTCGGATGTAGTTTATATCTATTACATCTAAGTTGTGACGTAGCGTGTTTCTTTTTGAGGACCAACCGTAAGTGATTGTTCCATTGAAGAACTGACGTGTATATTCAGGTCTATGTTGATTGTTTAGTCCGATGGAGAACTGTGTTGTTGCAGAAGGTTGTTCGCGCCAACTTTTCTTTAACCATGGAAATAAAAACATAGGGAAGGAAAGGCTGGTTTCGATACCATATTCGTAGAAGCTCTGGTTCATCAGGTCGGTGTTTTTACTTCCTGTAATAAACTCATAAGCTCCTTTTAATTTAATGTTTAGCCTCTCTCCTCCATTGAATAAGTTCTGATGCTGGTAAGAGATACTGGGTGCAATGCCGAGATCTCCGGCTGAGTTTGTTCCATCTATCGCTGTGCTGAACCAGTGAGCATTTGCCGGTAGTAATGTGATAACAGCATCAAGCTTTGTGCTATCTTCGGATGATGGATTGACATCGATATTTGTTTGTTTTATAGCACCTATCTTGCCGTAC
>JBKECE010000191.1:0-2627 GCA_047974325.1 Dysgonomonas sp. | reverse complement strand
ATACGCCAGACGCAAAAACAATTGTGATACAGCCTTGGGAGAAGAAGATGCTGGGAGAGATAGAAAAAGCTATCATCAATTCAGACCTCGGTCTGAACCCGATGAATGACGGTGAAATGATAAGGTTGAGTATTCCTCCACTGACTGAAGAAAGACGCCGATTGCTGGTCAAACAATCGAAACAAGAGTCGGAAGAAGCAAAAATAAGCGTACGCAATGCCCGTCGTGATGCAATTGAAGCAATTAAAAAATCGGTGAAAGACGGTACACCCGAAGACGTTGCCAAAGACGCAGAAAATGCGGTACAAAAAATCCATGACAAATATATCAAGCAGATTGATGACCTTTACGCTACAAAAGAAAAAGAAATAATGACCGTATAACGTTGTCACAGATTCTGAACAAACAGAGAAAGGCTTTTGAGAGATCAAGAGCTTTTTTTATTCCATATTGCAGAATTTCAAACCTCGGCATCACCATATTTTAACCATCTGATAATGAACAATAAAATCAGAAACTCTGTTTATAAAAAATATAATGGAATATTAATTTTTTATAAATGAAAAATCATGTTAGACGGTATTGTTGATTTAGTAAAAAAAGAAGCATTGGGCGTAATATCCAATAACACGGATGTGCCTGACGACAAAAAAGAAGTTGCTGTGGAAACAACAACCTCAGCTCTGGTAGATGGATTTAAAGAACACTTCACACTAGACAATCTATCGTCAATTACAAGCCTTTTCAATGGAGGAAGTGATACGAACGGGCTCGAAAACAGTTTGCAGAGCTCTGTTATTTCAGCCCTGACCGACAAAGTAGGACTCAACAAAGACGTTGCAACAAGCATCTCATCGGCTGTGATCCCTGCGTTGTTCGGGCTACTTTCAAAAAAATCGAACGATGAAAATGACTCATTCAGTATTGAATCTCTTGTTAATTCACTTACGGGAGGCAAAAGCAGCGGAGGGATTCTCGGAGCACTGAAAGGTTTGTTTGGAGGTAAATAATTTTTTTCGCCACTTCGGAATACAATTTAAAAGCTCTTGACAAACAATCAGGAGCTTTTTTGTATATTTTTGTCTTGAAGCAGAAGAAACAAACAAATAAACTTAAAAACTCGTACCTTTGTTCTTCGCACATTTTAGGCACAACAAAATTAATGGATGGATTAGTCATAAAAAATACAGGAAGTTGGTATTTGGTTCGCACAGAAGAAAAGTCTGAAGTGGAATGCAAAATCAAAGGGAATTTCCGACTCAAAGATATAAAAAGTACAAACCCTGTAGCAGTCGGCGACACAGTCACAATTATAATGAACGAAGACGGCACAGGTGTGATTACGGATATTCTCGACCGGAAAAACTATATCATCCGCCGCTCATCTAATTTGTCCAAGCAATCACACATCATCGCAGCCAATCTTGATCTCTGTTGTCTATTGATCACTATCTGCAAACCTATTACCACAACAATCTTCATTGATCGTTTTCTTGCTTCGGCAGAGGCTTACCGCATTCCGGTGAATCTGATTTTCAATAAAATCGATATTTATGACGATGATGAAACTGAATATATGAACGCACTGATAGACTTATATGAATATATAGGCTATCCTTGCAAAAAAATATCGGCACTCAATAACACTGGAATTGAAGCTCTGAAAGAAAGTTTGAAAGACAAAATCACCTTATTTTCAGGTCATTCAGGTGTCGGAAAATCAACTTTGATCAATGCACTGATACCTGATGCCACACAAAAAACAGCGGGAATATCCAACTATCACGGCAAAGGAATGCACACCACCACATTTTCAGAAATGATGAGACTACCGCAGGGTGGATATATCATAGACACTCCCGGAATCAAAGGATTTGGCACTGTGGATATGAGAATGGAAGAGATAGGGCATTATTTTCCCGAGATATTCACATTTTCAAAGAAATGCCGCTTCAACAACTGCATACACATCAATGAACCGGGTTGTGCTGTGCGCGAGGCCGTGGAAAATCACCACATAAGTGAAAGTCGTTATAGATCGTACATCAATATGCTTGAGGATGAAACAGAAGGAAAATACAGAAAATAAAGATTTGTTTAAACTACGGTTTCATCCGACATCATTTATCATATTCATCCTCATTTTCATTGTTGAGGTCATCATAGCTCTGTTCATCAATGATCGTTTTATCCGTCCTTTCGGTGGTGACATTCTGGTGGTGATATTGATGTATTATTTTGTAAAAGCATTTGTACAAACCAAACCGGCATATATTGCTATTGTCGTTTTATTGTTTGCATATCTCGTCGAGATAGGTCAGTACTACAATCTGGTCGAAATAGTAGGAATGCAGCACAACAGAGTGATGCGCATCGTGATCGGATCGGCATTTAGCTGGATAGATATAATTTGTTATACTATCGGTGCGGCAATTTGTTATTTTGTAGATAGAAAAGATTAAAAAATATGGGATTTCAACAACGAAAAAAGGATTATCTCCAGAGGCTTATCGAAGATTTTTTTGCTAAATTTCAGCAATTATTGAACGAAGGAAAAGCTCCTTCCCATGCTGAAACAGAAGCTTTGCTGGTGGAAGGGTTTGAATTCTTTTCGACCAATTTTGAAA
>JBKECE010000118.1:0-7028 GCA_047974325.1 Dysgonomonas sp. | reverse complement strand
CGTCATCAGAATAGTCTGAAACAAGAACATATCTAAGCCAAGTCTTCTTTTCGATTTGTGACAGATATTCCATAAATTTAAGTGTCGGTTCCAGGGCTTTTCCAGTTAGTATTTTATATTTTCTTGTAATTGTGCTTTATGGTACCTTTTGGCGGTTTTCAAGATAAGAATTAAATTTATTTATATAAAAAGCACGCCTAAAAGTTATTTAGACGTGCTTTAATTTATAAGTACTGAAAGTTTATGTGAAGAATTATATTATTTTTTTACGATCTTCTCAGTTGCTATTTCACCATTTTCTAACACGGTTTTCAATATATACACTCCATTGGAAATATTATTCAAATCAATCTGATAGCCACTATTATTGTATATCTTCTTTCCTGACAAATCGAAAATTTGATTAGATATTGGTTTTTGAGCTGATTGAATATTTATTGTTGAATTAAATGGGTTTGGATATACTTTAAAATCATTATTTTTTATATTATCTATAGAGAGAGTTTCATCTGTAATCAAAAGTCGAGCAAAACGATTCTTTCCTACAGCATTGAAGTTCGTGAATGCCCCTCCAATTATAATCTTATTTTTGTCTTGTGAAACAACAGTTTTAATTGTATTATCGGCTCCGGTACCAATCGTAAAATTATTATCTAAAGATCCGTCTGTATTGAGGCGAATAAAGCCTTTTACTGTAGCTCCATTATAAGTGGTGAAGGTTCCAATAACAATAATTTTTCCATCGTCCTGAATTGTTAATGCGGTTGGGTTGGTATTAAGGCCTGTACCTGTGATGAATGTAGCATCAAGGCTCCCGTCTGCATTGAGTCTCGCGATGCGATTGATAGTTGTACCATTGTATGTAGAGAAATTTCCACCGATCAATATTTTACCATCTGCCTGTATTGCAATGGCTAGTACCGGATAGTTTGCTCCTGTGCCAACATTGAAAGTTGCATCTATGCTACCGTCTGTATTCAATCTTAAGATTCTGTTATAGGAAGATTGATTAAAACTTGTAAAACTACCCCCAATTATAACTTTTCCATCATCTTGGACAGCAAGAGATGAGATAGTCGTTGTCGACCCTGTTCCGATATTAAATTCAGGATCATAAGAGCCATCTGCATTGATTCTAATGATTCTATTGATTGTTGTACTTCCGTAAGCCGTAAAATTCCCGACAGCAATGAGTTTTCCATCGGATGTTTCTGCTATGGAGTTGACTGTATTGTTAAAGCCCGTACCACTCGTAAAACCTGTATCTGTACTACCATCAGCATTTAAAATAGCAATTCGGTTAGCCGTGATATCATCAAACATCGAAAACTCTCCAGAAACCAATATTTTACCAGAATTTAACTTATTTACAATATTAACCGTGCTGTTAAATCCTGATCCGATATTATTTTTGAATGTTTCGTCTAAATTTCCGTCTATATCCGTTTTAGCTATATAATTTACAATATTGTTATTGTATAAATTAAATGCTCCGCCTATTACAAGACTTTTATCATCCAAAACTGCGATACTATTTACGTTTTTATTCACGCCTACACCTTTGTTAAAATTCATATCAACAACTCCTGATTCGGTTATCTTTGTAAGATATTGTTTCCCTATGCCATTGAAGTTGGTAAAATAACCGGAGATGATTATATTATTGTTATCCGAAAAGAGCATATCATTAACAGAGCCATCGGCACCGACATTTCCATTATTAAATGATGTAGCAACACTACCATCCTCCAGAAGATTGATCACACGTCCTGCATTAATACCATTATAAGTTTTAAAATATCCTAAAACATAGAGGCTGTTATTATGATAGATAATGTTATAAACAGCATCATTAAAAGCTGTTCCTGTAGAAAAACTGGTGTCGATAGATCCATCATCGTTCAATCTTGTTATTTTATTTACGGTTATGCCGTTGTAAGTATTGAGATTGCCTCCAATATAGATTTTATCATTGCGTACTAAAATTGTTGAGATTGTAGTGTTTGCTCCTGTTCCCACATTGAAAGATGCATCAACAGTTCCGTTGGAGAGAAGTCTTGCAACTCTGTTGGATGTAGACCCGTTTATTGAAGTAAAGTTACCTCCAATAATAATTCTACCGGTATTATCTACAGCGATTGCATTAACATTATTATTTGCTCCTACGGAAGTATCAAAACTTGTGTCTATAGAACCATTAGTGTTGAGTCTTACTATCCTGAATGCGTCATTTTCATCATAGAGGGTAAAATTTCCTCCGATCAATATTTTGCCATCCGGTTGTAAAGAAATCGAATAAACAGTATTATTAAAAGCTGTTCCTATATTGAATGAGGTATCTAAAGTCCCATCCGCGTTTAGCCTTGCTATCCTGTTTGCTGATATTCCGTTATAGGTTGTAAATGTACCTCCAATTATGATTTTACCATCACTTTGTAATTTTAAAGTATTTACAGATCCATTGGTTCCTTCCCCATTGGGATTGAAGCTTGTATCAATAGATCCATCTTCGTTTATTTTTACGAGCCCTTTTATCGTCCTGTCATTATATTTGGAGAAATTTCCTGCTAATAATATTTTATTATCTGAGGTTTTAATGATTTTTTCGACTCCTGTAGAAGGACCGTCTCCATATCCGTTGCCTAAATCGCTAATATTAAAAGAAGGATCTACATTCACGGTGTTTTGCGACATCCCAAAAACGGCGATTCCCAATAATAAAAGTGTATATATTAATTTCTTCATGTTTATTATTTTTTTACGATCTTATGAACACTCACCTCACCATTACTAATATATACTTTAAGAAAATATAATCCGCTTGGTAGATTTCCCAAATTGATTTTTTCTGAATGAAATGTTTTAATATTCTTTCCGCTGGCATCTAAAATTTCACATGCCTTTATGTCGGCATCTGTAACAATATTTAGAATGGATGAAACCGGATTTGGATATATGTAGATATCACTTTTCTTACTATTGTCATAAATCGAAGAATTATCATCAATGGAAAAATTTTGAATGTATGTTTTGTTATCACTCTCCAAACCAGTTCTATTTTCTTCCCAAACTTCAACTGCTTGGTTATCATTTGAAGTGAAATTCACTCTAGACTTATAGGTATTTGTTGTTGCAATATCTTTGTATTTGTTGTCTAAAACAAAATCGCCATTGTCATCTAAAATCGCTACTGAAAGGTTGGTAGGTTCTACACCACTATTATTTGCTTCTCTTAGAGGTACAATGATTTTTCCTTTCATCATTTGTATATTTGCAGCATGGATTTTTCCTGTACCATCTACAGGAAAAAGTTCTTTAGCGCCATCTGTTAAAAGTCTCTCACCTGTATTCTTATTGAATTTTTGAATATATTCACCATTATCTCCTTGTGAAGTTGTTGTATATCTTGAAACTGACCATATGTATTGACTACCTTCTGTCGTTGCAATACTAGTATTCATCTCATAATATGCATTCGTTGTGCTGAAATCACTTCCATTGATTCCCCAAGGGATTGTTCCGTCAGGATTGAGCCTTTGCAGATAGGAATCAAATCTTGTAGTACTTGATCCATAATATCCGAGATATATTACATCATCTTCTAGTATTATGTTATATCTTGTATTAAAATAGGTATTTCTATTAGATAATTTTAATATATTGCTCCATACAGGGCTACCATCTGTTGCATATCTCTGCGCAAAGAAGCTAGAAAAAACATCACTGGTTTGTCTTCCATGAATGAGTGCTACAAAACTATCATCTGACAGCACAGCACCTTCACCAACACTTGTATAAGGGTAATTTGCATTGGGAGGACTTACTTTGACTGTATTTTGCCATTGAAAACTTCCATCTTGTGTGTTCAGATTCTGAATATATCCATATGTTCCGTCATAATAGCTTAAATAAACTCCGGAATGGTCAGATGGGAACATTTTAACATCGTATTTTAGAGTTCCTAGATTTATACCGTTTACACCCCAGAGCAATTCTCCAATAGGAGATATTTTCTGGATATATCCTGACGAAGTTTCTCCTGTAGACGTAAATCCTACAAAAAGATTGTTGTCTTTGTCTCTTGTGATACTGTAGATGGAAATATAAGTCGCACTTATAGCATTTTGACTGACCACAACGCCGTCATCTCCAAATAACTTTGAGCCATTTTTATCGATGAGCTGTGCATGTAGTTCGTAGTTGACCGGTGCTGGCTTTACAACCCAATAGACTACATAAGTCTTACCATCGGTTGTGCTTAAGGACTTTGAGTCCGCAGACGTGGAACTGGAAACGAGAGTATTTACATTATAATCCGTTGCCCATTGTGCATTTACAGAAATTGTAAATGGAAAAAACAAAATGTAGAAAATGTAGAACAATTTTTTCATATCAATACAAATTTTATTGATACAAATCAACGCAAGATTATTTAGAAATCCTTGTATGCAACCCTATCTACACCACTCACATAAAAAAAAAGACCACTCAATTACCACTCATTACGAATAATGAATTATCTATATTCCTGATATATACTGATTCAAATCTGATTTTAGATTAGTGAGTCCTAATTTTTTTCTTAAACGTGTTCTGGAGTTTTCTACCGATTTAACGGTTGTTTTAGTAATATCTGCAATTTCTTTAGAATTGAGATTGAGTTTTATTAATGCGCATAATCGTTTTTCATTGGGATTTAGGTCCGGATGAAGTTTACTTAGATTTTCATAAAACGAATCATAGATATTTGTAAATCGCAGACTGAATTCATCCCAATTGTTAGGCGATTTATTTTTGCTTAATTTAAAAATAATAGAGTTAAGTTCTTTTTTCACATCCTCTATTTCATGTAAATCTGATATTTCGTTTAACTCGTTTATCAAATGATGGTACAGCTCAGATCTTTCCACTTCTAGTAGAGACTTGGATGCAAGCTCTTTATTTTTAATTTCAAGATCTAGCTTTAACTCATTTTCTCTAGATGTAGCAAGGTCGTTTTGAAGCCTCTCCTTTACCAAATTGTTCTTATATCGTATGATTAGAAATAATAGGACAGAAGATAATAACGATAATATTAAAACGGTTGTAACAAGTTTGAGTCGTTTTTTATTATTTGCTAGCTCCAATTGTTGTTCTTTATTTTTATATTCAAATTCAATTTTTTCCCGTTCAACATTTACAGCCTTTTCTTCAATATTGAGACTATCTCTAAGATCATCATAGAGCTGAAAATATTCTGATGATTTTTTATAATCTCCGGCAAGTAAGTAAGATTTGTATAGATTCTCCAAGATGTCTTTGTTTTGAAAGCTAAATTTTACTTTTGAAAAAGATTTTGCCAACTCTGCATATTTTATGGCTAATGGAGCATTATTCGTTTTAATATAAAAGTCAGCCATATTATTATATACTAAAGCATGCAGGTATGGATCTTGTATTTTAGTTAATAAAGATTCTGTATACTTAAATGTTTCAGATGCTTTTATATTGTCTTTTTTTTCTGTGTAGACTCTTGCCAGATTGTTGTTAGACGTTATGAATAATGTTGTATCATTGATTTTAGCAGCTTCATTTATTGCTTTTTGGTAAAAAATGAGAGCAGAATCTATTTTTTTTGAATCCAGATAAATGGTTCCAATATTGTTAAGTGCTTTGGCTGCCAGATTGTTATTTCTGTCTTGTTTGTTGTTTTCATAAATGTTTTTGAAATGCAAAAGAGCTAATTCCTTATTATTAAGTCTTGCATTGATGATCGCTATTAGATTTTCTATGTCAGATGCCTTAGTCTTATCTTTCTTTATGTAATATGCATAGGCTTTCATGTTATATTTCAGAGAGATATCAAATATGTCCCGATCATAAAATATTCCACCGGCTTCTTTGTAGAAAAAAGCCCTCATTTCTTCGTTTTTTGACTCTTCAGACAAAGCATCAGCTGCATTGATATATTTTTGGGATTCTTGCCAATTACTATATTTTAGATCAGAAGCTTTGTTCAGATATCTGGACAAAGAATTGAATTGAGTTTCCGGCAATGGTTTCTCTTGAGCCTTCACGGAAAATAATGGCAAACTGATAATCAATAAATGATAAAAGAATATATTTTTGAATCCAGTTGTCATATGACTGTCTTTTTTTCGGAGATATGTAATGATTAAAAACTCAAAGTTATATATTATATCAGAGTTGTCCAGATTAAAAAAATCAGAATAAAAAATAAAGTGGCGTTAATTTTGTATCGTAAAGTAACAAATAAAGATACTTCAGATGTATGAACTGCTAGACAAAGATACAATTGAAAACGGGATATTGATGCATTTATCAGCACCAAAACGAGGATTTAAGAGAATGAATAACCTTCTGGAAATAAAATAAATTGTATTAATTGTAGATTAAAAGTCTCTAGAACGTAGCATTAAGCGATAAGGAGGTAGGTGTGATAAAAGAAGCCACATTTACAATGTAACTTCTTTGTAGCCAGCGGAGAGGAAGAGATTCGAACTCTCGATACCCTTTAGGGGTATACACGCTTTCCAGGCGTGCCTCTTCAACCACTCGAGCACCTCTCCAAAACAATGTGGATGCAAAGATAATGGATATTTTTGATTACAAAGAAGAATAAATATGGTAATATTGAATTGTTATGAAAAACAATAAATACGCTGTGCTTATATCTGTGATTCTCAAATTGGCTTTTCTTTTTCATTTTAGTTGGCACACAAAGATGCTAAATACACAAATAATGAATATTATGAAAGATTAGGGATGATAGAATCTGTTTTGATATATTGTGGTATTTTATTGTGTCAGATGCAAATGGAATTACATAACAGAAAAAAGCTCAGGCGGATATAATTTCGGCTGGCATTGCTTCTAATCGATATCTTCTGATTACAGTGTATGGTCATCCTATCTTTCGTCTGTTTATCAGCCCGATATTTGAAAAGAAATACGTACCTTTGCCCGAATTTAAGAAGTAAGAAAAAATATTTATGATGAATCTGATTACAAAAAGTATCGATTTAGGT
>JBKECE010000096.1:0-2345 GCA_047974325.1 Dysgonomonas sp. | reverse complement strand
AAATGAAAGATAGTTTTGAAATAGATATACTAGCTGCAAACGCCAGGATGAATGTTTTGGATGAAAAGAGAACAGTTCATGCTGGTCATATTGTTGGCTCTATGTCGATGATGTAAGTGTTAGCAGTGTTATATGGAAAAGTAATGAAGATAGATACAAAGAATCCTAAATGGGATCAAAGAGACCGTCTTGTAGTATCAAAGGGACACTGTGGACCAGCGGTTTATGCAATGCTAGCGGAAGTTGGATTTTTTCCAAAAGATTGGTTACCAACATTGAATCAGCCAGGTACGCGATTGCCAAGTCACTGCGATAAGAATAAAGTTCCAGGTATTGATATGACAACAGGTTCATTGGGACAGGGAATGTCTACATCACTAGGTATTGCCTGGGGACTTCGTTATCAAAATATTGATGCTTATACATATTTAATTTTAGGAGATGGTGAGTGTGATGAAGGACAAGTTTGGGAAGGTGCTTTGTTTGCTTCTACAAAGAAATTGAATAAATTTATTGGTTTCATTGATAAAAATGATAAACAATTAGATGGTTACACAAAAGATATTTGTGATGTTGGAGACTTAGCAGTAAAGTTCAATGACTTTGGCTGGTATGCACAAGATGTAGATGGTCACGATGTAAATGCAATTTATGATGCAATTGAAAAGGCAAAGAAGCAAACCGAAAAACCATCAATGATTGTTTTACATACAGTCAAAGGGAAAGATTGTACTTTTGCAGAAAATCTATTATACAATCATCATCTAACATTTAATGAAGAGCAGTATGAAGAGGCATATACGTTTTTAGAAAATAAAGTGAAATCACTTGGAAAGGAGAAAGCAAATGTATAAAGTTTGTAGTGATATTCAAATCGAAAAAGAAGAAATGCGATTTGCTTTTGGACAAGTGATGGATGAGTTGGCAACGATAGATAAACGTGTTATCTATCTGGATGCAGATATTATTAATTCAATTAAAATGGTTGATTTCGCTAAAAAATATCCAGATAGAACAATTAACTGTGGCGTTCAGGAAGCAAATATGATTGGCGTAGCTGCTGGGATATCAGATACTGGATTGATTCCTTATGCACATACATTTGCACCTTTCGCAACTCGCAGAGTAATGGATCAAGTATTTGTGTCTTGTGCATATGCAAAACTAAATGTTCGTATCATTGGATCCGATCCAGGAATCACTGCAGGTGTTAATGGGGGAACACATATACCTTTAGAAGATATTGGAATGATGCGTGGAGTTCCACAAGTAACAATTATAGAACCAACCGATTCCGCTGTTTTAAAAGATATGTTGATACAGACAAAAGATTTATATGGAGTATTTTATATTCGTTTGTCTCGTAAGAAAAGTAAAAAGATTTATGAAGATAATTCGGTGTTTGAAATTGGAAAAGCGAATGTAATTGCACAAGGTAGTGCTGCAACGATTATCGCAAATGGAATTTGTGTTGCAGATGCGATTGAAGCAGCAGCAATTTTAAAGAAAGAAAATATTCATGTTCGTATTCTAGATATGTTTACGATTAAACCTATAGATAAAGAGGCGATCATCAATGCCGCAAAAGAGACTGGAGCAATTGTAAGTGTAGAAAATCATAATATTATTAATGGATTAGGAAGTGCGATAGCAGAAGTATTAGTAGAAAATAATCCCGTACCAATGATTCGTTTGGGAGCACGTGATCAGTTTGGTGAGGTAGGTGATATGGATTATTTGAAAGAAAAATACAAAATGGAAGTAAAAGATATTGTAGATGCTGTAAAAACAGTAATGAGAAAAAAATAACTAAAAATTTACCTTATTCAACCTTTCGTTATTTTTATACTAATGGAAATAGGAAGTGCTAAAGTAAGGTTATACAAGGAGGAGTTTAAATGAAAATAGCATTAATGAACGAGTTTTCTCAAGCTTCAAAAAATGAGATAGTTTTAAAAGAATTAAAAGATGTTGTAGAACCAATGGGACATGAAGTATATAATACAGGAATGATTAAAGATGGTGATGAACCATATTTGACATATTTACATTTAGGAATTCAAGCTGCATTGCTTTTGAATTCAAAAGCTGTTGACTTTGTTGTTAGCGGATGTGGGACTGGACAAGGTGCCCTAATGTCATTAAATGCATATCCCGGTGTTGTTTGTGGATATTGTATTGAACCAACAGATGCGTATTTATTCTTACAAATTAATAATGGGAATGCTTTATCGATTCCTTTTGCGACAGGCTTTGGATGGGGTGCAGAGTTGAATATTCGTACGATGTTTGAAAAAGCCTTTGGTCGCCCTAAAGGACAAGGATATCCAACTGATCCAGGAAGC
>JBKECE010000078.1:0-4140 GCA_047974325.1 Dysgonomonas sp. | reverse complement strand
ATTTTCCAAAATTGCTTTTGTAAAAAATTCTTCCGGGAAAAGCGGTGTTTTTACTTTGTTTTGATATAAATCACTTAGAATCAAGTAAAATTCTCTCACGTTGCCTAAATCCTTTGTATCTTCCACAGTGGCACCGTTTTTCAGACTAATTCTTACATCTCTTCTTTTGGTGGTATTTAGTTGTTGAAATGCTGTATCTACATCTGTCGTAGGAACGTGGAAATTAAGATGGGACTGGTAAGAAAAGCCACAAGCGGTAAATGTCTCTCTGTAATCGGAATAATTGGTAAAATTTCTTATTTCCAGATAAATGGCTTTGTTTCTTAATTCTTTGGTGATGGTTTCCAAAAAAATCGTTAAAGTCTCGTTCGCAACATTGCCGTCCAGTAATAATCCACCTAAGACTACCGCTCTTCTTGAAAAGTATTGTTTGATACTGTTTCCATCCGAAACGATATAACCTGTTGCCACTACTTTTAAATCGTCTTTTTCTTCTAACCCGAAAGCAAATGTTTTCAAAAAAGACAACGACTTGAAAAAAAGATAGCTATCATAAGTCTGAAAATAGGAAGTGTGGGTAGCGTTATTTGCCAATTCTATCCACTTTTTTCGATTTATTTCTTCCTCTCTGTAAATTTCAATCATTTAATTGACTCTATTAATTAGTCTGGATTGGCTATCTGCTTATATATGTTTGTAAGTTTCATTGAAATACTTGAGCTGTCTAAGCCTAATTTCTCGATCCTTTCTCTACCATTCGTTCTTTTTCCAAATTGCAACGTCAAACGTAAATTCTCAGCGACATCATTTACATCGTAGGTTTCACATACAAAACATCCTTCAGTATTTCCAATCACTTCTTTTACGTCTCCTACATTGGTAGTTACTATCGGACAGTTGCAAGCCATCGCTTCTTTAATAAACTGTGGAGATCCCTCCGTAAAACTGGTCATCAAGCAAACATCTGCGGCGTTTATCAACTTTGCCACTTCATCTCTGGGATAGCCTTTGAGCTCTAATAACTGCACATTGTAGAGTCTGTCTGTGGCATACTGTGCCAAAGATGCATTTTTTACCGTATTTTCAAAAGCTCCGGCAAAAAGAATATATTTTTTGTCGGACGACAAATTTAACTGTTTCCTACACGCCGTTTTATCCATCGGAGCAAATAAATCAATATCTACTCCGCAGGGGATTAAGGAAAATTCATCTTCAACTTTCGCCTTGATAATGTTTTTTTGAGATACAAAAATATTGTGTCTCGATAAGCAGATACTTTGTTTTGAAAAATGAAACGCTTTGCCATTATTAATGTCGCTGCCGTGATAGGTTGTAACAACGGGAACTTGTCGTTGTAAATTAGCCAATAATCCCGAGAGTCCGTAATGTGCATGGATTATTTCGGGATGGAAGGCTTCAATCTTTTTTATCAGATCTGTCCTGCTTTTTAAATATCCGACAAGTCCTTTCTGTTCGATAGTAAAATAATCGGTTTGAATGCCGTTTCTATTCAAAGCTTCAACCTGCTCGGTGATAAAAGGAGCTATATTGCCTGAATTACGACTACAAACGACCAAGACTTTCATTGAAATCCTATTTTAATTACGCGAGCTTCCACGTTTTTCTTCCATACGATTACACCAATCCTCTACCGGACAACTTGATATAATTCCAAGCTATCATGATAAAAAATAAAGCTACCATATACCAATCAAAATATTTTTTATTCTTATTCGTCAATTGATTAACTCCAAGAGCTGCAAACATGAGGTATATAGGAAGTACCGGAAAGTGAAAACGTTCGGACTGTGCAAAATTAGAAAAAGCGATTACAAGCAAATAGCCAATCATAAAAATACCGAGCAGTGTAAAATCACGCCATTTCTTCCTTTTCAGGATATAGATGGTAGCAATTAAAAGAAAAAAACTCAGTATCTCTTTCGTAAAGTTACCTCCGTTTAATAATTGTTGATTTTCTTGGTCATCAATGGCGACCATGGACGGAATAGGTATGATGAAGATAGCAGGCGCAAAAATAAGTCGTGATCCATACCTGGCAAGGGTGTTTCCTCCCTCACGTTGGGCTCTTTCCTGCATCCCTATTTCTTGGTTTTGATTACGTCTCTCCCAAGTTTCTTCAACTTCTGTCGCTATCTGTCCACCTGCAAAAAATACGATTGCAAGAATTATCCAAAATCCGACCAGTAGCCTTTTTTGCCATTTAGCAACTCGTTCTGTTGAAAATAAAATAGCCGAAATGAGTGCGAAGATAGCAACAGCTCCTAAGACAGTCCTAAAAGTAAAAAGAATAAATGCGAAGAGAAACGGGATAAAGATGTTGATAAAATTGAACGATTTTGATCGCAGGAGATAATCGGCTCTTTCGATAAAAGCGACTACTATAAATGTCATTTCGGCTTCTTTCAGTTGTAACCCGGAATAGTAGATTAAGTTTGGCATCAAAGCACAAAATACTGCCGCGATTCGGGCTGTACTTTCGCCAAAATTGCGAGCTGCCACTTTATAGACCAACACACACATCCAAGCTCCCAAAACGGCTTTAAGTATGCGGGAAATAAAAAGACTATTTCCCGTCAGCAAATAGATAAACGATAAATAGGTAGGATACCCCGTGTCTCCAACTTGAAGATGACCGAAAATTTGTGAAACATTGAAGTTACCGTTTCTGAAATGATTAGCACCTTCTAATGCTAAGGAATGATACGCATGTGAATCTGCAGCCCCAAATTCATAAGGCTCTCCGTTCATGTGGGAATAAAAGAAGTAACTGAATATAACCCAAGCAATACGGAGTAATAAAGCGGTATAAAAAATCCGCTTTAAAAAGATTTTTTGGTTAAGGTTAGCCCACTTCTTGGTTAAATGGTTTGACCCATAAAAAAATCCGACAACAGCAACGGCTCCAAATATCATCCACAGCACGTTCATACTGTTGGAAAAAAAGATGAGTGTTACAGCTATCAAGGTGATAAAATATAAACCGATAGCTCGCTTGGTAAAATAATTTGGTAAATAGTTTAGCAATGAATTATGAATTATGAGTTGTAGGTTAAAATTTGTTCGTAGATTTCTTTTAACTTTTCGATATGTTTTTCGATACCGTATTTCTCTTTTACAATGTTCGAAGCTTGTTTCGACTTTAGACTAAATGAATCTCTATCCTGCAAAAATAAAACAAATTTTTCAAGTAAATCAATTTCGTTGTTGGTTTTATACAAATTAGCAAGTTTTCCGTTTTCGCTTACTTCGTTCATAACCTCCCAATCGTTGGTAAAAACAGGGATCCCTGACGCAATGGCTTCCACTACAGCAATACCAAAAGTATCATATTCTGTCGCATAGACAAATGCATCTAACTGGGATAAAATATCGGGTACATCATCTCTTACTCCAAGAAAACTAACGTTTTCTTTTAATCCATATTGTTCACAGTAATTAATGCACATATCATACTTGTGTGGTAAGCTCTCAATTCGCTTTCCGATAAATACAAAATGGAAATTAGGTTCTTTTTCCTTTAATACCTTTAGGAAGCGACAAATGAACAATTGGTTTCTAACTAAATTGAAATTCCCAACCATTCCCATCAACAGAGCAGATTTATCGATTCCAAGTTCTTTTCTGAATCTATTGGATTGCTCTGTTTCAAGTTGGTTTATTTTTGAAAAATCAATCCCATTATAAATTACAAATTGCTTATTCGACTTGAGTCTATATTTCCGTGTGTAATATTTCCTCTGATATTCACTTACATATATATTAGCATGTGTCTTTTTTAAAATATGACGCAACAATCGGTTATCTCCCTCGAAATCAAACCCATGTAGTGTAAGGACTACCTTAGTTCGTGTACACCATAAAGCAATGTATGCTAACAAAGCATCTAGATACTGTTGTGCATGAACTAACTCAACTTTGTTGGTTTTGAAATACTTTCTTAACTTTAGTACATAAGCAAATAAATTCCTCCTTACGGGTAAATACGTAAGTGGAACAGTGGTGTTAAGAAACTCATCTCTCAGCACTCCTTCTTTACGGTACACGGCAATTGCTTCACAGTCTGTTTTTTTGAGTTTCCGACTCACATCCAGCATCAGGGTTTCTAGCCCTCCTCGATTT
>JBKECE010000209.1:0-6996 GCA_047974325.1 Dysgonomonas sp. | reverse complement strand
GGCAAATTATTTTTGAAAGGTCAGATTCCCTATGTCAATTATTTTGATCACAAGGGTCCTATTTTGATTTTTGTGGAAGCTTTTCATCAATATCTGTCATCGAGTGATTGGCTGGGAGCTTTTGTCATGCAAATCGTTTTTCTTACTACCGCTTTACTTTTAACATACCGTAGTGCGCGTTATTGGCTTTCACCCGGCAATAGCCTGCTGGTGAATTTGCTGGTATTACTATACTTTACGCTCACAATAGAAGGCGGAAGACTTTCCGAAGAATATTGCCTGCCTTTCATCATGATTGTTGTTTATTTCACAATTCGTTTTGTAGAAGAGGGACGACATAAAATAAAACTTCTGCATCTGGTTGTTATCGGAGCTAGCAGTGCTTTTATCTTTTGGATTCGCCTGAATAATCTAGGATGTGTCTGCGCTTGCCTGCTTTATATATTTATCGTTTTTGTAAAAGACAAGAATTGGAAAGAGTTGAAGAATCTGATTGTTTATTTTGCAATAGGATTCATTATTGTTTCGTTGCCTGTTCTTATCTATTTTGTATATGTGGGTGCTCTATCCGAAATGCTGTATGCTTCTTTCCTTTTCAATTTCAAATATGCTGAAATAGCATCGGTTTATAAGAATATCGTAGATATTGAGTCTAATCTGCAAGAGTCTTTTTTGCAAAAAATGAGTTCTTTGTTTTCTCGCATAATTCCATTTGCTATCGTGTTTTTCAGCCTGATAGCTGTATATCGTAGAGATAAAAAGAATCCATACATTTTGCTTATTATTTTGCTGCTATTGTTTAGTCTCATCACTACGCAGATAGGTTTGTTTTCAAATCATTATATGACTTCTATCATTCCCGCTCTTGCGTTATCTATGGCACTCATCTTGTGTTCTTTTGACATTTTCAATCGGAAGTCGTTTATTTATATAGCCAATATTATTGTAATATTACTCTTGTTGTTGATGCAGATGAGAAAAGTTGAACGGAATAATGATTTTGAGAAAGATAGGGCAGTAGACTTTCGCGAAATGAAATCCATTATATCCCATATACCTCAGGAAGAATATAATCAGATGTATACCTATGATTCAGGTGCAACAGGTTGTGTATTTCTTCAGTTTACCGATTCAAAATCTTATTATCGGTATTTCTTTTGTCAAGATCGGCACGGAAGTGTTGACAATGAAATTTTCTCCAGCATAAATAACATGATGAGGACGCATCCTCCAAAATGGTTGGTCATGAACAGAAATCCTTCCCGGAGGTTCAATCCTCACTTCTTTGAGATTGTAGATCAGGAATATATGCGAAGTGCCGAAACGGAAAATTATGTTTTATATAAATTGAAACCGTGACAAAGTGTTATTTTTATGTTAATTGTATCTGGTCAAACTCAAGGAAAAGCAATGACTTATGTTTAGCATATCTCTATAATATCCATCAGCCGCCATCTTCCGCTTTGCTTTGTTTTAATGAACGGCTGTCCTTTTTCTCAATCAGGGGCAAGGCAAGTGCATCTAATAAAAATAAGAGGTAGCAGTTGGAGTCTACAACCGAGCTAATTTGTTGTATCTATTTTCAAACCTAACTTTTTTTATATTTTTGTCAAATACCTATTTACAGCCAATAAAATGGATAAAAACAAGCCTGTGCTAGATGCTTTTGTTTCGGGTTTGGGATTGCTTTCAATTCCATTTTTTATATTATTTATTGCATCGTGGCTGTTCATATTCGGATTTTCTATCAATCCCTTTATTTTTCCTATATCGGTTGTTTTATCTTTATTTGTAATCTATTATTTTACGAGAACAGACAGGCCGTTATTTATACGTTCATCTTTGTTTCATATCTTTTTTCTGCTTATAGTTCTGCTTGTGTCAGCTTATGTCTATGACTCTTCATACGACGGGCAGCGATATCATCAGGATTCTATAAGCCGTCTTCGCGATGGATGGAACCCGATTTATGACTCTGATATTGATGCGCGATTATGGGTGAAACATTATGCTAAAGGAATGGAAACAATCTCTGCTTCCATTTTTTGCACGACAGGGAATGTTGAAGCAGGAAAGGCGATAAATTTTATTTTGGTCTTTGCCTCGTTATTCTTCTTTTATAATTTTTTGTCAATCTATTTTGACTTCTTATCGACGAGAAAGAGAGCTTTTTTATCAATGATATTTACTTTCTCTACGGTTGTTATAAATCAATTATTCTCCTATTATGTGGATTGGAGCATGGTTTCATTGTTACTGATCTTTATTTCAACACTATTGTGCCTCAACAAAACACAATCCGGATACTACTATTTGGTGGCAGGTATCGTTGTTTTTTTGTCGGTGACCATTAAATTCAATATTTTATTTTGGGTGTTATATGTGGCCTTTTTCTTTCTACTTTATCTGTTGTTTGCTCGAAGATTCAGTTGTTTTAAGAGATCGTTATTAACATTTTTCGTTAGCGGTTGCATGGGATTATTCATCGGGGCAATAAATCCTTACGTCACCAATACGATAAATCAGCACGATCCGTTTTATCCACTCACCGATAAAGTAGATTTGATTGAAGAGAACACACCACCCAGCCTAGTGGGAAAAAATAGAATTGAAGCATTTCTGATTTCTACATTCTCATTTCCGAACAATGATAAATTTGCAACCAAAACAGAATTGGCTCTGCCGACCAATCTTACGTTGAAAAATGTGCATCATTCGGGCAAGAATGATGGACTTGTTGGTGGCTATGGCTTGTTTTTTAGCTGGATACTGATTGCATCCACCATACTCTATATTTTGCTTTATAAGACAAATCTTGAAAAAGTGAAGTATTATAATTGTTTTTTGCTTCTTCTGTTGTTAGCCGTTTTTGTGTTACCTCTTGGATGGGGTGCAAGATATTTTCCATTATTTTATGCTTTTCCTCTGATCATGTTGTTGTATTCGGAATATGAGCAAAGTAAAAAATGGGTGCGATATTTCCGCAACGGGATTTATTTTCTTGTGGTTGTTAATATGATTATATCCATAGTGGTAACATTGGGTACAGGCATTTATAAAAAACGGATGGTGGATGATTATGTGAGGACACTCTCCGGTTCAACAACTCCGATTAATATAGATTTTTATGGCAATGTGAGTTTTAGGCTTAAACTGGAAGAAGCCGGAATAAAATATTATGAAATGGATGTGGACAAGAATCCGCTTATTCTGGACACTGCTATCTTTTCCCCACCAATATACATTGAATCCTCGAAACTGAAGTAAAAAAGATTCAAGATCACTTATTCTCTTTAACCAACAATTTAAAATAAAGAATTATTCATACAACTCTTTCATCACAACCGGTATGTAATCGATGATGTCCTTGCTGTTCATTGCTTCTTGTCCATAGATTGAGGCAACTTTATCTCCGGCCGATCCATGAATGTATACTCCTATGATAGCAGCATCCAAAGAGTCATATCCCCGAGCCAGAAGCCCGGCAATGAAACCTGTGAGAATGTCGCCACTTCCACCTTTTGCCATTCCACTGTTTCCTGTTGGGTTGAAATAGAAATGACCGTTGACCGTACAGATTGTTGTATATGCTCCTTTCAGAACGATTACAGAATCTGTTTCAACCGCCAGATGTATTACTTTCTTCAATTTGTGCTCTTCGTCACTCCAATCACCAATCAGGCGTTGCAATTCACGCGGATGTGGTGTAAGAATCGAGTTTTTAGGAATATACCTTTTCAGTTCGGGATATTTTGATAAAATGTTAATTGCATCAGCATCAATGACCATCGGTTTATCAAAAGATTCTAATAAAACCCTGAAAGCATCTATTGTGACACTGTTCTGCCCCAAACCGGGACCTATAGCTAATACGGAATATTTGGGGAGGTCTGTCGGAATTTCAGAAAAAAAAGCATCCTGATCGAGACTCAAAATAGCTGACGGACAGTTAGCCTGGACGGCAAAGCGTTCTTCTTCGGGCAGATGAAGTGTAACTAGTCCGCAACCCGACCGCAGTGCGGCATTTGTTGCCAACAGAGCAGCTCCATTCATTCCTTTAGATCCGCAAATAAGTAGTGCATGACCATAAGTCCCTTTATTTGCAAATTTAGTTCGTTTCTTTAGACGTTTTTTTATAAAATTTGTCGTAGTAAATGAATAAGGTGTTTCAAAAGAATCGTTCTCCTCCACATTTATTCCTATTGGACAAATAGTTATCTTTCCGCAATATTCTCCGGCTTCTGGTAATAACATGGCGAGTTTGGGAAATTGCAATGTTATAGTTTCATTGGCTCTGATTATTATCTGATTGATATTTCCGAATTCTGTGCACATGCCGGACGGAACGTCTATCGATATGACATAGTTGGACAGTTCATTGACAGAAGCGATCAGCGTGGACAGTGTTTCATCCAGGTTTCCTTTCATTCCTGTTCCCAACAGAGCATCAATGATTAGAGTCTCAGATGTTAATTTTGTAGTCTCTAGTGAATTCGTTACAACAACATTTGGTGGAAGCTGTGTTAAATTGGAATGACATTCCTCGGAGAGCTCGTCGGTGGCAAATGGCATAAATACAGAACAATCCATCGTTTCGCTAAGTAACCGTGCTATAGCTAAGCCATCGCCTCCATTATTTCCTTTCCCTGCCAGAACTAAAATTGAATGATAGTTGCTGATCTTTAGCTTCAATATTTCTGCGATTGCTGCAGATGCTCTTTCCATAAGTTGGATGGATGAAATAGGCTCATTCTCTATCGTGAACTTATCCGCTTCTTTTATTTGGGGACCTGTTAGTATTTTCACTTATAAAAAACTTTAAGATGTGGATAATCAAAAATCTTGAAAATATAATTATTTGTATAACAATACAATGAAAGAATGAACCAAAAAATCAGGCGGAGTTATCTCGCCTGATTTAGCTATAAAATGATAATAGTCTTTTACTTAATCCGTAATTTTGGGACTTAAGCCCTTTTCTTCTTTTTCGAGTTCTTTTTTATAATCGTATTTAAAAGTAATGGCAAATAATATGGTTACAACTAAAGCATAGCTAGCAAATGCCAACCAGATTCCGTGCCAGTCTTTACTGCCATCGGCTCTTAAGAAAAATTCCTGAATGATCAATCCACTTGTCCAGCTTCCTAATATGGCCCCAAAACCGTTTGTCATCATTGTGAAAAGACCTTGAGCCGACGAGCGTATTTTTGCATCGGTATGTTTTTCCACAAACAAGGAGCCTGATATGTTGAAGAAATCGAATGCCATACCATATACAATACAAGATAGGATGATCATCCACAAGCCTCCAACAGGGTCGCCATAGGCGAATAGGCCGAAGCGGAACACCCATGCAGTCATACTCATAAGCATAACATTCTTTATCCCGAAACGTTTAAGAAAGAACGGAATAGCAAGGATGAAAAGTGTTTCGGAGATTTGTGAAATAGATAGTATGATTGTTGAATATTTCACGACAAAAGAGTCTTGATATTCGGCTATCTTGCCAAAATCGTTCAAAAAAGTGTCACCATAGGCATTTGTTAATTGCAAGGCTGCACCTAAAAGCATACTGAACAAGAAAAATATAGCCATTTTTTTGTTCTTGAATAATTTAAAGGCATCTAAACCTAGAAGATGAACAAACGATTTTCCTTTGCTAGAAGTGTTTTGAGGTGGACATTTGGGCAGCGTGAAGAATGCGTAAAATCCGAGGAGAATTGCTGCGATGCCGGCAATGAAAAATTGATTTTCAGAAGCTTTGTTTCCGGAAAGATTAGTCACCCACATTGCCACAATGAAGCCGACTGTTCCCCATACACGGATGGGAGGGAAGTCTTTCACAGTGTCTAACTTATATCTGTCCAATACGTTGTATGCAATAGAATTAGCCAATGGAATAGTTGGCATATAGA
Source organism: Dysgonomonas sp. (assembly GCA_047974325.1). GTDB lineage: Bacteria > Bacteroidota > Bacteroidia > Bacteroidales > Dysgonomonadaceae > QVMP01. The sequence continues at coordinate 1,081 of JBKECE010000209.1, read as the reverse complement.
AAAACATTGCTATCAACATGACCCAGAAAAAGGTGACCGGACTGTCTATGAAAGGCAATGATATGAAAGTTAAACCACATAATGTGTGGAGTATTCCGTATAATTTTTCGGTGTTAATCCATCGATCTGATATTATACCGCATATTGTAGGCATAAATATAGATGCAATTCCCATTGTGGAGAAAATGGCTCCAAATTCAACACTGCCCCATTGTTTTGTGTCGAACCAGTAATTTCCCATTGTAATCATCCAGCCTCCCCATACAAAATATTGGAGGAAGTTCATCACAATCAGTCTGATCTTTGTATTATTCATAAGCACAGGTTTTTCAAGTTTTATGCGCAAATATAAGAATTATAAATTGGCTTTAGTCTTATTTTTTCTATATTATTTATAATAATATTTTGTCTTATATATTTTTTCTATTACTTATTTATAGAATATTTTATTGTTGTATATTGTTTATTATTAGTTATTTGTGCTTTGTGTTTTTTTGATATGAATTTATATTGGATCTACTTTATGTGCAAAATATATTTCGAGATGTTTATATGAACAAATATATTTGTTTTTATGAATTATCTAAAAGTCAAATACAAAATAATATTTTTAAGTTATATCAAAATTTAATTACAATGAGCAAGATAGCAATAGTTTATGGTACTTCGACAGGAGCAACGAAAGATGTGGCTTCTAAAATTAAAAAAGTGGTTGGTGATGCAGCTCTTTTTGATGTTTCGGAGGTTAAAGTTGATGATCTAAAACCTTATGATTTCCTTATATTAGGAGCTTCCACAACAGGTTATGGTGATTTGCAGGATGATTGGGAAAGTTTTTTACCAAAACTTGAGAATGTTGATCTTTCTGACAAAAAAGTAGCATTGTTCGGTTTGGGTGATAGCTCTTCATATTCAGATACGTTTGCAAATTCTATGAGGCATATATATGATGCCCTGAAAGATAAGACTGAGGTTATTGGAGCTGTGTCTACGGATGGGTATGATTATGAAGAATCGGATTCTGTTGTTGATGGCAAATTTGTTGGTTTGGCTATAGACGAAGATAATGAATATGATCATA
>JBKECE010000112.1:0-3294 GCA_047974325.1 Dysgonomonas sp. | reverse complement strand
AAAATTGCATTATCCCGAAAATAATAGTGTCAACGGTGGTGAATTTGGATTTGAAGGTTCGGTTGTCTGCACTATATTCATGCTCATAGCCATTACAATAATAATGTGGTATTATGAAATTTATAAACCTCGAAGCAACGGTTGATGATGGAAAACTCATCTATTTTGTATTGAACAGAAATAGTCGAGAAATTTATTGGTTCAGGTAAGATTGGTGTATAAATTCGTATCCTCAAAAATATATTTGTTAACTTAGCAACTTTCGTTTTTATCTATATAGAAAAAGAAAAAACAACTTTTATGCTATGGTCGATATACTTATTATAATTGGACTGATTCTCCTGAATGCTCTTTTTTCCATGTCGGAGATCGCTGTAATATCTGCACGGAAAACAAGTTTGCAGTCTGAAGCTAAACGCGGCAATAAAAGGGCTAAGGCTGCATTGAAACTGACCAATGACCCCAATAGATTTTTGTCGACGGTGCAAATTGGTATTACACTCATAGGCATCCTCACAGGTATGTATTCGGGCGAAGCTTTTGCCGGTGGTTTTTCTGTTCTATTCATTGAAATTGGTATTGCACCTACCTATGCGTTTGTGATAGCTAAAACGATCATTGTGTTGGTCGTCACATATCTGACCATTGTCTTTGGAGAACTTGTGCCGAAGAGAGTGGGTATGAGTGCGGCCGAACGCGTTGCTAAAGCGGTGGCACATCCGATGCACCTATTGTCTGTTGTTGTTTCACCTTTTGTCTGGTTATTATCAAAAAGCACTACTGTCATTTTCAATTTGCTGGGAGTAAACACAGAAGATAATAAAGTGACCGAAGAAGAGATCAAATCATTGATACAGGAGGGTTTTGAAGGTGGAGAGGTGCAGCCAGTGGAACAATATATTGTCGATAGGGTGTTCAGTCTTGGCGACCGTGACCTAGAATCAATTATGACACACCACAGTGACATTGTGTGGATTGATCTGGATATGACGATTGATGAAATACGGAGTTTTGTGATCGAGCATCCGGAAGATTTATACCCGGTTGCATATAAAAAAATAGACAGTGCAATAGGCATTGTCTATGTGCGCGATTTGTTTGGAAATATTGATAAGTCCGGTTTCAAAATTGAAGATATTATTTGTCCGGTACCTTATTTTCCTGAAAATATGGACGTTTATCAGGCTTTGGAACAGATGAAACTGAAGCGCATCCAATATGCCTTTGTGTGTGATGAGTTTGGCAGTATTAACGGGATTGTCGATATGAAAGATGTGTTGGAGGCTTTGGTTGGTGAATTGCCTGATTCACATGAAGATCCGGATATTGTTGTTCGTGAAGATGGTTCTTGTTTGGTAGACGGACAGTGTTCTTTCTATGATTTTTTGTCCTACTTCAAAATGGGTAACCTTTATGAGGAATATGATTATAATACTTTAAGTGGTCTTATCCTGGATATTCTTGAACATGTTCCCCAGACAGGAGAAAAACTGAAATGGAAGAATTTTTCGTTAGAAATCGTAGATATGGATGGCACACGTATAGACAAGGTGCTGGTGACTTATAACAATCCCGATGTTGAATTCAACATATAAATCTTATTTATATTTCTGTATTATGCAGAAATAAATTCCAGCGGTGTTCGTTTTTCAACTATTTGATTATATTTGTATCCGAAAATTCAACGGGGGTTTAGCTCATCTGGCTAGAGCGCGACACTGGCAGTGTCGAGGTGACCGGTTCGAGTCCGGTAATCTCCACTTAATTTTGAATCCTCAGACAGAAATGTTTGGGGTTTTATAGTATAATACTACATTGGCTAATGGATACTACTATTGCTTCTTCTATAAACTTTTTAGTTGGTGTCTGATTTGTCGTATTCTCATTGAGTAACTCAATAGTATATTCACAAGGGTTCATTACTCCTTTACACCAACTCCATAATTTATATCTACGTTTAGTTCCATCAGAAGTACTATGTAACTCTTCAAATTGCCCTACGAACATAGTTGTTCCTAAAAGACACCCTATTAATTTAGGATGCAATAATCCATTTTCAAATAGAGGGAGAAAATCTGAATAATACTTATGTGATATACTTATTTGATAATCTATTGTGTCATATTTATAATGAAAGATATAGTCATCTTTGATTATTTCTGCTGTAATGATTCCTTCATATTGAGGGTATTGCAGACTACCTGAGGATATTAACTTACTCATTTTATCTTTATATAAATCAAAGAGTTTTTTAGATTCATCTTTTCTCATGCTTTTTTGAGAATTACAAGACAAAATGATTATACAGAATAAAAATGCAATAATGGAAAACAAGTTTTTCATAAATTACTATATATTCAAAAGTAATTCATAAAGCTAACGATTTTTTCAAAATTCTTACAAGAAAAACTAACAATTTCTTCCCAATCCTCCCATGAGTTCGAGACTTTGGTGCTGTGCTCCACAAAATTGAATTCTCAAGCAGAAATGCTTGGTTTTTTTTATTTTATACCATAAAATACTGTGTTTTGACTATAAGTTTTATAGGGAAGGTTTGTATATATTTGCTCTTCTTTTATAACATTTTGTCTATCCTTATCTAAGTAAAATATATGGTTATCTACAACATTTTCACCCTTGTAATTTTTGTATTCATAAATATGTTGTATTTTCCAACCAATAAATTCGGGAGTAAATGTTAATTCTAAAGAATCACACATTGCTTGAAAATACACCTCTTGCACTTTGTTTGATTTTACTTCATCTTTCGAATACACACTAGAAAATTGTTTACTTAATATTTCCATTGCCTCAAATGCCCCTCGTCTTTGGTTATATTCCTTATAAAGTTTTGTATCCTGTACAACTGTAAATGCCGAATCTAACTTTCCATAAAGAATTGGTTTGTAATTTTCTTTTTTCTGTATACCCTTTAGATATTCAATTACTTTGTCTTGTACAATTTCTTCATTGCTTTGAGCATAACATGAAAAGAAAAGAAAGGCGCATAAAAATGTAATATATATTTTCATCAACTAACAATTTAAATTTTCCATAAAACTAACAATATTTTCAAAACTTTAATCAAGTAGAATTTAAAGATTTATTTTTTTATATATAAGTTTGTTTGAGTGGATTGAGTTTATTACAAAACTACACATCATTTTTCTGATGAGATTGTATATGTTTTCGTGAGATCATCGATTAGAATTGATGTTAAATAACTATTTTTGTATAAGGGCTTAATTGGTTAAGATGTGAAAAAGAGCCATTTGTCTAAAAAAAGAGATGAAG
>JBKECE010000186.1:0-8628 GCA_047974325.1 Dysgonomonas sp. | reverse complement strand
TTGACCAAAATGTTTGGTAATAAGTCGCAACGGGATTTAAAAGAGATAAATCCATTTGTCGATAAAATAAAAGCTGTCTATCCGAGCATTCAACAATTGTCAAATGATGATTTACGTGCTAAGACTACAGAATTGAAAAGCAAAATACAGGATTATGTAGCTGCTGAAAAAAATAAAGTTGCTGAGTTAAAATCTTCAGTAGAAGGTCTTGATATTGACCAACGTGAAGATATCTGGGCAGAGATAGATAAACTGGAAAAAGAAATTACTGAAAAATATGAAGATATTTTGATGGAAGTTCTTCCCGAAGTTTTTTCTATTGTAAAAGATACAGCTCGCAGGTTTAGTGAAAACGAGGAAATAGAAGTCACAGCTACTGATTTTGATAAGTTGCTGGCCGAAACTCACGATTTTGTTGATATCGAAGGTGACAAAGCCATATATTATAACCGTTGGGTAGCGGGAGGCAATGAGATAACATGGGACATGGTTCATTACGATGTGCAATTGTTCGGTGGTGTAGTTTTGCACAAAGGTAAAATTGCAGAAATGGCAACAGGTGAAGGTAAAACATTGGTGGCAACACTGCCGGTTTTCCTGAACGCACTTCCCGGTGAAGGTGTACACGTTGTGACTGTCAATGACTATCTGGCAAAACGTGACTCGGAATGGATGGGACCTTTGTATATGTTTCATGGATTGTCTGTGGATTGTATCGACAAGCATCAACCGAATTCCGAAGGACGCCGTCAGGCATATCTGGCCGACATCACGTTCGGAACTAATAATGAATTCGGGTTTGATTATCTGCGTGACAATATGGCAATTGCACCAAACGATCTGGTTCAGCGCAAGCACAATTATGCGATTGTGGACGAGGTGGACTCCGTATTGATTGATGATGCACGTACTCCTTTGATTATTTCTGGTCCTATCCCTAGAGGAGAAATACAGTTGTATGATGAATATCGTCCACGAGTGGAAGTTATCGTAAAAGCACAGCGCGAACTATGTACGAAACTCTTAGCCGAAGCAAGGCAGAAAATAGCTTCGGACGACAAAAAAATACAGGAAGAGGGTACGCTGTTGCTTTACCGTTCATTCAAAGGGCTTCCCAAAAATAAACCACTTATCAAATATTTGAGTGAACCCGGTGTGAAAGCAATGATGCTCAAAACCGAAGAATATTATATGTCGGATCAAAATCGCAATATGCACATTGTCACAGACGATCTGTATTTTGTGATTGACGAAAAAAATAATAGTATAGAACTAAGTGATAAGGGTATAGATCTATTAACAGGAAACTCGGATGACCCTCATTTTTTTGTACTTCCCGACATTGCTGCCGAATTGGCTGAATTGGAAAACGAGAATGTTACAGATGCACAAAAAGCTGAAAAGAAAGATGAATTGATGCAGGTTTACTCCATCAAATCGGAACGGGTGCACACCATAAACCAATTGTTGAAAGCCTATGCTTTGTTTGAAAAAGATGATCAGTATGTGGTCATTGACAACAAAGTGATGATTGTAGACGAACAGACTGGCCGTATCATGGATGGCCGTCGCTATTCGGATGGATTGCATCAGGCAATTGAAGCCAAAGAGCATGTGAAAGTTGAAGCTGCAACACAGACATTCGCTACTATCACGCTACAGAATTATTTCCGCATGTACCATAAACTTTCGGGTATGACTGGTACTGCCGAAACAGAAGCTGGAGAGTTCTGGAACATTTACAAACTTGATGTTGTGGTTATTCCAACAAACAGACCTATCTCGCGTGATGATATGAACGATCGCATCTACAAAACAAAACGCGAAAAATATACAGCTGTAATTGAAGAAATAGAACGTCTCATCAATGCTGGACGCCCGGTTCTGGTGGGTACGACTTCGGTTGAAATATCTGAACTATTGAGCCGTATGCTCAAACTTCGCAATATCAAACACAATGTGCTGAATGCGAAATTGCATCAGAAGGAAGCGGAAATTGTTGCGTTGGCAGGACAAGCCGGCACAGTGACTATTGCTACAAACATGGCGGGACGTGGTACGGACATCAAATTGTCGCCTGAAGTGAAGGAAGCCGGAGGTTTGGCCATCATCGGTACGGAACGTCACGAATCGCGTCGAGTAGACCGCCAGTTGCGTGGTCGTGCAGGTCGTCAGGGTGACCCCGGATCTTCTGTATTTTATATTTCACTTGAAGATAACCTTATGCGTTTGTTTGCATCTGAGCGTATAGCCGGATGGATGGATAAAATGGGTTTCAAAGAAGGCGAAATGCTGGAACACAATATGTTGAGCAAGTCAGTTGAACGCGCACAGAAGAAAGTTGAAGAAAACAACTTTGGTATTCGTAAACGCTTGCTTGAATATGACGATGTGATGAACTCTCAGCGTGAAGTGATTTATAAACGCCGTCGTCATGCGCTGATCGGTGAACGTATAGGATTGGATATTGTGAATATGCTTTACGATACAACAGCTGCAATCGTAGAACAATATGCAGAAGCCATGGACTACGAAGAGTTCAAAATCGAAATGTTGAGAGTGATGTCACTCGAAGTACCATTTGATGAATCAACTTTCAAATCATCCAGACCTGCAAAAATGATAGATATTATTTTTGAAAATGCTGTTGAAAACTTCAAACAAAAGATGGAGCGTCTGGCCGAGATTGCAAATCCTGTGATCAAACAAGTGTATGAAGATCAGGGTGATAAGTTTGAGAATATATTGATTCCTATTACAGATGGAAAACGGATGTTCAACATATCCTGCAATCTGAAAGAAGCATACGATTCGGGATCAAAAGGTGTTATCAAATCATTTGAAAAATCGATTTTGTTACACACTATTGATGAACAATGGAAAGAACATCTACGTGAAATGGACGAATTGCGCCAATCGGTGCAGAATGCAAGTTACGAGCAAAAAGACCCATTACTGATCTATAAACTTGAATCTTTCAACTTGTTCAAATCCATGGTGGATTCTGTGAATAAAAAATCGGTAGCCATCTTGATGCGAGGTCAGATACCTGTGCGTGAAGCAGAACAGGTGCAAGAAGCCAGGGTGACTGAGAAAACTGATTACAGTAAATATAAAACAGAAAAAGACTCGGCAGAGAATGCTTCTAATCCGGATCAACCGAGAGAGCCGGAAAAAGCAAAACCAGCACCTATCCATGTGGATAAAAAACCGGGACGGAATGATCCTTGTTATTGTGGTAGCGGCAAAAAATACAAAAATTGCCACGGTCAGAATGAATGAAAATATAGAGTAGACTGAACTAAAAAAGGTTTGTGATTAATCAATTACAAACCTTTTTCTATATAATGCAATTATGCATCTGAAACAAGAACTTTCAATTTGTATATAAGTCATAAAATTGGTAGAATCTAGGCTCTTTTATCATCACATAAAATTACAGTTAAAATATTTTTTGTATCTTAGCATAGTTTTACTTACAGGTAATCACAAACATAAAAAATTGAGTTTTACTTATTAAATTTAATAATGGCAGATCAGGAAGATAGAATAATTAGAATTAATATTGAAGATGAAATGAAATCGGCCTACATCGATTATTCGATGTCGGTGATTGTTTCCCGGGCATTGCCGGACGTAAGAGACGGTTTTAAGCCCGTTCATCGCCGTATTTTATTCGGAATGAGTGAATTGGGTAATGCATCCAACAAACCACACAAAAAATCAGCCAGAATAGTAGGAGAGGTATTGGGTAAATATCATCCACACGGAGATTCATCTGTCTATTTTGCAATGGTGCGTATGGCTCAGGAATGGAGCATGCGTTATCTACTTGTTGATGGTCAAGGTAATATGGGTAGTGTGGACGGAGACAGCCCTGCTGCAATGCGTTATACTGAAGCTCGATTGAGTCGCTTGGCAGAAGAAATGCTCCGTGATATTGAAAAAGATACTGTCGATTTTCAACTCAATTTTGACGATACGTTGAAAGAGCCAACTGTGTTGCCGACCAGAATACCAAATCTTCTAATCAACGGAGCTTCGGGTATTGCGGTGGGTATGGCAACAAATATGCCACCTCACAATATGACGGAAGTGATCAATGCAACAGTAGCATTCATTGATAATCCGGAGATAGGTACAGACGGATTAATGACATATGTGAAAGCTCCCGATTTTCCGGGTGGTGGTTTTATATACGGCATACAGGGTGTTAAAGACGCATTTGAAACAGGTCGTGGACGTGTGATGATGCGTGGCCGTGCCGAAATAGAAATGGATGGAAATCATGAGAAAATCGTTATTTCCGAAATACCATATTTAGTAAACAAGGCAGAACTGATCAAAACGATTGCAGACCTTGTTGTAGATAAAAGATTGGAAGGTATTAGCAACGTAAACGATGAATCAGACCGTCAGGGAATGCGTATCGTTGTAGATGTGAAAAGGGATGCCAATGCCAATGTCGTTTTGAATAAGCTGTATAAAATGACAGCACTGCAAAGTTCTTTCAGCGTAAACAACATTGCTTTGGTTGCAGGAAGACCTAAGATGTTGACATTGAAAGATATGATCTCTTACTTTGTTGAACATCGCCACGAGGTAGTTATCCGCAGAACGAAATTTGATCTACAAAAAGCCGAAGAGAGAGCACATATTCTTGAAGGATTAATTATTGCTTCTGACAATATTGACGAAGTGATTTCAATTATAAGAAGTTCTAAATCACCACAAGAAGCTATAGAACGATTGATGGAACGTTTTTCTCTATCTGAAATACAATCACGTGCCATTGTTGAGATGAGACTACGCCAATTGACCGGTTTGGAACAAGATAAATTGCATGCAGAATATGATGATATTCAAAAACTTATTGCTTATCTGAAAGAAATATTAAGTAATGAAGAACTTTGCCGTCAGGTAATAAAAGATGAATTGATTGAAATTCGGGATAAATATGGAGATGAACGCCGCACCGAGATTGTGTATTCTGATGTGGAAATGAACCCTGAAGATTTTTATGCAGATGATGAAATGATCATCACAATCTCGCATATGGGTTACATCAAACGTACGCCATTAACTGAGTTTCGAGCACAAAACAGAGGTGGAGTAGGGGCTAAAGGATCCGAAACCCGTGACGAAGATTTCGTAGAATATATATACCCAGCATCCATGCACAACTATATGTTGCTGTTCACACAAAAAGGAAAATGCTATTGGTTGCGCGTATATGATATACCTGAAGGTTCTAAAAATTCAAAAGGAAGAGCAATTCAGAACTTGCTCAACATTGATGCGGATGATAAGATTACAGCATTCATAAAAATTAAAGGATTGAATGATAAAGAGTTTGTCAATAATCATTATCTGGTGTTCTGTACAAAACAAGGAGTTATCAAAAAAACAAGTCTGGAAGCATATTCCCGTCCTCGTCAAAATGGAGTGAATGCAATCACTATCAGAGAGGATGACAAAGTGATTGAAGTGTTGATGACTAATGGAGATTGTGAAATTCTGATGGCTAACAGAAACGGTCGTGCTATTCGTTTCCATGAGTCAAATGTGAGAGAAATGGGACGTACAGCAACGGGAGTTCGCGGTATGCGGATAGATGAAGACGGCTCGGATGAGATTATTGGAATGATCGCGATGTCAAAAGAACATCCGGAAGAAACAATCATGGTGGTTTCGAAGCTGGGTTACGGAAAACGAACATTGTTGAATGATGAAGACGGAGAACCAGTATACCGCATTACCGGTCGTGGAGGAAAAGGTGTTAAGACTATGAATATCACCGATAAAACAGGAAAATTAGTTTCCATTTCCAGTGTGACTGACGACGATGATCTGATGATAATTAATAAATCCGGCATAGCAATCCGGATGCATGTCGCAGACTTGCGAGTTATGGGACGTGCAACGCAGGGTGTGCGCCTGATCAATCTGGAAAAGAAAAATGACGAGATTGCTTCAATCTGCAAAGTAATGTCTGATAAAGAAGAAGAAGAATTGATTGACGAACCCTTGAAAGACGGTGGCAGCATAGACAACATTACAGATAATGAGAATACTTCGGCGGAAGAATAAATAAAAAAAGAAAAAATAATTAAATAGTAGAAATCATGAAAAAATTATTAATCTCGGCAACTTTGTGTTTGCTTGTTACAGCTTCTTTTGCACAGAAAAAGGCTGTAAAAGATGCTAAAAGCGCTTTAGGCTCGAAAAACTATACAGAAGCGACGACTTTAATTAAACCTGCACTGACAGACCCTGAAACAGCTAATGATCCTGAAACATGGAAATTGGCCGGTGACATTGGGTACAAGCAATTTGACGAAGAATACCAAAAGCAGATTTTGAAACAAGCAACAGATGACAACAAAATGTATACTGGCTTGTTGGATTCGTATGAACCTTATCTGAAGGCAGATCAATTGGGAGAACTTCCTGACGAAAAAGGTAAAGTGAAAAATAAGGTGAGAAAAGAAATTGCTACAAATCTCAGGTTTGCATATCCATATTTTCAGAATGGTGGTGCAATAAATTTTGAGAAAAAAGATTATGCCAAGGCTGTTACATATTTTCAGATATATTGGGATATGCCCAATCTTCCAATGTTCAATAATGAGGCTGATAAGAAATTTTTTGCGACTCAGGACACTCTGATTCAGACAATTAAATATTATGCAGCTATTTCAGCCCTATATTCAGGAAATTCGGCACAGGCAGTGAGTTTGCTTAAGAGGATTGCTCAGGAACCTTTTATAGCTAACCCTACTTATAAAGAAAATGAAGTGTATGAATTGATTGCTGATGAATATAGAAAAGCCAACGATTCAGTAGCATATGTGCAAGCATTACAAGATGGAGCGAAGAAATTTCCACGGAGTACATATTTTATTCCTAATTTGGTGAATGAATATATCAAAAATGGACAGTTGGATCAAGCTCTTCTTTATCTGGATGAAGCTATTAAAAATGATCCTTCTAATGCCTGTGATTTCAATAGTGTGAAAGCTTCTATTTATGCAAATAGAAATGAATTTGATAAGTCGGAAGAATTCTACAATGCAGCATTAGCCGCTGATCCTAATTGTGAAAGAGCTCTTGAAGGACTTGCTGTGGCCTATATCCTAAAAGCTCAGGATTTGAAAGATCAAGCATATAAGAAATCGGACAGAAAAGAACAAGTTGCATTAGACAATCAGGCAAACGATCTATATAAAAAGGCATATCCTTTATTGGAAAGATTCAAAGCTCTATTGATTGCTCGTCAGGCAGATAAAAATGATATTAAGCAAGCTATAATCAAACTGAGAAATGTTTATTATAATTTGAATATGCCGGAATATGATAAGACAGAAGAAGAATTGAAAAAATATAAGACAGAAGAAGAGATGATTAAAGAATAAAATATTATAATAATTTCTCTTTAAAGAATATAAAAAGAACGATGTCCCCGAGTTGAGATTATCGTTCTTTTTTTGTACTTGCTATAATAAAGAAATCGGACGAAAAGAATAAATGTTATATAATTACCATTATGTTTAATTGCATATTGGCAAGAAATATTTTACTATAAAACATCAAATGTGTAATGCTCCTACCAAATCATTTATTGAGGAAATGTTATGCTTATCCATATATGCTGATATGCCATCAACAACTTGAATTGAAATTGTTGGATCTATGAAATTGTAAGTTCCAATCTGAATAGCTGAAGATCCGGCTAAAATGAACTCGACAGCATCTTGCCACGACGATATACCTCCTAAACCAATTATCGGAATCTTGACAGCATTATAGGTTTGCCAGACCATTCTCAATGCTATTGGCTTTATACAAGGACCGGAGAGTCCCCCAGTGATTGTCGATAATACTGGTTTTTGTTTTTCAATATCAATAGCCATTCCTAACACAGTATTAATCAAAGAAACTGCATCTGCACCCTCTGCTTCAACTGCTCGTGCAATTTCAGTTATATCAGTTACATTAGGTGATAACTTAACAATCAAGGTCTTATTATATACTTTTCGCACAGCTTTTACAACGTCACCAGCTGAACATGCCGACGTACCGAAAGCCATGCCGCCTTCCTTTACATTTGGGCACGAAATATTTAGTTCAATTGCTGGAATTTTATCTAAATCTACTAATCTTGCTGAACATTCAGCATAATCTTCTATTGTAGAACCAGATACATTAACTATAATATTGCTATCTATGTTCTTGATCTTTGGATATATATCAGAAATAAAATAATCAACACCCTTATTTTGTAAGCCTACAGCATTTAGCATTCCGGCTGGTGTTTCTGCCATTCGCGGATAAGGATTTCCTTGTCGTTCCAGTAGAGTTGTACCTTTTACAAAAATGCCTCCTAATCTGGATAAATCGATGAAATCTGCAAATTCACTTCCATAACCGAATGTTCCGGAGGCTGTCATTACCGGATTTTTCAAAGCGAGCTTTCCAATATTTATGTTTAGCTTATTCATTTCAGATTTATCTGTGTTATAGATTGAGGTTTTAGGATAGCATATGAAGCAGCTATCTTGGCAACTTTCGACTGATAGAGTGTGACGTTCTGTGGAACATACGGATTGTCTACGGCCTTCTTCCCCG
>JBKECE010000170.1:0-9509 GCA_047974325.1 Dysgonomonas sp. | reverse complement strand
ATATGCAGGCATGGGAGTTTCTGCTTGTGCCACTTGCGATGGTTTCTTTTATCGCAAAAAAGTGGTTGCTGTGGTTGGCGGTGGCGACACAGCCTGTGAAGAAGCAATTTATCTGGCAGGCCTTGCAAGCAAAGTATATTTGATTGTACGTAAGCCTTTTTTACGTGCTTCACAAGTGATGCAAGACAGGGTGATGGCAAACGAAAAGATTGAAGTCTTTTTTGAATGTAACACGCTTGGTTTGTTTGGCGAAAATGGAGTTGAAGGCGCTCATTTGGTTCGTCGTATGGGAGAAGCCGATGAAGAAAAATTTGACATTACCATAGATGGTTTTTTCTTGGCTATCGGTCATACTCCGAACACTAAAATATTCGACGGGCAGATAAACCTTGACGGGCAAGGCTATATTAAAACCATTGATTGCTCTACAAAGACTAATGTTGAAGGAGTTTTTGCTGCGGGTGATGTTGCTGATCCGGTCTATCGTCAGGGCATAACAGCAGCCGGAAGTGGTTGTAAAGCTGCTATAGATGCTGAACGTTATTTGAACGAGATAAAGTGTGTATAATACGAAAAGTATAAAGGAATAAAAAGAGAGCGCCTTGATTTTTTCAAAGCGCTCTCTTTTTTGTTGGGATGCGATTAAAAATTCTTTTATTTCTTATTGGTAATGAACCTTATCAATTCACCAATCCAAAGAACAAAAGATGTTGCTCCAATAATGATTAACCAATCGCGCACCTGCAATGGAACAGTCCGGAATACGTCTCCTCCAAAACTTACTATCAGTATTTGACCAACAAGTATCAGCAACACTACGATGATGAATCCTTTGCTCTGATTTAAATTGGCAAAAGCAGATTTTCCGGTCTGAAAAGCTTTTGCATTGAATATATTCCAGAATTGGAGCAGCACGAAGACGGTGAAGAAGTAAGACAGTGAATATGCCACACGTTCAGAATCTTCTATATGGGCGAAGAATGAATCGAGAAAGCTATTTTCGGAAAATGCAAACATCATAGCCAACAAAAGTGCAACAAACGAAAGACCTACGATCAATATGTTATAACGCATGGGTTTGGTGATGATGAAGTCTTTGTTTTTCCGTGGTTTTTCTTTCATCACTTTGTGATCGGGTGGCAGAGAGGCTAAAGCTCCGGCTGCAAATGTATCCATAATCAGGTTTATCCACAACATCTGTGTCACAGTGAGTGGAAGTTCATGTCCGAAGATGGAACCCAGAAATACAAGGATGAGGGCCGCGACATTGATAGTCAGCTGAAAAAGAATGAATCGTTGTATGTTTTTATAGAGAGATCGTCCCCACATCACAGCAGTTGCAATGCTCTTGAACGAATCATCAAGCAATGTGATGTCACTCGCTTCTTTTGCTACTGATGTACCCGATCCCATAGACAGCCCTACGTTTGCATGATTGAGTGCGGGTGCATCATTTGTTCCGTCACCCGTAACAGCCACGATGGCATTATTTTTTTGTAACAATTGTACCAAACGTTGCTTGTCGGTGGGTCTGGCTCGGCACATGATTTTCAACTTCATAACACGCTGTTCTGCTTCTTCGTCTGACAATGCTTCAAATTTGGGTCCTGTGATTATATTCTCATCGGTGTCTGTTTCCGTCCATATCCCGATCTGACGCCCTATTTCACGGGCTGTTCCGGGTGTGTCTCCGGTTACGATCTTGACATCAATTCCCGCTTCGAGGCATTCTGCAACTGCATCGGGCACATCTTCACGCACAGGATCAGAAATAGCGGTGATGCCAATGAATATGAGACCTGTTTCAACTAATTCTTTGATTGCTGTGTCTTTTGATGTAGCATCAACCATCTTGTAGGCAAAGCCGAGAGTTCTCATCGCCTGATTCTGATATTTGAGCAATAGCTCTTCTATTGTATGCTTTTTGTCATTTAACGGTATTTCTTTCTGTCCGACCAAGACTGTTGAGCATTTTGACATGACAATCTCCGGAGCTCCTTTTACATAAAGGATATACTTGTCATCTCTCGATTTGATCAGAGTAGCCATGTATTTTCGTTCTGTGGAAAAGGTCAGTTGATCTACAATATTTGCATTTTCTCTGATATCCAGATAAGAGACATGATTGCTCTCCAGCCATAATAAGAGTGCAGCTTCAGTTGGATTACCGAGTGTTTTGATATTGTTAGGATCTGTAAAATCCAGAAAAGCAGTAGAATTTATGGCTATACTTTCTTTTACCAATGAGCTTGCATCGTCATCATCTAACTTTTGGTCATTGAGAGCATAAAATTTAGTGTCTGCAACACGCATCTGATTTTGAGTCAGCGTACCTGTTTTGTCCGTACAAATAACGGTTGTTGCACCCATCGTTTCACAAGCGTGCATTTTGCGTACTAGGTTGTTTGTCTGCAACATTCGGCGCATGCTCAGCGCAAGACTCAGTGTCACGCTCATCGGCAGTCCCTCTGGCACAGCCACAACAATGAGTGTAACTGCTATCATAAAGTATTGTAGCACATGGCTTGCTGTTTCTATGCTTACCCACGAGTTAGGATTGAATGGATCCACTCCTGCAATCCAGCCAATTGCGGCTATAACAGCAAAAGTTAACACACCGAAGAAAGCCCATTTGAGCCAACCTCCATTGCTTACACTTTTGGGTAATTCTTTACTTTTACCTGCAAGTTCAAATCCATCATAAAGGATGGGTAACCATATTTTAATAAGGGCAATCAATGCACCTGCAATCACAGCACCCAGTAACCCCAGTTGTGCCCATGAATAGGTGATCGTGCCGCCAAAAATATCTTTGAGAAAAAGGACTGTGAAAGTGAGTGCTGCTAAAACAAGCCCGATGACACCAATGAACTTTGCCAAACCGTCCAATTGTTCATTGAGAGGTGTCTCTTCACCGGTCATTTCTGTCGATTTCTCGGCCACTTGCCCATATTCCGTTGCATCACCAACGGTCTTTACCTCAAATGTTGCATGCCCATCCATGACCTTAGTGCCACGCATTACCCAATTGGAAGGATAAGTGGCTTCTTCGTCAAAGTCAGCATCTTCTGTTGTTTTATCAATTATTGGTTCCCCTGTGAGGCAAGATTCATCTATCTGGAGTGAAACAGCTTCTATTAGTTCTCCATCGGCAGGGACTTCATCACCAGTGGATAAAATGACCACATCGCCAACCACAATCTCCGGCTTTGGAATTTCTATCACATTTCCGTTCCGGATCACTTTTACCAATGTGTCTTCATTCACTTGGTTCAAGATGTCGAATTTTTTATTTGCATCCATTTCAAACCAAAAAGAAACACCGGTTGCCAGAAAGATGGCACAGAATATGCCGATTGTTTCAGCATAATGCCCTATCCCTGTCGATAAGTGCTCAAAAATGGCAATTCCAAGCGATAGAAATGCGGCAATGAGCAGAATGCGGATAATGGGATCTTCAAATTTTTCGAAGAATAGTTTCCATAGAGATTCTTTCTTGGGTGGCGTGAGGGTGTTTGTTCCATGTTTTGCACGGCTATCAAGCACTTGCTGATCGGTCAGGCCTCTCAAATGTTTTTTCTTGTCCATTCTTTGTTCTATAATTATTTGATTTATTCTTATCTAGCGGAACCTCTTGTCTATGCAGTGGTTCATAATATTTTAATGATATAATGCTTCCTTTAAGCATTCTTATAAACATCTTCAACAGTTTTTGTGAAATAGTTGTTCAGAAAGTTTTTTTGTTTTTTGCAAAGATAAAAATTGCATTGAATAATAACATGCTGTAAAAAAACATTTCGGTATTACGGTTTCGGATGAGAAATCCTTTGTTTTTATATAAAAACAAAGGAAGGATGAAGCGCGCTTCATCCTTTCCCCGTTATTCTGATTTTTTCACCACAGATCGTTTAATATCTTTCCGAGACACAAACCACCTATACGAAGCTGATTCTCGACAATCGATTTTGTCTTGTAGTTATAATCATATGCTAGTTTTGAGTCTTGTGGTGTTATGTCATAAATTCTGTTTGCTATGGTGTGTGAATCATAGAGCCAATCTTCGAGTGTTCCGTTCTGCAATTCTTCTTTATCTCTATCTGTGACTACATTCAAGATAGTGGCATATTCCGAGAAACTGTAGTTTTCGAAATTGATGAGCTGAGAATCCCATAAACTATGAAGATTGGTTTCCTTGTCGAACCAAAATACGCGTATTTTATTGCCTCCCTGATCTTCGGCTCGTCCTGCGTGCATCGGTTGATGCATATCACCCACAAGATGAATTAGGAAGAGTAGGGCATTCTTTTTGTCATCCTTGCCCGCCTCTTTGTTTTTGAGAATTTCTTCCATTTGATTGATAGCAGAGTACACATTTCCTTGTTTCACGGATTTGATATAATTGATATATGCTTTCTTTTCCATATTGGCAGGCGCATTGATGTAATGCCATACAAAAGTTTGTTTCCATGTATCCAACGTGTCTGATTTGATAAAATCGGGCCAATTAGACCAATAAGCCATACTTTGATTGTCGAGCAAATAATTGACGTGAGCTAATGCTGTTGAATCAAGATTACGTTGCGCTACTTCGGCAATGACCCTATGCCCTGTCGATCCCCATGCGAACAAGTGATTAGCCGGAATGCAAACAAAGAAGAAAAGAATGATTGAGGTTAGTTTTTTCATACTCATTATATTATCATATTTTTTATAGTATGTCGAGACAGTTTTCGAGATGAATGCCATGCGAACCTTTGATTAAGATATATTGATTTTCTAATGGATTCTGAGCGAGAAATTCTTTCAAAGCATCGCTTGTTTCGTAAACTTTATATTTTTGATGGTCAACATTGCTGAAATTGTTGCCTACCAGATAGACATTCGAGAAGTTATGATCTGCAATGTAATCCACCACTTTTTGATGTTCAGAGTTACTGTTGCTGCCCAATTCTTTCATTTCTCCGATGATGAGGCTTTTGTTTTTGACATCCATGTGTGAAAAATTCTCCAATGCAGCGTGCATACTCGTGGGATTGGCATTGTATGCATCTATTATGAGCATATTTTTTTCTGTTTTTTTAAATTGAGATCTGTTGTTGTTGGGCGAATACTCTTCAATGGCTTCAGATATTTTTTCTGACCGCACACCAAAATACCGTCCTACAGCAACGGCTGCCAGCACGTTGGTCATATTGTAATCACCTATCAATTTGGTTTGCACAATATAATGGAAATCCAGAAAACGCCATTCAAATTTCAGGTACGGATTCATTTCCAACAAATGTCCCGATATGAACAGTTCTTCCTGGCTTCCATAGTAGATTGGGGTGATGTCTGTTTCCATATTGCGGAGATATTTGTTTTCGTAGTCGATGAAGATTTTGCCGTCACTGCGGCTACGAATATAATCATATAATTCTCCTTTTGTCTTTATTATATTTTCGAAAGAACCAAAACCTTCAAGATGTGCCTGTCCTATGTTGGTGATGAGACCGAAGTGCGGTTCGGCTATTTCGGCAAGGTGTTTTATCTCTCCTACGTGGTTTGCACCCATTTCTATGACTGCAATTTCGTGCTGTTTGGTGAGCCTCAGTAATGTTAAGGGAACCCCGATGTGATTGTTGAGATTACCTTCGGTGTATAAGACGTTATACTCTTTTGTCAAAACCGCAGCAATGAGTTCTTTTGTCGTTGTCTTACCATTGGTTCCGGTTATTCCGATGATCGGGATTTTTATCTGATGTCGGTGATAATTGGCTAATGACTGCAAGGTCTTCAAAACATCGTCTACCAGAATGAAACGGTCGTCCTTTTTATATTTTTCTTCATCTATCACAGCGTAGCTACAGCCTTGTTCCAACGCTTTTGCGGCATATTCATTACCATTGAAATTGGAACCTTTGAGTGCAAAGAAGATCGAGTTGTTGATGCAATTACGAGTATCTGTCGTCACGAAAGGATATTGCTTGAAGATCTCGTATAATTCAGGTATGTCCATGATTTGTTTTTAGAATTTTGACTTTACTATATAAACGAAAATAGCTTTCTATTGTTTTATCCAAAAACCTGAAATATCAATAAAAAAAGTATAAGTTTGGTAACGAAGTTACATCTTTAAAACCAAAGGAGCCATACTACGAGAGACTTCTTTTGTGAAGTTTTATTTAAGGCGAAAGCAAAATACCGCATTTATGGTATTGACCAGCCATTTACAATAATCTACCTTTGTTTCGTCAAAAGATAATTTAAGATACACAAATACTAAATATTATGGCAAAGATTGCAAAAAAACTGACAGATTTGATAGGTAATACACCTCTCCTTGAACTTTCTAATTTTGAAAAAAAACATAACATAGACGCAAATATCATTGCAAAAATTGAATATTTCAATCCGCTATCGAGTGTGAAAGATCGTATTGCGAATGCAATGATAGAAGATGCAGAGCAAAAAGGTTTATTGACTTCTGCTACGGAAATCATAGAGCCGACAAGCGGAAACACCGGTATCGGACTTGCATTTGTGGCTGCTGCTAAGGGTTATAAACTTACGCTTACAATGCCTGAGACCATGAGTATTGAGCGTCGCAATTTGCTGAAAGCATTAGGTGCAAATATTGTCTTGACACCTGGACCCGAAGGCATGAAAGGTGCAATAGCTAAAGCAGAAGAATTGCAAAAAGCGAGTCCGAATGCTATTGTTCTCCAACAATTTGCCAATCCAGCTAACCCTGCTGTACACAAAAAGACAACTGCAGAAGAAATCTGGAGGGATACGGATGGGAATGTTGACCTATTTGTGGCTGGTGTGGGCACTGGTGGAACAGTGAGTGGAGTAGGTGAAGTGCTGAAACAGCGCAATCCGAATGTGAAAATAGTTGCTGTGGAGCCGTCCGAATCACCCGTGCTATCGGGTGGAAGTCCAAGTCCGCATAAGATTCAAGGTATTGGTGCAGGTTTTGTGCCGGCAACATACAATGCGTCAGTCATCGACGAAGTATTTCAGGTGAGCAGTAATGATGCCATCAAAACTTCCCGTGAATTGGCTTTAGAAGAAGGTTTATTAGTAGGTATTTCTTCAGGAGCGGCAGTCTTTGCTGCAACCCAGTTGGCAAAACGTCCTGAAAATAAAGGTAAAAAGATTGTTGTTATATTACCCGATACGGGAGAACGTTATCTATCGACAGTTCTGTACGCATTTGAGGAATATCCGTTGTAAGAAATTTGTTTATTATTATAACATTGGTTTTGTGCAAAGAGATTATCTTGAAAAAGGTAGTCTCTTTTGTTTTGTTACCAATATATAATGTTGTTTATTTAATTAATTTTCTATTTTTGTACACTTTAGAAATAGATACTGTAAAGAAAAGACCGATAGCAAAACTAACTAACCACCCTCCATGAACGATCAGAAGAAGAAAGTATATGTGATTATTAATCCGGTTTCAGGGACTGGCTCAAAAAAAGAAATTCCTTTCAGGATGTCGGTTCTTGATCCACGCAAATATGAAATTCATTTTCTTCTCTCCGGGTATCCGGGGCATGCCACTGAGATTGCTGTTACCGCTGTAAAGAATAAAATTGATTATGTGATTGCAGTTGGTGGAGATGGCACGGTGAATGAAGTTGCAAAGGCCTTGGTAAACACTGATGTGGTTTTTGGAATCATTCCCAGCGGATCGGGCAATGGTTTGGCTCGTGAATTGCATATCCCACTCAATCAGAATAAGGCTATAGATATAATAAAAGAGGACAACATAATAAAAATAGACTATGGCATGGCCAACGGTGAAATATTTTTTTGCACGTGTGGTGTGGGTTTTGATGCGCTGATTAGCGAGAAAGCCTTGGATCAGACCAACAGGGGCAAATTTATGTATGCGCAGAGCATCTTGTCCAACTTGCTGACATTTAAGCCCGAAAAATTTAAAATAACTTGTCCCGAAACTGTTTTTGAAGATAAAGCCTTTGTGCTCACTTGTGCTAATGCTTCGCAGTATGGTAATGATGCGTTTATAGCTCCGCATGCTAACATTCTGGATGGAAAAATGAATATTGCAATAATAAAACCGTTGACTGCTGTCGAAATTCCACAAGTGGCTATCCAGATGTTTTCCAAGAATATTGGTAATAATTCAAAATTGGTTGAGATAGTTACTTCTGAAGCTCTAATACAGCGCGAGAAAGAAGGCTATATGCATCTTGACGGAAATGCTGTGCTGGCCGGAAAAGATATCAGTGTCAAAATAATTAACAAAGGCTTGAATGTTCTTGTGCCAAGTGTTGTGGCTAAGAAAAAAGTTGATCCGCAAGAGGTATTAACTAATATAACCCGTTGGATATGACGTTATAACCACTTTTTTCGTTTGAAGTAGAACAAAATGACAGAGGCTGAGAGTATCATTAACACGATTGATAATTCATAGCCATATTCCCAATGTAATTCGTGCATTTTATCGAAGTTCATTCCATATACGCTGGCTATGAGTGTCGGAGGCATAAAAATAACAGAAATGATGGTAAACATCTTGATGATCTTGTTCTGTTCGATGTTCACAAAACCGAGAAAGGTATCTTGTAGATAATCAAGACGGTCAAAACTGAACTTGACGTGTTCTATCAAAGAATTGATATCCTTGATGATTATAGTGAGTTTTCCATGCAGCTCTCTGGGTATCAGTTCACTTTTCAGCATGCTTGATATGGCGCGTTGCTTGTCGATAATATTCTCACGGAGCATCATTGTTTTTTCCTGCAAATCTTTGATTTCCATCAACAATTCTTCATCGGCTTCATTTATGCTGATGCTATTACTTAATGTGGTGATGCGCTGTGTCATTTCTTCGATCATATCGGCATCGACTTCGACTCGCGTTTCCATTATGGCAACAAAAACATGAAAGCCGGTAGGATAATTTTTCGGATTTGCTGATATTTTTTTTACTGTTTCGTGAAAAGAAGTAAGATCTTCGCCCCGCACGGTGATCAGTATATTATTCTTCAAGATGAAAGAAACAGGTTCGCGTTCGAAGTTGTTTAACAAGAAGTTAGAATTAACGACCAACGAGTCGGTTGTCTCCATATAGCGGGATGACATCTCGATTTCGATCATTTCTTCTTCTTCCTGTATATATATTTTCAAATAATCTTCAAGTTCATTTTCTATTTCTTCGTCAACATTGTTCAAGTCGATCCAAAGAAAATTTTTGATGGGTGTAGTTTTAAGAAATTCAATGCTACGGCTTACTCTGATAGCGTTATCTTTATGATAAAATAATTTTACTTCTGACATATCCGATGAAGTTTTACAGGGTAATATTTTAATTTCTACCGTTATTCTCTTTTATTGTTATTTTCTCTGCTTGTTAAGTAGGGCTGAATGAGGTTTGTGAGTTCTTCAAATTCTGCTACAGATAACTGTTCCGGCCTCTTGTCAAATATGGGCATTGAGAAAATGTCACATTCTTTGCCCAAGAGCGGTTTCGTTGAGTTTCTGAGTGTTTTCCGGCG
>JBKECE010000153.1:0-9595 GCA_047974325.1 Dysgonomonas sp. | reverse complement strand
GATTTTTCATCTGTGAAGTCTCTGACTAATAATTCATATATAACCATATTCTGACGGGATGGCATGGAGAAATTACTTATTTCCCAATTGTAAGCAGGTTTTGCCGTTTGCAATACAGAGACCAGATCTGTTGTCTTTCCTGTAGGATATGCTTTCATATTAGGGAAAATAGTACTACTAATGTATGAATCGTTCCAAGGGTCGAGTACAAGTTCCGAGTATGCATCGCTGATACGTAATGTATCATCTACCAAATATTGAAAACCATACATTTCACCCGGAGTCAATCCCGTGAGGGTATACCACCAGTAATCACCATCTTTCTTTAATTGATATGTATTAAGTTGTGTCCAATCGTTAAAATCACCAATGAGAAAAATATGCGATTTGTTTGGAGCATATAACACTACTGTTGCAGTGTTGTTGTCAATATAATTGATCCCGTCAATTACTCCCGAAGGACGAGACTCATTGGTGACGGCTTCAGGCACACATACTTGCAATGTGTCATAAGCAGTTGATGCTCCTGATTGAGCTTTTGCCACTACTTGATAATCTCCGGTCGAAGCAAAAGTATAAGCATAAGTCAGATTCGTTACATTGCTCTCTGTTTTAACAACTGTATTGTTTACCAACAGACTCAGATCAGCAGCAACAGATGCTCCAAAAGCAAAATTAAGACTTGTTCCGGCTGATATGCTTTGGTTTGATGTCGGGGATGTGAAAGAAATATTCAATCCTGTTTGATACACATCCAGAAATATATCTTTGCCACCAGTATTTTTACCTTCCAGATAGTTACCACTTACTTTTTCACCACTTCTAAATACAAAAGCAAGTTTTTTTATCGTTTCTCCTGCTGTAACACCGTAATAGTCATTGATAGATGGAGAAATGGTTAATTGCCATTTGTTATTTCCAAGTGATATCATTTTATACTTATCGGTATTAAGTCCCCATGTTGGAGTATGTTTCCAATCACTATCTGTAGTACTCAAATTTGTGATAACACCAGTGTGTGCATATACAGTCCCTGTGTAGTTTTTCAATCCGCCGGTTCCTTGCGATGCATCAAAAATAATGGTTACACCTGCACCTGCGGTAGGAAATTCAGGAACTGATGTAACAATCTGTGCTCGTATAAGCATCGGCACAACCAGCAACAGTAATAAAAATAGATTTTTCTTCATGGTCTTTTACTATATTATTGTGTTTTGTAATTTATAGATTAACTCAATGTGCGTAAATATATATAGATAATTTTCTTTTCTTCGTTCATCTGTTCTTCCTTATGGATTATTTTCATTGCAAACGATTGCAATTCAATTTTTTATAAAAAAAAGCACGGTTGTTGAACCGTGCTTTAATATATAATTTATTGCTTGTAAACAAATTATGGCAATTTAGATGCTAAGATAACGATATAATGCCCTGTTAAATCATTGAACGCAATGTAATATTCACCGGCATCTTCTATTGCAAAATTATCTCCTCCTGACTTACCAATACCAAAAGGCAAATCTTGTTTTTCAGCTGTCTGAGCACCCCAGTTTACATCCCAACCGTTTTCGGCACGGAATTTAAGTGCTCCGGCTGTTAATGTCACTCTACCTGTCCATATATGAGGTGCAACTTGAGTCAGGTCTATATCAGAATCCCATCCTCCGGATGTTGCATCACCAAGCACACCTATTGTCGTATAAGAAGTGGTGCTACCTGTGTATGGCACAACATCTATTGTCAGAGCTCCAAAATCGATATTAAGGGTATAATATCCGGCAGTAGCTGGTCCTGTATAATTTCCAGAATTATTGACATATTCCAATGCTGTACCATTCCAACCCCAACATGGATCCCAAACGCCTGCTACTGTTGGGAATTTGGCTTGTCCGCCTGCATCAAAATACGCTGTATATGTATATTTTGAATTGCTGTTAGGACTATTGTCCGAGAATAGAACCTGCAATCCATTACCGATTTGATCTTTTGAATTAGTCCACGTAGGCAAACCTGCAATTAGATTACCAACAAGATAAATAGGATCTTTAATCGACACCGGAATCACATAGTATGTGGTTATGATCGAAGACACCACATTCGAATAAGTCATAGGAACAGCGTCACCCAATGTAGAAGAAATACGAAACTCCATCTCATGTGCTCCTACCGAATCCGGAATATGGGTAGGGTCTAAAACACCATAGAGCGAATCCAAAGCTAAAACAGCTTTGTTAAGTTCTTCCGTTGTAATAACCGCTTCATATTTTCCGATAGCAGAGGAAAGAACTTTTGCATTTGCAAAATCCCGTCCCTTAAAATCTATTTCCAATCGGTAAGTTACTGCTGCCTGATACCCATATTCAGCTTTAGACCATTTAAAAGTATCAACTGCTAACTGAGCATTACCTTCCTCCAATATATATGTATCCGGCAGAGCAGATAACTGGCTGGCAACTACATCAGATTCATGGAATGTTAATTTATCCAAGTCACTTTCGCATGCTACGAGGGATATAAGAGACAAAAGGATAACCGATATATATTTTAATTGTTTCATAATGATTATTTTAATTTATTCTTTATTAATTATATCCCTCATTCTGAACTAATTTTCCATTACTAGACAAATCGGTCAATGGAATTGGGAATATATTTCTCGAAGCATCAACACCAACACCTTCAAGAACTCCACCTTTGAATGGCCATTTGTAAGTTGAAGATGTGTATTTTCCGTAGCGTATCAGGTCAGTACGACGAGTACCTTCCCAGTATAATTCACGTTCTCTTTCATCTAAGATGAAATCTGTGGTCAATTGTGATGAAAGAATATCACCGGATGTATCACCATATCCACGACGACGCAGATCATTTACATAGCCCAAAGCTGTAGATTTATCCCCACCTTGACCTCCACGCAAAACAGCTTCGGCATACATCAAGTAGACATCGGCTAAACGGAACATTGGAAAATCTGTGTCGGGGAATATTTCTTCTGAACCCCAAGTACCATCAGATTTTATGTTTTTGAATTTATAGACAGCCCATCCTTCGGATGTAAAAGTGAGCAGATAAGTAGTAAGAATATCTATGGAGCGTCCAGTATCTTTAAAGATACCTCTCTTATCTTTTATTGTGGCAGCTGTGGGTGTACTTGGATTTGTAAATTCAAATAAGTTCACTAAATTCTGAGTAGAACGATATCCATCCCATCCTGAAGTCACACCATCAACATTTCTGTCCACTTCGTCTACGCCTCTCGAACCGCATATAATGGCTGTCATACCACCCCATGTCTGAGTAGCAGCTCCATCATAACAAATAGGGAAAATGATTTCGCTTTTTGCAACAGTGTTGTTATCTGCTTTGAATAGATTTGAATAATCGGTAGTTAAAGTATATCCTCCTGCAATAACTTTCTTACAAGCAGTGATACATTCCGTGTATTTTGAAGTTCCTGTATATACTTCTGCATTAAGATACATTCGTGCCAACAACGCATTAACCACTCCTTGATCGGCTCTACCATATTCTCCCTGACGGGCGGCAGGTAAACTGCTTTCAATCTCAGTCAACTCTGACACAATCCAATCGAACAATGCTGTGCGGCCAATTTGAGTTGGCGTCAGAGAATAATTGTTTTCAGTGATGAAAGGAGGATTACCAAATTGATCTAAAAGAGTATAATATGCAAGGGCACGACAAAAACGAGCTTCAGCTCTGATCTGTTCTTGATTCAAACCAAATTCAGCAGGAATATTTGTTGTCCTTTTCAAATATTCATTTGACAATGCCACGATATACATACACCATTGATAAGCTCCTTCGATAGGTTCGCATTGAGTTGTGGTCCATGTCATCGTATTGATTTCTTTAACCCATGCATTTGGCCATGCAACTTTATTTTCATCGGTAGTTACAGATTGAAGTGTCCACCAAGAGCGTAGCAATTGAGAATTACCAGCATCCAATCCGGATATATCTGAACTAGATGCTCCACTTTGTCCACTAATAGCCCATACTGAATATAATTTCATTAATCCTCCGATATAACCATCGGCTGTGTTGTAAGCATCATCGCTGGTTACAGTGTTTTTATCGAGCGGAGTGACATCCAGATCGTCAAGGCAGCTAGTCGAAAAAAGCAAGCCTGCGATTAATATAAATATATAATATTTTGTTTTAATGTGCTTCGTTTTATTAGAAATTAATATTTAGTCCTAGTGTATATGCTCTGGAGCGAGGCCATGCAGATGTATTTATACCAGAACTGATTTCTGGATCAAGTCCACTAAATTTAGTGACAGTAAACACATTCTGTACAGAGAAACTCAAACGTCCCGAAAGTTTTTCAGTAAATAACTTGCTAAAACTATATCCGGCAGTAATATTATCCATTTTCAGGAAAGATGCATTTTCGAGAAAATAATCCGATAGTTCTTGTTCTGTGGTATTTCCATATTGAAATCCGGTTTCGAGGACTCCACGATACAGGTTGGATAGAAATCCTTGATTACTGAAAGACACTGGCGTAGAATTATCTGCATAGAATGCATTGAATACATAGTTACCCAGATTGGCTCTGAGGTTGAAACCAAGGTCAAATTTTTTATAGTTGAATGTTGAACCAAATCCCATATAAACTTTAGGTAGAGGACTCTTATTAGTCATATATCTGTCTGCTTCTGATATTTGCCCGTCATTATTTCTATCAACAAATACGTTTTGTATCGGTTTTCCGTTTTCGTCATACACTTGTTGATATAAGAAGAATGTAGACGGAGCATAACCTTTCAAGTGTTTTTGAGCTGTCAATCCTGTTCCATAACTCAAACCTCCGGTATTGATTCCAACCGATTCTGTACTTTCCGAAGCAGTAAGTTTTCCTATCTCACTTTCATTCCATGTGATATTGAAATTGGCATCCCAAGTGAAATCTTTTGTTTGAACAGGCACTGCATTAATATTAAATTCTACTCCCTTATTGTTCATTTCACCGATATTGCTTACAAATCTATTTATAAAATTTGTACCTGTCGGCCAGTCTATTTCATTCAGAAGGTCCTTTGTATCTTTTCTATAAAATTCGATGCTACCATTAATGCGGTTATTCAAAAATCCATAATCAATAGCTATATTTTTTGTTGCCGTTTGCTCCCATTTCAGATCAGGGTTATAGCCTCCCGGTTTCACTAAATAATGTCCAAGGTATGTGCTATTTGGATTGGAACTTATATAATAATTGGGTATATAAGAATAATTGGAACCTACATAACCTTGTTGTCCGGTAACACCATATCCAAGACGCAGTTTCAAGTTAGATAAGGCGCTCACATCTTTCATAAAAGATTCATTGGTTATTGTCCAAGCTAATGCAGCAGATGGGAACAATCCCCAGCGGTTGTCTTTAGAAAAACGAGAAGAGCCATCGTTACGGAGAGTTGCTGTAAATAAATAACGATTAAGGAAGTTATAATTTAAACGACCAAAGAACGATATCAAAAAATATTCTGTTGGAATCAAGTATTGTCCATCCTTTTCATATTGACTGGTTGCACTGTTATATGTCCATCCATCTTTTGCACCATTATCCGTAATCACATTCGATGCTGTGATATCAGAATTAGATTCATAGAAATGCTGATATGAATAACCGCCCATCACATCCACATTACTTTTTATTGATTCAAAATATTTATTGTAATTAAGATAAAAATCCATTAACTGATTTCTCCGGAGTTGGTTCCACTCAGTATGTTGTCCTATATTCGGAAAATCTGTATCTCTAAATGCTTGAAAAGATCCCAACTTAGGTCCATTATATCCTGTGGATGTTGCCACATCATATCCTAAATTTAAATTTGCTCTTAATTCTGGCAAAAAGTGCATTTTATAGTCGATCTGAAGATTTCCTAAACTACGCTTGGTGGTGCCGTGATTATCCACATCATTCAGCATTTCCAATGGATTGACTGATGCTTGGCGATTGGGGGCTCCCGATTCAGTTATATGATTCCAGTATCCATTTTTTCCTGTTGCATCATAAACCGGTTTTGTAGGATCATAGAATGCGGCTGAACCAACTGCACCTTCATCTGCAAATTGATTATTATTGATCGTACCTTTCATATTGAAATCAATACTCAAAAGGTCTTTAAAGAATTTTGGGCTCAAATTGATACTTCCTGTATATCTTTCATAATTTGAAGTTTTTAGAGTACCATCCTCATTGTTGTAACCCATAGATATTCTGAAAGGCAAAACATTGCCGGCAGTTATACCGCTAACACTTATATTCTGGTCTACAGCAAATCCGGTTTGAAAGATTTGATCTTGCCAGTCTGTACTTTGCATTTTATATTTATTGAGCAATGCATAAGCATTGTCTCCTGCTGTAGTACCTTGTGGGTAATAAGTAGAAATGGTTCTGTAGAACTCATTGGCATCCATTGTTTCCAGTTTCTTGTATGGATCATTGAAACTATATGTACTTGAATAATTTATTTTCAAAGCTCCTTTTTTGCCTTTTTTGGTAGTTATGATGATCACACCATTGGAAGCTCTGGATCCGTAAATAGCTGTAGCTGATGCATCTTTCAATATAGAAAATGATTCTATATCGTTTGGATTGATTGTTGCCAATGCATTTGGGGTTCCTGGTGCTGCATCGCCGTATGTGGGTATTCCATCAATTACGATCAGCGGGTCATTGCTGGCATTCAAAGATGCCCCGCTGCGGATACGTAACGTTGATCCTGATCCGGGAGCTCCATTGCCGGGTTGAACAAAAAGTCCTGATACTTTACCTTGCAACAACTGTTGCGGTGAAGTAACAGCACCTCTGTTTATTTCTTCAGCCTTAATAGCTACAACAGAACCTGTAAGGTCATTCTTTTTAACTGAGCCATATCCGATAACGACTAGGTCGTCCAATAACTCGGAATCGCGAAGAAGGGAAATACTAAAACTTGTTTTTCCTTTAACCGGAATGGTTTGCGTCTTTGCTCCAACATACGAAACTTCCAATATTCCATCGGAAGGTACATTCAGAGAGAAATTGCCATCAAAATCCGCTACCGTGGCAATAGATGTGTTTTGAACTTTAATGGTTGCACCCATTGCAGGTTCTCCGTCATAGTCCTTTATAACTCCTTTGATGCTGATTGTCGTTACTGTTTGAGCAGACAATCCCAATGTCGAAAATATTCCACACACAATAAGCAGGAACACAGACATTCTAATTTTTAAATTAACATGTTTCATTTGATGTTGACTAAGATTAACACTCTTTGTACTATATTCTCTTAAATAATTTCAAGTAGTTACTTTTTGTTAAGTATTAGTTTTTTCCGCATTAGTGATTTAAGTAACTCTTATTAAGTTTATATTACAAAGATTATAAGCTTTAATGCTTTAATAATAAAAAAACAGAAGATAACTCTCTTTTTGCAATGCAAACGATTGCAGTCTATAAGCTTTAATCAAACATCCGAAAACTAACTGTCCCAGGCATCCTATTTTCAGTAAAAAAGGATGTCTGGGACACACAAATAACAATCAGGTAAATTTTCTAATCTACTTCGTCAAAACAATATATTCCCAAGATTTGAGATTTAATTTTTTAGGAATTGTATTAACAGTTTCACCCGTAAAATAATTTATAAAAGTACCTTTGGGAGCCTCATTTAACAGGTTTACTTCCGTCTTTGTACCTGACAGGTTGAGGAATACAACCACTTCTTGTCCATTTTTTTCCCGTGAAAAAGCAAAGATCTTTTTATTGTCTGTTTCTATTCTCTTAACCTTTCCTCCTTCTATTCCAGCTGCTAGAATGGGATAACTGTGCTTTAGAGTATTTAATTTCTGGTAAAATGTGAATATATCATTCTTAGTCCATGAAGATACTTTGTCTTTTTCAAAAAAGCTGAGACGTTTTTTCAGACCAATTTCTTGTCCTGTATAGATCATCGGCATTCCGTTCAAAGTATAGGTAAGAACTGCGAAAGCTTCCACACCTTTTCCATAACGTTCAAACTCAGTCCCATTCCACGAATTCTCGTCATGATTAGTTAGAAAGTTCATTTTGTAACCATCGGGAACCATTATTGTATCCAACTTTTGCAAATATGCCGCTATGCTATCCGCATCTTTCGTTCCCTTATTTATATCTGCCATCATGTGCATCAGTTCCCATGAATAGTTTGCATCAAAGGCATGCTCCAGCAAATCGTAGTTTTCCGATTCGGCAAGCATGAACATCGGTTTCACAGAATCGAGTTCTCTGCGAGTATCATTCCAAAAATCTGTAGGAACTTCGTGAGCCATATCGCAACGGAATCCATCTATACCAAAATCTTTTACCCAATATTTCATAGCATCGACCATCGCCGAACGCATGTCTTTATTATCATAATTCAGTTCATAAGTATCCGTCCAATCATAAGGACTCTTTATATTGCCTAAAGTATCTTTCATGTACCAATCAGGATGCTCTGTTACCCAACTGTTATCACAACCGGTATGGTTTGCCACCCAATCGAGAATTACTTTAAATCCCATTTCATGAGCTTTGATAACTAGTTGTCTGAAATCTTCCTTTGTGCCAAATTCTGGATTAACTCCTTTATAATCCTTTACAGCATAATAACTGCCGAGTGTACCTTTGCGATTTTTCTCAGAAATCGGATAAATGGGCATAAACCATAAAACATCTACTCCTAGTTCCTTTAACTGAGGAAGATATTGTTCAAATGCTTTAAAAGTCCCTGCCTCCGTATATTGTCTCACATTCACTTCATAAATTACGGCATTACGCGTCCAATCAAGGTGTTTCACGCCTTCAGCAATATGTTCTTTCGCTGGTGTTGCCGACTTCTCTTTTTGCCTACATGCCGAACCAAGCAAAAGCAATAAGAGCGTAGCAAGTATTAATGATTTTTGTTTCATATAAGTTTATATTTTTGTTATATCTATTTGGCCAGTACAAGTTTTATATTGGCCTACTTCTTTCTTTAACAAGAGCTACACTCAATGCAGCCAGCAACATGGATATTCCGGCCACGATAAGCATCGTAATGGAACTACCTCCTGCCACATACTTAAAGATTAATCCTCCGGTAATGCCTGCTACAATCTGAGGTATAGTTATTGTGGCGTTAAAAATACCCATGTATACACCCATCTTGCTTGCCGGCAAAGCTGCAGACAATATAGCATAAGGCATAGCTAATATTCCAGCCCAAGCAATACCTACACCTAACATAGAAAAGAGAAGCATATATTTATCAGTGATGAAATACATTGAAATTAATCCTACTGCTCCACAAAAAAGGGCAAAAGAATATACCTTCTTCCGTCCAAGTTTATCAGCTATTTTAGCCATAAAAATAGAGAATATAGCTGCAAATATGGCGTATACACCACTCAACACTCCATTCCAATTCCCTGCCTCGTTGTACGCAGCAGATGACGTATCAGTTGTATTCCATACGTTTTCGGCTATTCCGCCAATGCCGTAAACCCACATCATGAACAAAGCAAACCAAGAGAAAAACTGAACAACAGCCAATTGGATCATTGTTTCGGGAGTCGTCGTCAG
>JBKECE010000085.1:0-10637 GCA_047974325.1 Dysgonomonas sp. | reverse complement strand
TTTCAAGGTCTTTTATTTCCTGATCGGCTTTTGCCAGTATGGCAGCGGCCGAAGGAAACGTCTTTTTGATATAATTGGCAACATCTTGGTCTTTCTCCAGAATCTTTATGGAGAGATATCTGGTTGGATATAATATATCTGCAACTTTTTCTTTCTCGAGCAGTATATTCATTCTGCTGATGGCATTTTCCAATTGATAGCCGTAGTATATTTTAATCTTTTTTACAATGGCTTCCTTACCTTCATAGACATTGATTACGGTGTCGAATAGCTCCGGAATACCTTTTCCTGTACGCCCAACTGTCGGGGCAATAGGGATGCCCAGCAACTTGGCCAATCCTTTGTAGTCGAATTCATTGCCACTGGCTAGCAATTCATCATACATGTTCAATGCTATCACCATGGGCACATCCAGATCAATAAGCTCTGTTGTCAGATATAGATTTCGTTCCAGATTGGAAGCTGCTACAACATTGATAACGATATCCGGTTTTTCTTCTATCAATGATTTACGGACATATAATTCCTCGGGAGAATATGCTGATATGGAGTACGTTCCGGGTAAATCTACAATCTTAAATTGATATCCATCGTGCTTAAAATAACCTTCTTTGGAATCTACCGTTACGCCTCCATAGTTGCCGACATGTTCATGAGAGCCGGATGCGATGTTGAAGAGTGAGGTTTTTCCTGCATTTGGATTCCCAACCAAAGCAATTGTAATTTTCTTTTCACCGTTTGATATTTTTTTTAGAGAATCGCTAGCACTATAATTTTGGTTGAAATCATAATGTTCATTGGTCCGAATTTCATCTTTTTTTTCTTTACGATTATCCGGATAAACAACATCTATAAGCCGTGCTTCGCTACGACGCAACGAAACCTCATAATCCATTATCTTGTACTTAATTGGATCTTTGAGAGGTGCATTCAATATAACTTTAACAACCTTACCTTTTACAAAACCCATTTCAAGGATTCTTTTACGGAAAGCACCACTTCCGTTAACCTTTACAATAACTCCTTTTTCTCCGGTTTTAAGATCTGAAAGATTCATCTTTTATTTTAATAATAATTCATTTATCAAAACGGATCACAAAGTTGTGGATTTTTACCGTAAAAAGCTTCTTTATTTATATTTATTTTAAATAAGACTTAAAGTTTTTTGTATTGGAGCCATTTTTTATATAAACTCTATAGTATATCTTGTATAATTAAAGTCAAACGGAATCTCTGTTCCTTCTAAATTAGAAGAAATACACTTTTCCATTTAAAAAATGAAGATTAATTAATTTAGCATTTAATATTCAAATCTATCAATACATTTCGGATAGATTCATATGTTGTGATACGTGTGGGTACAAGAGGAAGTCGCAATTTATTTTCTATATAACCCATCATGTGTAACATACATTTTACCCCAGCCGGATTGCCGTCAATAAAAAGTAGTTTGAACAATTCACTAAAACTGTGATGAATAGTTAATGCACTTTGAAAATCACCTTCCAAAGCTAAACGTGTCATTTTACTGAATTCTTTCGGAAAAGCATTGCCAATAACCGAAATGACACCTACAGCACCCAATGTGATCAGAGGAAATGTGACTCCATCATCACCCGAAATGACATCAAAATCTTCAGGTTTACGCTTGATTATTTCATCCATCTGCGTAATATCACCGGAAGCTTCTTTTATAGCTACCACATTTTTAAACTCATTAGCTATGCGTAATGTTGTTTCAGCCGACATATTTACACCGGTTCTGCCGGGGACATTATACAGTATAATCGGTAATTTGGAAGCCTCTGCGATTGCTCTGAAGTGTTGGTATAAACCTTCTTGAGATGGTTTATTATAATAGGGTGTGACGGACAATACCGCATCTATTCCGTAAAAATCATTTTCTTTCAGATAGTTAACTATAGCCTTTGTATTGTTTCCACCTACACCTAAAACAATAGGAATGCGTCCTGCAACTTTTGAAATCACGAGTTTCACAATTTCACGTTTTTCAGATTCGGTGAGGGTAGGGGTTTCGGCTGTTGTTCCTAATACAACCAAATAGTCGATGCCATTTTGAACTTGATAGTCAACAAGCCTAGCCAAAGCTTCGTAGTCTACACTATCATCATTTTTAAAAGGTGTAATTAATGCAACACCCACTCCTTTAAGATTTATTCTAGGCATAGAATTTTATTGATTCAATTTGGTTTTAATGTCAAAATGAGAGCTACAAATTTACGAATTATTTGAACTCTTGAACATATTGTCCAAATAAAATTTTATTTGGTTATAAGTCTCAAATATATTTGCGTTGTTTTCTTTCAAAATAACAAAATCGTAGGCTTGATATTGCGATTCTGTGATTCCGATGCAAAGATTGCTCTTATTTATCATTAATAGATAAGTAAGAATTTGATCGTCAGATGAAGAGAAGTCAAAGAGCGTGTCATATTGCTGCTTTTCAAATAAATCTACAATATTTTGGTTGATAGTCTGTTGCCACGACGTATCCGTTCCGGGATCTATAACCTTTACATATTCAGGCAACACCAGATGATTTTCTGTTTTTTGTTTCACAGTCCATGCTGTAACTTCTTTTTTGTGTTGTTTGAGGTCTTGCACAATTTGTTCTATATACACCCAGTCGTTGATATTAAATAGTATGGCAATAGACTTGATGTCTTTGAACGATTTGAACGTACGTTGTCGTTTCATTAGCTTCTGAGCCGACATTATTTTTTTATTAATGAAATAATCTATTTTTAGAAAATCATTTATCTTCATCTGTTCTCTTGTTATTCAATCATTTCTAAAAAATCATCTTCATTGATGATCTGAATATTTAATTTATTGGCTTTTTCCAATTTTGCAGGTCCCATATTTTCGCCGGCAAGTAAAAAGTTTGTTTTGGAAGAGATGGAGCCGCTATTTTTCCCTCCGTTTTTTTCTATCAATGTTTTGTATTCGTCACGGGAATGTTTTTCAAAAGTACCGCTAATGACTATTGTACTACCATTCAGTTTATTGCTACGCTGTGATATGATATCATTGCTGAGCTGAAATTGAAGTCCATCGTTTTTCAGTTTATCTATAAGAGTCAGATTATCTTCATCCGAGAAAAAATTGACAACACTGATAGCAATCCGTTCACCTATTTCATCGACTTGAATTAACTCTTCTGTTGTCGCTTTAGATAGTAATTCTATAGATGGAAATCCAATGGCTAGTTTTTTAGCAACTGTTTCACCAACATAACGGATTCCAATCGCATATAAGACCCGTTCATAAGGAACTGTTATGGATTCCTTTATGCTATCTATCAGATTTTTAGCGCTTTTTTCGCCCCAACGATCCAATTGAGCAATATCGTCCCATTTTAAGACATATAAATCCGCTATATTTCTTATAAGGCCTGCACCGTAGAGGTGCTCTATGGTTTCAGATCCTCCAGCTATATTCATGGCTTTTCGAGTAATAAAATGCTCTATGCGTCCTTTAATCTGTGGCGGACAGCCTTTATCGTTTGGACAATAATAGACGGCTTCTCCTTCGTCACGCTTTAGTGCACTTCCGCATTCGGGACAAATTGAGATAAATTCCACAGGTTCGCTGCCTTGCTTACGTGCAGTAATATCAACTTTGGTGATTTTAGGTATGATTTCACCGCCTTTTTCTACATAGACCATGTCTCCGATATGTAGATCCAATCCTTTAATCGCATCAGCATTGTAGAGAGAAGCCCGCTTCACTGTTGTGCCGGATAACTGAACGGGTTTAAGATTGGCAACGGGTGTGACGGCTCCGGTTCTGCCCACCTGATAAGACACGGAAAGTAATTCTGTGACTTCCTGCTCAGCCTGAAATTTGTAAGCAATAGCCCAACGTGGAAATTTGGATGTGTAGCCTAGATTCTTCTGTTGGAGTAAGGAATTCACTTTCAAAACGACACCATCAGTTGCTACAGGAAAAGTTTTGCGTTGGATGTCCCAATATTTGATAAATTCAAAAACTTCATCAAGGGACTTTGCTAAGCGTGTAGAATCAGAGATTTTGAAACCCCATTCTTTTGCTTTTAATAAGTTTCCATAGTGAGTATCAGAAGGTAGATTTTCACCCAACATATAATAGAGAAAAGAATCTAATTTACGTGAGGCCACAGTTTTAGAATCTTGGAGTTTCAATGTGCCGGATGCTGCATTACGCGGATTTGCAAAGAGAGGTTCTTCCTGATCGGCTCGTTCTCTATTGA
Source organism: Dysgonomonas sp. (assembly GCA_047974325.1). GTDB lineage: Bacteria > Bacteroidota > Bacteroidia > Bacteroidales > Dysgonomonadaceae > QVMP01. Next base: position 6,385 of record JBKECE010000085.1, on the reverse strand, counting down.
GATCTTCAAAAACTTTCCAAGGCATTAATATCTCACCCCTGATTTCAAATTCAGAAGGATAATCATTTCCTCGCAATTGGAGAGGTATACTTCTGATTGTACGTACATTTGCTGTAACGTCATCACCGACAACCCCATCACCGCGAGTAATGGCTTGAATCAGTTTTCCGTCTTTATATGACAACGAGATTGATGTGCCGTCGAATTTAAGTTCGCAGACAATTTCGAAATCATCATTCAAGTCTTTTTTTATACGATTATAAAATTCGGTGATTTCTGCTTCCGTGTAGGTGTTCGATAATGAAAGCATTGGATATTTGTGCTTTACCTGAACAAACTGCTTGTTGATGTCGCTACCAACCCGTTGAGTGGGAGAATTAGAATCTTTATATTCGGGATACTGATCTTCCAGAGTGCTTAATTCATGGAGCAGTTTGTCAAAATCAAAATCACTAATAGTTGGGCTTGACAGCACATAATAGTTGTAATTATGTTTGTGCAGTTCTTCTCTGAGTTGGTCTATTCTTTGCTTCGGATCAATCATCTTCTTTAAAACTATTTTGTCGAAAACAAAAATAAGAAGAAATTAAGTTTTAGAATAACCAATTTTTATTTTTTATGGAATAAAAGAATTTCAGTTGTGAATTAACAGGTGTATTCTTAGGTTGAGTAATGACTGCCGATTTGAGGTTTTTTCTTTTATGTTGAATCTTGTTATATATTCACCTCACCCCTCGAAGGAGAAAAGAATAGGATATTTTTTGTTTGCACAATCGTTAGTTATCACTACTGTACTGACAAAAATATCCTATTTATATATAATATATCTTGATATTTATTGGGCATCAACCTTTGTCATGGCAGAACTTCCATTTTCATTAATAGCTTCTATTGCAAAGTAGTACGGTTTAGTACGATCCATGCCTTTATAATAATATTCATTCACATCGTATACCATCACATTATTATATAATTTATCAGGTTCTATTCCGAAATAGATATTATATGCATAAGCATTATCAACAGGCTTCCATTTCAGCCATGCTCCACGTCGATCAGTCTCGGTACGCAATACCATAAATTGTTCAACTACTGATGGTTTCTGACCCTTACCTAAACCAAAAATTCTGAATCCCGAAATTGCAAATTTACCAGTCGGCATATGGATATTTTCCATTTTCAGGAAACGAGCCTGTATTGGTTTGTCCAATTCTATATAGTCATGAGGTACATCTTTTTTATTTTTGCTTTTATCAATGAGGATTTTCCAGTTTTTGCCATCAAGAGAACTATAAACCACATATTGATGGTATTTGTCCAATGTTTTACCCATAAATTCAGCATCTTGATCTGCATAATTTATCTGGATGGCATATACATCTGATATATCTCCCATATCGGAAATCAACCATTCATCTTTACCAGCAGTCTTTGCACTCCAGTAGGTTTTAATGTTTTCATCGACCAAATTGTTTGCAGAAAAAGCTCCAAGAGTGGAGGATACCTGAACGGGTTTATTGTAGTTGAGTATCATCCATCCTGTAAAACGACTTTCCAGATGATCGGCTTTGCCTGTCGGCAAATAATGTGGATAGTCACCGAAAGCTGTGTTGCAATACATATTATCATCACTGTCGAATCCTGCGGGCCATAAACCGATCCGGCGTTCAAAATTATTTTTCACATTGACAATCATTGTAGATGTGTGCCAATAATTATCCCAACGATCTTGAAACGTTGCTCCATGTCCGGCTCCTCGAATGAATCCTCCGGCTTTCATGCTCAACGGCAGAGATGCATGTTCAAAATGTCCCAGAGGGTCGGTTCCTATGGCATAACCATCGGCATAGTGGCTAAACTCGGTTCCCGGTCCGCCCCATTGCAGATAATATTTTCCATTGTGTTTGGTCATCCAGGCTCCTTCCATGAATGGTTTCAAAAAAGTGTTATCCATATATTCACCAAATCGCTGCCATCCTATTTTTTCGTCATCGGGAAGAAGCAATTCTTTACGTGTGCCTATGGGCTGAAAAGTTTTTCGATCAAGTTCAATACCATATAAAGGATATACATTACTGCTGCCATTATACATATACAGACGCTTATCGTCGTCCGTAAAAAATGCAGGATCCCAACCTCCGATATCGAAATGTTCCACTGCTTTACTCCATTCGTTTCCTTTGGGATTTGTACTTATCCAAATCGGGAAGATACGTGAATAAGTGGAACCGAACACAACTAATGTATCGCCCATGACCCATGCAGCAGGAGCACACAAATCGTCCCATTTATTTGGTGTATTTTCTATAGCTTCTTCAGTCAAGAATGACCGTGATACAAAATTCCAATCAGCTAAATTACTGCTCCACCAATAACCAGTCTGATTCGTAGAAAACAAAAAATAATCTCCTTTATAATTCACAATTACCGGATCGGCTGTTGTGCGATGTTTTCCCCATGTTGTGAAATTTGGTATGGGACAATAACCGTAGTCCAGATTGATGGGATTGCAATAAGTTTTTTGTTGGGCATAGATCTCTACACCACCAAAAAACAAGAGGAATAAACATATTATATTTACAATCTTCATCTTTATTTTAGTTTAATGCAGGGCTTTCAAAACCCAATTTTTTTAACCCTGTCTGTATATCGGGATGGCTCATAAACAATTTCCATAGAAGTTGTGAACGATAGTTTTCTATCATCACAGCTATTGGTCCCTGATCTATCGCTAAATATCGTTTAGGATACCAATTATCGGTTTCGCTATATGCATCATAGAATCCATATTCTCCAAACATCTTATCACCCATTTTATAGAGATTACGCATCACTTTCATTGACTCTTCCGGCGTGTAGACAATTGACGATAGGGCAGCAGTAGGACTGATCACACCCAGATCGTCATTTTCGAATGGTGCATGGGCTGCATAACCATTAACAGAATAGCTGGCTGTCAAACCCCAGGCATTTTCACCGTATCCTTTATATCCTTTAGGGTTGCGGATACAATAGGCACGATTGATGAGCGTATAATTCTTCATTTCTTCAAAATAGCTTGCATACTTATCTTTCAATCCATTAGGATTCAATCCTAAAAATGAATAATGAGCCCAGAATAATGGTCCTGCACCATTTATACTCTGGTAATGCATATTGAGCTTATAACCTTCCAGATCGTGAGGTTCTATTAATTTACCGTTATCAGCCCATCCTTCATGGTAAACTGCCGCAGATACACCATGTGTTGGTGATGAAGCGGCTAATATATAAGTTATAAGGCATTCATTATAGCCACGAATAGCAAAATTCATTTTCCATGAATATTCAGGACTCCAATGCCAATATAATACATTTTGATCATTTCGATGCCAATTCCAATCCACCTCTTTCCATAACTTATCTATACGGGCAGCAATAGATTTCTCTGCATCCGATCCATTTACATAGTATTGACAGGCGGTGAGCAGTCCTTGAAAAAGGAATGAAGTTTCTACCAGATCACCTCCATTATCTTTGTCGCCAAATCCTTTTACTTTACCTGTTTCTCCATACCACCAATGTGGATAGACTCCATGAAAACGATCGGCTTTTTCGAGGAAGGAAAGTATTTTATTGAAACGTTCCAATCCTTGCTCACGCGTCACATAGCCTCTGTTGATGCCAGCAATGATAGCCATAATTCCAAAACCGCTACCTCCTGAAGTTACTATATTTTTATCGTTTTGTGGATATTCACCATCAACATGATAGCGTTCGCGCGCCATCCCGCTCACAGGTTCTGCTCCATTCCAAAAATATTGGAATGTGCGGTGTTGAACACTATCCAACAGTGCTTCGTCTGTGATTTCTGTAGAGGAAACTTCTGCTTGTTCTTTTTGTTCAATAGTTGAGTTCTTACATCCACTCAAAATAGTCAGAAAACAAAGTGAAAGAAGCGATAATATTGTCTTTTCCATTAATGCAATTGTTAAAGTATAGCTTTTAGTCAATTAAGAGTAAACCTAGCTGTTTTTATGTCACGGCTATTACCTCCGATCATAATATCAAAATCTCCGGGTTCAACAACATATTCTAAATCATAATTATAGAACTTCAACAGTTCAGGGGTAATTTTGAAGCTTACGGTCTTAGACTCACCAGGTTTTAATGATATTTTTTCAAAACCTTTCAATTCTTTTACCGGACGGGTAACACTCCCAACCAAATCACGAATATAGAGTTGAACAACTTCTTTTCCTTCAACTTTCCCTGTATTTGTAACAGTTATGCTTGCTGTTAAATCACCTTGGGTAGAGATCTCTTTCGAACTAAGTGACACATCACTATATGAAAATTGAGTATAACTTAATCCATAGCCGAAAGGATAAAGTGGGTCGTTATTTACATCTAAATAATTGCTGCGAAATTTCTCGAACCATTTTCCTTCTGCCAATGGACGTCCTGTATTTTTATGATTATAATACAACGGTATTTGTCCTACATTTTGAGGAAAAGTTGCTGGCAATTTGCCACTTGGATTAACATCCCCGAACATGACATCTGCTATAGCAGGAGCTGCTTCTGTGCCTCCGAACCAGACATTGAGTATTGACGGCACATTTTCATTCTCCCAGGTTAGGGTTAGGGGACGTCCGGTGAAGAGAACCAAAACCACAGGTTTACCTGTTTTCAACAATTCTGAGAGCAGTTCGGCTTGCACATCCGGTATTCCGATATTGGTACGGCTACTTGATTCTCCACTAAATTCAGAAGACTCACCTAGTGCTGCTACAATTACATCTGCATCTTTCGATATTTTTAGAGCTTCCTTTACCAAATCTTCTTTGGATCTGGAATCACGATCCAAATCCCGCCCGAACATTGTTACATTTTTCTCTAAAATTGAATCAGCAACCAAATTACTTCCTTTTGCATAAGAAACCTGCACATCCTTGCCTCCAACTTTTTTTATAGCTTCGACCAAAGTTGATGGTCTGTCAAACACTGCAGCGACGCTCCATGTTCCGGGCATATTGGAACGGGTATTGGCCAATGGACCTACAACTGCTATCTTACCGTTTTTTTTGAGAGGCAATAGGTTTTTATCATTTTTGAGAAGCACAAAACTCTCTGCTGCAGTCTGGCGGGCTATTTCTCTGTTTGCATCTGTATATATATCTTTCTGTGGTCGTTTCATATCCATGTATTTGTAGGGATCTTTGAATAACCCGAGCTTATATTTTGCTTCCAGAATTCGACGGCAAGCTTTATCTATATCAGTCTGAGAAACTTTACCTTCTTTTAAAGATCTTTCTAATGTTCCGGAAAAACCTTCGGACACCATATCCATGTCAATTCCAGCCTTGAGAGCGCGTGCTGACACTTCTTGCAGATTGCCAATGCCGTGATCTACCATTTCACTTATACCCGTGTAGTCAGTTACGACAAATCCATCAAAACCCCATTGTTTTCGTAACACATCGTCCATCAACCACTTGTTTGCAGTGGCTGGTACTCCATCAACTTCATTGAAAGACGCCATAACGCTACCTACACCTGCTTCTATTGCAGCTTTATATGGATACATATATTCATTCATCATACGAATACGGCTCATATCGACAGTGTTATAATCGCGTCCGGCTTCCGAGGCACCATACAAAGCATAGTGTTTCACGCAAGCCATTATATGAGTATTATCAGAATAGGTATTATCTCCCTGATAACCGCGTACCATCGCTTTTGCTATGGCTCCGCCCAGAAAAGGGTCTTCTCCGCTGCCTTCCGACACACGCCCCCAACGAGGATCCCGAGATATGTCAACCATAGGGCTGAATGTCCAAAAAATGCCGTCGGCACTAGCTTCTATTGCTGCAACACGTGCCGATTTTTCTATTGCTGTTATATCCCATGTAGCTGCAAGTCCTAATGGTATAGGGAAAACGGTTTCATATCCATGTATCACATCCATACCAAATATTAATGGTATTTTGAGTCTACTTTCTTCTACAGCAACACGCTGAACTTCTCGTATTTTTTCAACTCCTTTTATGTTAAAGAGTCCTCCGACCTGCCCGCTTTTTATTTTTGTGGCAATATCGCTACTTTGGGCTTGTCCTGTGGTGATATCACCGGCACTGGGTAAGTTCAATTGCCCTACCTTTTCTTCAAGCGTCATTTTGCTCATAAGATCGTCTATAAAACGGTTCATTTCTGCATTATTTTGCTGAGCATTGGCTGCTAGTGACATAAAGCAAAACAATGACATCAGAATCTTCTTCTTCTGCATTTCTTTTATATGTGGATATACTGTGTTTCTTAAAATATATAAAGGGGAGATGTAATAAAATCCCCTTTATACACTATTAATAAACTTTCTTTATTATTGCAAGTTTGGGTTCAG
>JBKECE010000079.1:0-2802 GCA_047974325.1 Dysgonomonas sp. | reverse complement strand
GCAACACGGTTTCACGCCTTAGTGTGAGACTTTAATCATGAAGAGCCGTATGAATCGAGAGGTTCACGTACGGTTCTGTGAGAGGTTTAGGGGTGAGATTCCCCTTTACCTACTCGATTGGTTTTCACGGATTTAACAGCCTAATTATCACTTTAATTTCTCGACGTTGAAATCTAAATAAAGTGTATCACCTTCTATTGTCCGTTTGAAATTTTCCAATTTAAAATATCCAAAAGCTATTTCTTTTGCATTTTTTTTAAGACTTCCACGAGCCAAATCTCTTGTACCATAACTTAACCAATGTTGAGTATTTAAAGTCATTTCCATTTCAACAGGAGCAAATGTTTGATTATTGCTTATTGTGCCAAAATAGTCCATTTCTTTTTTTGATTTGTCCACTAATTTGCAATTGTCAAATTCAATTGAAAGTTGATCAGGTTGAAATCCTCCTAAATCAATAATTCGGGGAACAATCCATACTTTATGTGAAAGCGAAAATGTGTCTAAATGTATGGTTTTATATGAATATGTTTTGTCTGCGAACTGAAATCCAAAATTTCCCAATGTGTCGGTATGTTCCAAGTCAGAATATACTTCTGCAACAGTCCAACAATCTAAACACATAAAACCTGTTTTGTATTCAGCGTCAATTTTAAAATAGCCATTTTTGTCGGTTGTAACACTCTGTAAAAGGTTGTAATTATAACCTTCATCTTTAGTGTATTTCAATTCAATTATGATTCCTTCAAGAGGATTTTTATCTTTAAAGTTATCCACAATAACAGCTTGTCCTCTTATTCTGTCATTATCTAATTCACATGCAGTTAATAGTCCAATTGTAAATAGCACAAAAAGTATTTTAGTTTTCATAATTTGATTTATTAATATGTCATTTCCAAATTTTCGGTTGTTATTTGTCATAGTCGCAAAAGCAAAAAGTCAAATTCTTTCCTATAAAATCTGCGAGGAATTGTCCGCCGAGCAAACGCCCGAAGAAAAGCAAATTTGCGATAACAAAACTCGTCTGTTTATGTCATAAAAGCGGACAGTTCTTCAAAGATTTTTCAATAACCGAGTCCGTCTTTTTTCTTTTTTTACTATGCCGCATAACGACTGAGGCTATGTGCATTTGGCGGTTTGCGTGAGCATTCTTTGTCGCTGTGCGACAAAACGAATGCGGGAGCAACACAGCCGAAATGCACTGAAGCCGCCAATGAACATAGGCGTGTGTTATGTGCTAGCAGCTTGGTTGTGTATTCTTGTCTTTGTTATGTTTTCTGCCCGAATGGCGTTCTTGCTAATCTTATAGTTAGCAGTAAACCTAGTTCTTTCAAAGTTCCTTACCTCGATTTTCTTTCAACAACAATACTGCTTTTAAGAATGTATTTTATTAAACCTACGCCTTTTGCATAGTAGATTTCCGTAATATCCTTGTCGTCTAAAACATTAATATTGTCCTTTAACTTGCAATGCAATATCCCTTTATATACACAGTCTTTTACAATTATTGAATCGAGAAATTCAGCTTTTACAAAAACAGAATTTTTGTCATTTTCATCTGTCTGTGTCCATTTGACATTATTCTGTCTGCAACCAAAATAGTCTATTCCAGCTGTTGTTAAGTCGCAATGAATAGTAATGTTATCGATATATAAATGGATAACATCGTCAGATCCGTCCCAATAAGATGCATACAAGTACATTGAGAATGAAGTTCCATAATTCGACGTTGAACTTAAGTGATAGTTTTCTCGAAATGATTTTTTAGTTGTTACGAAAAGAAAACCTGATGCCCCCTCACTATATCCGTGTTGGGTATATGTTTCACTAAAACTATAAGTAATTCCATTAATATCAATCATTTCGTAAGGTTTAGCAAGCGAATCATTCACTAACCACTCTTTGTTTTTTTCTTTTACATAATAGTATTTTTCCGTCAAGGCAGAATCGTCTCCACACGATACCATCGTAAGCAATTGAACTGATAGAAACAACTTAATTGTAAATCGAATAGCTTTCTCCATTTGTCATAAATATTTTAATGATTCCTTTGTCTGTGCTGTAATACAGACTGTCAGCGAATAAGGTTTGATTATTATAACTGTTGTAATTCTTAAATACAAATATGTCCTTAAAGTATTTCCCGTTAACCAAAGTTGAATCTGGTTTAGTTTTAGAGAAAACTTTCTGTATAAAATCCCAGTTTTCAAAATAATTATTCCGTATAGAGATTCCAAAACTTGAAGATATGGAATCAAAATGAACAATGTCAAGTTGAATGGTAATTGCTGGATAATCAGAGATCATTATTGTCGAATTTCTGTAATATCTCCGAAGCTCAGAACAACTACATTCATCAAATGTAGATTCCTCTTCTGTCTTCCTGCTTGTCTGAAAACTCACCACATAACCGTTTGAATGCACAAATTTATAAACTACACTGTCTTGATAAGGAACCAACTTATAAAGTGAATCTGGAATAGGTCCAATATCGACTATCTTAGTTGGTTTATTACATACAGGACAACCGAATAAAAAGGGAATTAGAATTAGAATAATGAATTGTTTTTTCATAAGTTGATAAGAATTAGGTTGAATAAACTATTTTGTTTTGGTTACTTGTGTATTTGTTTGAAATTCATTCGGTTTCCTTTACTTTTTTTGTTTTTTGCTGTTGCACATAACGGGCCGCGTGTTGCCGAAGGGCGGGTCATTTTTGCACTTCAGCTCGACAAATGTACAAAAGTTTCATAGAAATCCAAATGTTGAGTTTTGTACTTCAGCCCGCCTTTTGGCAACACG
>JBKECE010000018.1:0-1997 GCA_047974325.1 Dysgonomonas sp. | reverse complement strand
TCCCATCAATAAGTGACTCCACGATAAGCATATTTTTTCCTTGGGTAACTAATTTGTATAAGCCGGATTTTCCGGTAATGGATAAAATTTCTTTAAGCATAAATCTTGTTTTAAGAATTTTGGGGATTGTGATAAACGTTTATAGGCAAAAATGACCTGATAAAACATCGGGTCAATTTATTTTTAACACAAAAGTAAGGAATAATTTTGCAATAGCCATGTTTGATATCGGTTTTTAGGATAAATTTAAATGTGTCGGACTAAATTGAAAAATTTTTAAACAAATCTTTCCAATTCTTTCAACTTTATTTTTCCTTCATAAATGGCTTTTCCGAAGATAACAGCAGGGACTTTCGCTTGCATTAATGCGTCAATATCTGCTATGGAAGAAACTCCGCCGCTTGCTATCAAGTATACTCCCGACAGGGAACTGAGAATCTCTTCATATAACCCTACGGAAGCGCCTCCGAGCATTCCATCTTTGCTGACATCGGTACAAATCACCTTTGAAACTCCTTTTTCAACATAATCTTTCAAAAATGGGATTAACTCTATATCAGTCGTTTCAGTCCAGCCGGAGACAGCTATGTTTTTACCTTTAACATCTGCGCCCAGAATAATTTTTTCTGAACCATATTTCGCAAGCCAACCTGTAAACATTTTCGGATTTTTCACAGCAATACTTCCACCGGTTATCATCGCGGCTCCACATTCAAAAGCAATTCGCAAATCTTCATCCGACTTTAATCCGCCACCAAAGTCCACCACCAGATTTGTTTTGGAAGCGATTTGCTCAAGTACTTTGTAGTTAATGATGTGCTGAGCTTTCGCGCCATCCAAATCCACCAAGTGAAGACGTCTAATACCGGCTTCGGCAAATTGCCTGGCAACTTCCAACGGATTTTCGTTGTACACGGTTTTTTGTGAATAGTCGCCCTGTGTAAGGCGTACACATTTACCGTCAATAATGTCTATGGCAGGGATAATCTCAATCATATAAAAACAGGTAATAATTTCTTAATTCTTCAATTCCTTAATTTCTCAATTCTTCAATAGATATACATCCTGACGCGTTCAAATTTCTAAAATTTCTTTCTTTTCGTAATAATTAATAAAAGCCTTGTTTACAAGCTTCATGCCTCCGGGAGTAGGATAATCTCCTGAGAAATACCAATCTCCCTTGTGATTTGGACAAGCCTTGTGTAGTCCTTCTATGGTTTGAAAAACCAATTCTACCGGACAGTCGACATCGTCCGGAGTCAGCATTTTGGCAATCTGACCGGAAATATCTTCTTGAGAGAATGGTTTGTAAATTTCGGTAACATAGTTTACTACATTTTCTTTCGAATTGTTCTCCTGAACTTTGCATTTGTGGTAAACTTCATCAATGATATGCTGTCTTCCGGTATCTTTCAGTAGGGCAATGGCTGCTCTAAACGCGCAGAATTCGCTCATCATAGACATATCGATACCGTAGTAATCAGGGTATCGTACTTGTGGAGATGATGACACAATGACAATCTTTTTAGGTTCCAAGCGATTCAAAATCGATAAAATACTTTGTTTCAACGTAGTACCTCTAACAATGGAGTCATCTATAACAATTAAATTATCCATCTTTCTCCTACGAATAGAATTCCAGGTTACATCGTAAACGTGTTTGGCAAGGTCGTTTCGCTCTTTATTTTGCGAAATAAACGTACGGAGCTTAATGTCTTTAATTAATACTTTCTCAATATGCGGGTCAATACCGGTAAGTTCCTTGATGCCCTGTGTCATACCATAAAAAGCCACTTCGGCTGTATTGGGTATAAATGAAAAAACCGAATTGGGCAAATCGTTGTTGATTGAATCTAAGATCGGTTGAGCTAATGATGCTCCTAATTGCTTGCGCTCTTGATAAATATCAATATCATTGCCACGTGAGAAGTAAATCCGCTCAAAAGAGCAGGGTTTTATTTCCGGTGAAGGAATCCGTATCGTATCAAAATGGACAG
>JBKECE010000005.1:0-1958 GCA_047974325.1 Dysgonomonas sp. | reverse complement strand
CATCGAACTATCAGCTAAAAGAGGTGATAAAATGTGCTTGTTCTCAAATCTTCACCAAGACACACTTTTGCACTTGATAGGGAAAGGGTACAAAATATCAAAATTTACTGATCCAATGGGTCTTGAAGTTGATAGAATAGAATGGTAACCCTACCAGCTAGGGCTTAAAACCACAAGAGATAAAGTTCAAACACTGTGCATTTATCTAAATATCATCAACGGTGCATAGAATAAAAAACCATAGTCATTTGGATTTGCGAGAATAAGCCAAATAAAAATTGATGTAAATATTACGGCTGCGATAAGAAACTTTATACTTTTTTTCTTCATCTCATGATACCAAGCAAAAAAGGAACTGAGATAACATATTGTAGCAATAATAGGAGATAGATACACTACAATGAGAACTATCGTCAATAAAATACCTAGTATGCGAATGAGTATATCTTGCATTCCCAAAAGTAAACAATTAATCAACACAGAAGAAAATGAATAAGGTTTTAAAATTTATAATTAGAATTTTTATCGTCCTAATACCCATGTACGGATCGTTTTGGCTTTGCGGTATTATAATCGGATATATTATCGGAGACTCCAATGCTTCAAATTGGGATTGGATACTGAGAGCAGTACAGTCTCTCATAGGTATAATCATAGGCGGTGGTATCGGTATAGGTCTATTAGGTGATTTCGATAACTATTTAAGAAGAAACCAAAAATGAAACGAGAAATATTATTCAAAGCAAAGCCAAAGAAAGGTTATAATTATGGCAAAGACTGGCTATATGGAAGCCTTATACAAATTGATGAAAACAATTATGGTATTATTGAATTAAGCGATGTTAGTTGTGATGAAAATGGTTACGTTGATTATTCTCACACTCCTGTCCAATTAGACACCGTCTCTCAATTCACAGGACTTACCGACAAGAACGGAAAGAAGGTGTTTGAGGGGGATATCGTGAAACTAACTTCACTTATGCCGTTTTGCGCATTCGGAAATGAGTTTGTGGGAGAAGTTGTTTTTTCTGAATCTGCATATTTTGTTGATAATGGGGAAGAAGCCTATACTCTTTTTAGCGAAACTGACGAAATGGAACACATCGGATCTATCCACGACAAAGAAGTGAAGGTGTGAAAGAGAATATCATAAAAATAGGAGATAGAAAATTATCATCAATTACAGCCGAAGAAGTTTTAAGGGTGGCAATCATTGAGGGGTGTATAGCACATACTGATTATTGGAATGAACCAACGATCATATATTTTGACGATACCATGTTCACCGATACTGTTGTTTTAGATTATAAATCAACCCACAAAGAAGACAATAGAGATAGTAATACTATAACATTTTTCTTTGACCATAAAGGACTTGATTTTCATTATCATAGTAAGATACTTGATAGAAGTCACGGTAAGAGATTTAGTTTTGAAACTATCCGATATTTACTGAAACAAGGATTTTATTTACCATTAAAAGATCAATAACATGCAAGACATCAAACAACTGATAGAGGAAGAAGCTCTTATCTGGATTAAGATATTCCTTAATTTGGATTACACTGACGAACAAATATTGGCAGATGGATACTTTGCAAAGCTAATAGAAGCTTACATACAAGGACGAAAAGTTACTCTCTCCCTGTTCAGGTGGAGAAAGGTTGGAGAGGAGTTGCCAACGCCAGATGATGGAGAATTACTATTAAAAAGTGAATCAGATTTTTTCTTTGGCATTTATTCGAGCACGCATAAAGGTTTCATCTCACATGAAACTTTTTTTACGACTGATGAAATCACCCACTGGATGCCAATACCCGAAGTTAAAGAGTGAAACCAAACCCTTTACACCTATTCAAAACGTTGAATAGTTTCTCTGACAGCTACGAGATAGTAAAGGGTTTTTAAATTATAAAACAGATGAAGAAAATATATATTTCAGGTCCCATAAGTGGACT
>JBKECE010000004.1:0-13553 GCA_047974325.1 Dysgonomonas sp. | reverse complement strand
AGTCATTCAATTCTAGAATTAAACTCTTTAGAGCTAATCTAAGAGGTGTTACTGATACTCAATTTTTCCTTTTCAGAATTTATAAACTTTTCGCTTAGTCCCCAAAAAATTAATGTGAGCCGTTAAAATGCCATTACGTCAAAATGTGTCGTTGTTATTTTGCACAGTCGTTTTTCTAACATAAAAGGTAACGTTTTGGCGCTTGGCGCAGTGGCGGATTTCGGAGCACAAAACTGTCAATACACCACAAAAGTTGATGCGAGGTAGAATGTTCAATTAACCACGACACCCGCCATTGAGCCAAACGCCTGTTACCACCAGTGCTTCCTTGTCTGCCGTGGTTTGTCGGTCTATTTGTTGCTGTTATATTCATTGTCTTTTGTCGTGCGGTTGGGCAGCCATACTCTTTGCCAAGTTTTGGCTTGCGGGTCGGCTTTGTGCGACTTGGCAATGTGTATGGATGCAGCATGGCGTTCATATTTTATTGTCCTAATCTTGGGTTATCAATCATTCTTTTCATAGTATCAAATAGTGCTTGGTAAAACGATTCGTCTTTTGCATAAAGTTTATACAATTCCAATTCCTTTTTTCTTTGTTGTCCCATAACATCATCCAATATTTTCTTAAATGCCAAGTCACGATTTTGTGCATCCTTGTTATCTGCAACTTTTGTTTTAAAGTCTGGGTGGGCTTGAATATGTCTGCTGATGGTTATAAATTTTACACGCTGGTCTTCCGGTGTTGCATCCCAGCCATGAAACCACCTTTCGTTGAATGACTTTATGATTTCGTCCAACGGGTCTTTTTCTTCTTCGCCACCATGTGCACCCCTTGGATTTGGATTTTGCGGGTCTAATTCTGTTGCTGAATCGTCCAAGCCAATGGAATGATTTAATTTTGTTCGTTCAAGTCCGTAGGTTGAAAGGTCAACAGATTCCAATAGTTCATCAATCAATTCATCTTCTTTGGTTCTGACAATTAGCTTAGGTATCAAAAATTTCAAAAACCAAAATAGCTTTTCCCAATCCAGCACTTCATAATCCATGATTGAAGCCATTTGTCCGTATATTTTCACGAACTGTTTGGCCTTGATTTTAAAGTCTGCTTTTTCTTCGTCTTCAAGGTCTAATTCAGAATTGAAGCGATTGGCTGCTATGTCAATAATCGGACTTAATTGCTGTGCATCTAGGCCATTAAAATATTTTGTGACAAAATCTTCCACTTCCGACCATTCATAAACGCCCACATCATCTAATGTTCCTTTCAATTCATGCAATACATTAACGTCCGTTGCACCACTCAAAGATGTTGAAGTGTAAAATGGGTCAAATGCAGCTTTGATGTCATCCACTTCATTAAAGAAGTCCAGAACGAATAAGTCCTCTGTCTTTTTGCCTAATTTGTCGGCTGCCCGATTCAAGCGACTTAGTGCTTGCACTGCCAAAACACCTTGTAGTTTTTTGTCAACGTACATGGTGCAAAGTTTAGGTTGGTCAAAACCGGTCAGGTACTTATTGGCAACCACTAACATTCTGTAATCATCCGAATCAAAGTTGTCGCGGGTATCTTTTTCTGCAAAGCCGTTTAAATCTGCTTCTGTGTATTCTATTCCGTCCACCGTTTTCTTACCCGAAAACGCAATAGCAATCTTGAACGGATTCCCCTTATCCTTAAGAATCTGCTTTATAGCTAAGTAATAACGAATAGCCGATTCAATATTCTGAGTGATAACCATTGCCTTGGCTTTGCCTTTGAGCTTTTTAGTATTGTACACTTTTGAAATAAAGTGTTCTAACATGATTTCAGCCTTAGTGGCAATGGTGCGTTTATCTCTCTCTACATAAGCACGAAGTTTCTTTTGTGCTTTTTTGGTATCGAATAAAGGATTGTCTTCAATAGACTTTTCTATTTCGTAATAGCTTTTGTATGTGGTGTAATTCGCCAGGACATCCAGAATAAAGCCTTCTTCAATGGCTTGTTTCATGGAATACAAATGAAATGGCTTAAAGGTGCCATCTTCTTGTTTTGTGCCAAATCTTTCCAATGTGGCGTTCTTGGGAGTTGCCGTGAAAGCCAGATAGGATGCATTGCCCTTCATTTTTCGGGCTTGCATGGCTTTCAAAATTTTGTCTTGTGCATCTTCTTCGTCCTCCTCATTTTGACCAACACCCATTGCCTGATTCATTTTTCCTGCCGCAGTTCCGCTTTGTGAACTATGAGCTTCGTCAATGATTACCGCAAATCGCTTGTCGCTTAGGTCTGCAATACCATCTACGATAAACGGAAATTTCTGTATCGTTGTAATGATGATTTTTTTGCCTTGCTCCAATCCATCCTTTAAATCTTTGGATGAAAAAGCCGGGGCGACTATATTTTTTACTTCTGAAAATTCTTTGATGTTTTCTCGCAATTGCTTATCGAGCAATCGTCTGTCAGTTACTACAATTACCGAATCAAACAAAGGATTTTGAATGCCTTTTGCACCTGGCAAACCATCTCTCTCAGGATAGGTTTCAATCAATTGATAGGCAGCCCATGTAATGGAATTGGATTTTCCCGACCCGGCTGAATGTTGAATCAGATAGGTATGCCCAACGCCATTTTTTGAAGCGTGGCTCAATAATTTTCTAACAACATCTAACTGGTGGTATCTTGGGAAATACAGGGTTCTTTTGCTAAGAGCATCTGATGGACTACCATCAAAGCGAACAAAATGCTGAATGATATTCGCCAGACTTTCTCTTGTAAAGATTTCTTCCCACAGGTAGGAAGATTTATGACCGAAGGGATTTGGCGGATTGCCTTTGCCGTTGTTATTGCCTTTGTTAAAGGGTAAAAAGAATGAATTTGCCCCATCTAGTTTGGTGCACATATACACTTCATCCGTATCTACGGCAAGGTGCACTAAACATCGACCAAAATTTAATAACGGTTGTTTTATTTCTCGGTCGTACTTGTATTGCTTGATACCATGCACTTTTGCAGTTTGTCCTGTCCATGCGTTTTTAAGTTCCAGCGTGGCAATGGGTAAACCGTTTACAAAAACCACCATGTCCATTTCTTCCCGTTGGTTTTCGGTATTGTATCGAACCTGCCGAGTTACACTAAATTCATTCTTCTCGAAATTATCCTTCACAGCTTGGCTACTGCTTGCCATTGGAACCTGATACAATAGCGTGAAGTGTGCATCTTCCACTTCTAACCCTTTACGGAGCAACCGCAACAAACCATATTTCTTAATCATGCGGTCAAGACGTTCAACTATTTTGAGCTTCCAATCCGCAGTTCGTTTTAGTTTGTCGAGTTCATCTTTTTGAGTGCTTTCTAAAAAATGCCAAAATCTCAATTCATCAATGGCATATTGTGCATTGTAATCATTGGCTGTACCAATATAAAAGCCGTTGCCACCTCGATATATTTCTTGTGGCTCTGCAACTACATTCAAGCCATTGCCTAGTTCTTCCAAGCATGTGCCTGTTAAAGCCTTTTCTATGGCAGCTTCTAGTGCCTGCTCGTTAGTTTTACTTACCATAATTACTTCTTTAATACTTCAATTAATTCCGGTATAAAATCATTGAATTGTTTCCCTTCATCATCAATTATTCTTTGTGGAATACTACCTCTAAAATCAATAAGTTTTGGGTCATTACTCTCTGATTTGTAAATGTTTTCTTTAACCAACTTCTCGAAATATGTACCCAAATCATCATTTACACGAATAAACTCATTTAAGTCTTCAAACTTGATGTTTAACTCTTCATCTATTTCATGCTTCCTTTTGTATCTATCAACATTCACAGAGACAACTGCATATCTTGACTTTTCAATTGCACATTTTTCAGTTTGATTTTTAGTTAGTGCAAATCTCCCATTCTCATCCCATTTTGACTTTACTTCAATAAAATAAACGGGCTGAGCATTTTTGTATATGATAAAATCCTGTCCGTTTTGTTCTTCTTGTGTGACAAGATGAGTATCTTCTTCGGACCTTTTTACTTCTATAAGACTAGCTAGCTCAGCATCTAATTGTTTTTGTATTAAATCCTGTATTAGCAACCCTATTCGTGTAATATAATCCATATGGGCATTTTTTCTCCTTTCTTCCTGCTGCTTTTCAAGCCCCTTCTTTACTAAATCTTGTAAATCTTCAATTTTAGCAAGGTCACCCAACAATTCTATAGTTGCTTCGTCCTTGGTTAAAATGGAGAACAGGCTGCTTCTGGTTTTTTCATTTTGAAATTTGTGCATCAAGATTTCTTCTTTTACAGAATTGATATTTGGCAACCATTGCCCCCAGGTATCAGGTCTTTCAGATATTTTTTCAACTAGTGTAAGTACATTATTAATAACATCATCCAAAAGGTCTTTTACCGGAATAAATCTTTTGTCTGGTTGTAGTTTTTCTTCAATTTGTGAACCTAACATCTGACCGGTAGTTACACCTGTATGTTGCAAGTATTTGTCAAAACCATCTACAGCCAAACTATCTAAAATGTCTGCTCCAACAATGGCTTGATACTTTTGCTTGAATTCGGAATCTCTCACTTCATCCTTGTTTAATTCCGATTGAGCCTTGAGTTTGAAGTTTTGAGAAGGAATACAAGGTTTTTTATGCAAGAACTCTTCCTTTAAGTTCTTGTTGTCAAACATGAGTGATAGCAGCTCTTGTAAGTCATTTAAGCATGTCGAAATGATTATGTCTTTAATCGTTTCGATATATAAATGAGCCAGTAACTTAAATGCGGGTTGATAGTTTATATCTGTTGTAGGATTATAAATAGATTTTGTTTGAACAGTCAAAGAAAATACTCTCTTGTAAAACCTTGCCAATTGTATGTTTAGGTTCGTAACATTGTTCAGGTTGATAAAACAATACAAGGATTCTATTATCATTGATTGTCTGACTGAACTTAATTCTGATTGACTGTTGTCCTTCGAGTAGCTGTCGTTTAATTCATTGCAAAACTTTGAGAAGTCTTCTCTAAACTTTTCTCTATTGTATTCAGTTATTTCTCCAAGGAAATAAAATTCAGCGTGTAGGTACTTTTTTGTGATGTGATAATTGATAGCATCCGCTATTTCAATCAGTTCGTTCTCAATTCTATTCCATCTGACCAAGTCTTTGTAGTGTAAAAGAATTCCGTGAAGGTTTGGAATTAAACTATATGTATTCAGAAGGTGTGTATTCCCGGAAACGTGATTGATAAATAATTTGTAAGCATCTTTATCATGTATGGTATGATAATTTCCATTTGCATGATATGATAGATATTCTGCAATTTGTGTAATGTCAAATGTTTTGAATTTATTCTCAATTTCAGCGTTCCAGTTGTTTACATGTGCACTCATTTCACAATACAAACTATAAGGCGGAAGTTTTGTGAATTGTATCAATAATGAATAAATCGCCTTTTTTACTTCATCGTCAAGAGCAAGAATGGTTTCATGAAAATAGAATAATGAATCAATTGAATAACTGTGTTCTGAATTGCCGAGTCTAACTAAACTGCGAATTTCATTAATGAACTGCTTCTTTAAATTCTTTTCAAAATCCGAATTGCTTTCAACAAATTGTATTTTACAAGCAAGCCAAAAATCAATAGCTTCGTTGCTTATGATATGGTTAACAGCTAGCTCAAATGCTCTTTTTAAAAGTTGTTCGTTAGTTTCTATATCAGCAATTAAATCTGGATTATCTTTCTGTTTATGTAGATAATCACGTTCGCGGTTTGGCTTAAAATTATCGGCATGTATTAAGAAATTTATCCCTTCCTCAACCGTCTCCATTAAAGGATAAAACAAAAATAACTTGGGTACCATACGTAAATCAATCGTTTCAGAACCAACAATGACTTTTATTCTGGAAACTTCGTCATGTAAAAAATGTAATTTGATTAAGCTGTTGTTACACTCAATTTCTAAAATTCCATTTTCTGAACATTTTCTAGCGAACTGTTCACTACTACCATTGTTATTTAATATAACACGGGACAACTTTGTATTGAAGCAAAATATGTATGGAATAATTTTAGGCAAGTACTCTAACATATTGTCTATATGCCTTTGTCTTTTTTCACTTGCGATATACTCAAACTTAGTGTAAATTAAAGGTGTGCTAACCGTTTGAGGGTTTTGGTCTATTACTGCTCCGAAGAAATCATCTTGTGCTAATAGTTTATCTGTTAGTAATTCCGGAGTATCCGCATCTCGGTCTAAGTTGAAGTCAGTCAGATTTACATATTCACCGGAATCAAGTTTAATGGATGTGGTTACTTTTATGTGTTTGCCATACACATGAGTGCTGATAAACCCAGTTCCGTATTGACCTAATTTTTCATCGTTGTTACCATATTTTTTCCCTACGCTAAATTGTTTTATTAAGCCCCCAAACTCTGAATCTGTGAATGGTCTGCCATTATGTTTAAAAACAAAACCTGATGGAGTACGGGTTATTTCAATTTCTCCATTTTGCTGAATGGTATCTAAGGCGTTTTGGAACAGTTCCCAAATGGCTCTTTTTTCTGCATATTCAGGATTAATTTCCCTAATGCCGGTAAAAATCTTATTCGAAAAGGATTCAAATGTATCGCGTCTTTCTTTTTCTCTGTAGGATGCCATGCTTACTTCTATTGTTTAACTCACTTTTATTTTCCCCGTTACCGCACTGTCTATCAGGGTGGATTTCAATTCTTTTAGTTTTTCTATCTGATGCCCTTGCAGTTTTATCGCCTTGTCAACCTTGGTATATTGGGCTTCTATAAAAGAGACTATGGCCGTTTGCTCTTCTATTGGCGGCAATATTGTATATACATCGTTTATATATTCCTGTTTTAAGTTAATACGAGTAAACCCACGACCAACTAAGGAAAAATAGTCCCTATATGGCTTACTGTATAATAGATAATTCACATACTCAGGTAAAGCTCTATCGCTATGCAATCTAAATCCTTTGCAAAAGGAGTTTAGATACAATTCTTGGTCGTCTCCTAAATAAATTGAGTTTTTCGCAATGTCTTCCAATGTTTCGCTACTCATTAAAAATAGCAAATCGCACTTTTTTACCCTATTCTGATTTTCGCTTTCACTTATTCTAACATATTGATATTGGTCAACATCGATTTTTAGATTATTACAAATATTTGTAAACGGCACAAATGGCTTCATACTTCCATTGTTTTCCTTACTAAAATCTTCCCCAGATTTACCACTTATTCCTGAGTAAATATTTCCTAAGAATTTCAACCTCTTCACCTCCCAACCCTCCGGTATTTCCCCAATCCATTCCACTCCGCTGTGTTTCATTTTAGCATTAGGGTCAAGGCCTTTGGTTACGGCATTTTGAATGATGATTTGCTTGCGTTCTTTGAGCAAGGCAATCATCTTTTCTTTTTGGGCAATGGCTCGGTCTATTTTGGCGGTCTTGTCGTCTAAGAATGCGGCAATGGCGGTTTGTTCGGGGAGTGAGGGAATAAAAAATGGAATCTCTTTCATTCTGGTTTTAGACAAATCCCATTGTCCAACACGAACACCA
This sequence comes from Dysgonomonas sp., assembly GCA_047974325.1. Lineage (GTDB taxonomy): Bacteria > Bacteroidota > Bacteroidia > Bacteroidales > Dysgonomonadaceae > QVMP01. The sequence goes on along the minus strand of JBKECE010000004.1, from coordinate 6,022 downwards.
TCTGATGCTTGACCAAAAAATGCAACATAGTTTTTGCTTCTTATCGCCAAATGAAAGAATCTAGGATTTATTGAACTATTAAAATCGAAAACATAATATGCAGGGCTAACAATTCCTGTCATTGGAGCAATACCATATGAACCTTGCCATGCTTTCATTTTATTCATACCAAATTGCCCTTCATTCAAAACTTTGTAGCCTGAAAGATCATCTGGTATGAAGTTGTGATTTTCAGAATCATCTTCAATATTTCTTTCAATAACTCCAGCTTCACGTGTTATTGATAAGAGTGGTAAATCAGGTCGATTTTTTATTGACACTGGTTTAAGTAAAGTTCCTAGCTTACCTATTTCCCAATGCTCCGGAATTTTCCCCAGCCATTCCACACCTGAATCCTTGTAGGCAGAATATTTTTGAAAAGTTGCTTTTGTTGCTGTGGCTTCCATTAGCTGAGATTTAGAATGTCCATAATCAAACCATCACTTTCTTTATCCAATGCTAAAATTTCATCGCTTACTTCTTCAATGCTTCGCAAGGGTTTGTGCTGGTAGAAGTGTTTATTGAAGCTGATTTCATAGCCAATTTTAGTTTTGTCCAAGTCAATCCAGGCTTCCTCCAAGTGCGGTTTTACTTCACGCAAAAAGTAATCGTGTATGCTTTCATTCAAAGGTACATTTTCGCTATCCCGCAAGTCGCTTTGGCTTTCGTAAATGATATATTCGTCTTTTTTGCCGGTTGGGTAATAACCAAAATCGGGCAATTGCTCTACGGTGCAATCCAAATGGTGTATGAGTTTATCCAATTTATCACCGCTGAGCTTTTCGGTTTTCTTAATCACCTTTTCAGCGGTTTCGTCATACCAACTCACTTCATTCAAAATCACATTCATTTGTGAAGCCGAAGGTTTGATTTTATGCTTCTTAACGGCTTGCTCCACTTTTTCACGAAACAGATTGAAATCGCTGTAAATGTCTACTCCAATTTCCTGCTTCAGCATTTTAGCCATGCCCAACAGCACACTGTACTTTTCCCAATGGGCAGGGCTGCACAATTCTTTGCGGTGTTTGGCAGTTAAATCTAATCCGCTTTTTTCGCACCATTCTAATATTTCTTTTTCCAATTTGCCCAATTCGGTGTACACCTTTTCGCCAAAGGTTTCATAAGCCCATTTCATGGGTTCTTTCAACGATTTGTCAAAACGCAATTCAGCAATGCGTTCATCGGTAAATTGTGCTTTCAGTCGGGCAGGGCGGTCAATGGTTACTTTGTAATAGCCAAAGTCGGTATTGTTAAATAACTTGGCGGCAAGTCCATCTTCTGTAGTTCGTTCTACATCTTTAAAATTCATGTAGGCATCCTGAATTTCTTTGATGTGTTCGGGTCGCAGTTCGCAGTTTTTCTCTCCCAGATTTTTGCGGAGTTTAGCAAATCGCTGCGAAGCATCAATCAAAATCACTTTGCCTTTTCTGTTGGCTTCTTTGTGGTTGCTCAAAAACCAGATGTAGGTGGTAATACCTGTATTGTAAAATAAGTTGTTGGGCAGTTGCACGATGCAGACCAACCAATCGTTTTCAATGATGTGCCTGCGGATATTGCTTTCACCGCCCCCGGCATCACCGGTAAACAAACTGGAACCATTATGTACAGATGCAATGCGGGACCCGTAAGGACTTTGGCTCAATGGCTTCATTTTGTTCACCATTTCCATCAAAAAGAGCAATTGTCCATCGGAAGAACGGGGTGTAGCATCCACTTCTTCGGCATTGCCCCAATAATCTTTCAGTGTTACTACAAAACGGGGGTCAATGATATCCTTTCCGTCTTTGATGTATTTTAAATCCGTAGCCCATGATTTGCCATAAGGCGGATTAGAGAGCATGAAGTCAAAGGTGTGTCCCGAAAATTCATCGGTAGAAAGGGTTGAACCCACACGGATATTTTCAGGGTTGTTGCCCTTAATCATCATATCCGATTTACAAATGGCATAGGTTTCGTCATTGATTTCCTTCCCAAACAAATACACATCGCCTTTGGCTTTGATTTCGCCTTCTTCATCTTTGATGAAATTCTGCGATTCCGTGAGCATACCACCCGAACCGCAAGCCGGGTCATATATGGTCATTACGGGTGGTAATTTGTCTTTGATGGGTTCAAAAACAATATGCGTCATCATGTCAATTACTTCCCTTGGCGTAAAGTGTTCTCCGGCTTCTTCGTTGTTTTCTTCATTGAATTTTCGAATCAGCTCTTCAAACACATAGCCCATACCCAGGTTAGAAAGTGGTGGTAGTTTTCTGCCATCCGGGTCTTCCTTTTCAAAAGGCGTGAGATTGATATAAGGCGAAGTGAATTTTTCCAATACATCTAACAACACATCCTTAGATGCCATGTGTCGGATTTGGCTTTTGAGTTTAAACTTCTCAATGATTTCCTTCACGTTCGGGCTAAAGCCATTCAGATAATCTTCAAAGTTAGCTTGTAAGATTTGTTGGCTATTGGTTGCAGTATCATAAAGACGCTGTAATGTCCATTCACTGGTATTGTAAAACACATAGCCGCTGGCATCACGCAAACCTGTTTCGTCCCATTCAGTAAAACCTGCTTCATCTCGTTGAAAAGCAAGTTCTTCCATCACTGCTTCTTTGGTTGGCTCTAGCAAAGCATCCAGTCGCCTTAATACCACCATTGGCAAAATAACATCTCTGTATTTTCCTCTTACATATACGTCTCTTAGGCAATCATCAGCGATTGACCAGATAAAGGAAATTAATCTATTGTGTACGGCTTGGTTCATAATTTCTTCTAATTCGTTGTTTTGTTTTTTTCTTCAATCAGGGTAAATAATGACAACACAGACAATCGAAACCATTGAATGATAAGGTCTCTCGATTGATTACATTTTGAATTTGAAATCCGTCTTGGAATCCGAATTCCATCCTTTTCTTCCGTTTGTATATGTTGAAATGCTGACCTGAGCTGATAGATATTTTTAAAGTTCTGACCTATTTCTTGTTCTACACCACCTTTGTTGATGAGATGATGATAGACATCCGTTTCTTTAATTCCGGTATGGCTTCTTGATATGGTTTCGCCATTATCAATTTGAATGTACTTGAGCAAAAAGTTATCAAAGCATTTCAGTGCACTATCTGTCCATCCTTTTATTTTTCTTCCCCAGATATGCTTCACAGTTGGGCAATGCTCCAAACAATCTTTGGCATTTTCATTGGATGACTGATAATAAGGTGAACCGAGCCACTGTTGCAAATTCAGTTGCAATTCGATTTCAATAATGTCTTTTGTCAGATATTCTACAAACTGATTGTTAAGTCCATTCAGCAAGTCTTTAACCTCTGATGTAATATACGCAAGTTGATAGTCCGGGGTAGAAGCACCGGAAAAAGACTGCATAGTATTTCTTAATTCCGTAAACTTCATAATCCCATTTGTTTTACAAGTTCATCCATAGAGCTCACACGGTTAGCATCCCTTTTCCAATAGTCAAGTGTTATCAATTTCAGGTAATTATTTGTTTCTCTAGAAAGCTTCACCCGTAAGGTTGATTTTAATTGCTGGTCATCAGAATGTTTGATAAGCATACAATAGAGTGCATAGCGAACCAATTCTGAATTTTCAGCCTTTAGATATTTGAAAAATTCTCTTAGTTCTCTATCAGAATACCTGAAATTGTAAGTAAGGCAGGTAATGATGTGATAGCGATAACATTCGTAATTTTTATCAGTTAGATAAATTGAAATAAGTTCTTCTTTCAAAGTCTCATTATCTCTGTAATGCTGAAGCGTTAAGATATAATTACTTGCTCTCCAATAAAATTTCTTCAAAGCGAAAAGCCAGTAGGGCAATAGATGATTGGCTGCTTTGACTTGCTTGTATTCATTAACTGAACGGACTGCTGTGCCGTATTTGGCACTCAAACGGATGAAATCTATATCATCTGTTTTTTCTGGGTCAGCCAATTCAAGTGAATCGCTTTTAAATAGGCTTGGAAGTTCCTTTTCAACTTCTGATATTTCTTTTTCCCAAAACGCAATAATTTTTTCAGGATCAGTAATGTTTTCTAATTGTTTTTTGGTGTCACTTTCATCATGTTCTTCGGGCGATTGTTCGCTTAATCCGAGTAATGATTTTATGATGTTACTTTCCAGACCGCCCTCTGAAAGTTCAGTGATAAAAGTTTCATCGCCTGTATAATCGTTGCCTATAACCTCAAATCTTCGGAGTTCTTTAACTGTTTCATCTTCTTTAGCTGCGTCAATTGCAGTTATACCGGTCTTTTTAGAGTTAATGGAAAGACCATGTCCTTTTAAATAATTGTCGATATGAACTAACACATTTCTCAATTCACTTTCAGAATATCCGTAAATTTTGATGTCGTCCATGTAACGATAATACTTGAAAGCTTCGCTAATCAACTGTTTGTCGAGTGGGTATAAAAGTAAATTTGCTAGGAGATAAGACGGCTGTGGCCCTTGTGGTATGCCAACACCCGGAGTGCTGCTCTCTTTTGTTCCCGACCAGGCGTTCAGGCAAACAGAAAGCAAATCAAGAATTTCATCCTCTACACCAAAGTGAGTGCTTAGCGTCAGTAGTAGATTGTAGTGCGGAATGGAATCAAAAAAACCTGTAATATCTGTTTCAAACTTGTGCGTTGCTTTGTCTTGTTCAATGGCCTTGATTACAGAGTCCTTGAACCTTACAAATAGGGATTTCCAAAACTTAAAAAAGAAATATTTCGAATTGTCCTGATTTAATAATTCAGTACCTTGTTTAGTGTCTGGCATCAAAACGGAACCAAAAACAAAGTCATCATGCTCTGCCAACAATTCATAATTTCTGGCTGCAATCACATTGGCAATGGCTTGGTAAACCAATGCATCCTCAATCATTAAAAGAGTTTTTGTCCTTTGTGTGCCTGATGATTTTGGTTCGTAATATTTGAAGCCACGCTGGGGTGAATATTTTCCGGAAATGAGTTTCTCTGAAAGTTGTTTTACGTTTTTGTCTAATTGAGCACCAAAGGCATGTATACCGAAACGGTCTTTCACTAACCTTTCAGGCCAGCATACTATTCTGTAATAGGCAAGTTTCAGGTTGTCAGTACTAAAATATATTTCAAAAGTTTTATCACTCATTCTTTACAAAATCTCAAAGTTAAAATTTGTTTCACTGTGCGTTGGCAAAAAATGGCTCTTTTGGTTTTGCGAAGGGTCGGCTTGTGTATCGGGCAAAACCAAATGTGCCGTTTGTGCGGCTGGCGAATGTATTCTTATTAAATGTGTAGAATTAAAGTCAGTAATAACCTGTCCCAATAGCAAAACACGGTCAGTTTGAAAGTCTGACCGCTTGGTCGATATGGTTCGTATGTCGAGTCCATTTTCAGTCATTGTCTTGCTGTGTCGTCTGTCTTTTTAGCATTGGTGGTAACATTTGTATATACGCAACACAATTGCGTATATATTTCATATATCCTCCGTCCTCGTTTTGCTAATTCATAGAATACTAATACTATATAATTAATTGTATAATTTTATGCAATTGCGTATACAGTCTTTTTATGTGGCAGTTAAGGTTACTGCAACTCGGAAACCTATGTTTCTCATCAGTACCAGGATTATAGATGCAAAACTAAATACTACTTCATCTTTAAATTATAAAAAGTTCTTTATTTTTATTTCGTGTATCATTTTCTTCTATTTTCTATTTTTACATTTTCTCTGCAATTATACAACATTTAATTCATATATCAAGTATTTTATTTGCTATTTTGTCATTTTATTGTATTTATACGAAAACAGACTTTCCGTCATGCGGGATTTGTACTCCCGCACGTCTTTATTATTAGGATTTTCAATCCGATACTTATTCATTACTAACTTTTTATTTCTTTTCAATGTTCAAAGGTAGAAAAATATTTTTATATATTGTTTATTCTTTTCGACTTTATTTTTTAAATGGATATGTTTTTTACAAACCTTTTACCATTTAGGGGAATCTTATTAAT
>JBKECE010000311.1:0-12128 GCA_047974325.1 Dysgonomonas sp. | reverse complement strand
ACTTCTGTATCGGAATTGATTTTTTCTGATCTGTATAGATTGACCGGAAAACCTAAAAGCTCATTTTCTTTTCTGAAAGCGTTGGTTAATCCTGAATTCAGGTATGCTGTCATCTTTAGATTAACACATCATGCTCTTTTTAATCAAAACCGCTTTTTATATTTTTCCTTTAAAATATTGCACCGACACTATTCTATCAAATATGGTTATGAGATCAATGCTCATTGCCGCATCGGAAAAGGATTGCGACTGGTACACTATGGAGGGCTGATCATCAATGACTTCAGTGTTATTGGCACAAATTGTACAATATTCAAAGGCGTGACAATAGGAAGCCAAAGACGCGGAACTAAGAAAGGAGCTCCGGCAATAGGCAATTCAGTGTGGATTGGTTCGAATGCAATAATAGTAGGAGGAATTATCATTGGAGATAACGTATTGATTGCTCCTGGAGCATACGTGAACGTAGATGTTCCATCGAATTCAATATGTATTGGAAACCCGGCAAAAATAATTTCAAGAGAAACAGCCACAGAAGGTTATATTGACAATCCTTGTTGATAACAATATAAATTAGAAATGAGCTACCCATAGAGGTAGTTGGTAAACAACCAGATCTTTTGTCCGAAAGATATTGGTAATAACAGTTCGATTTTAGAAAATTAATTTATGACTAACGGTAAAAGTAAAAACCCATTATACGATTGGAACACTCTGCATTCATCAATTCTCACCCGATATTTGTACAATTTGGATAGAGAAAATATCCGCTATTTTATATTGAGAAATTACGAAGAATTACCTGAAAAAAATGATTCTAAAGATGTTGATATTATCATTGCTCCCGGCTTTTATGATGCGGCTTCAAAACTTCTTTTGTCCGCATTTAAGGAATTTGGAATAAGTAATTATTATGTCGTAAGATATGAACGTGTCAGATGTTGGATTGGCATCGACGTGGAGAAGAATTTTTCCATTCATATAGACATTATGGAAGGCTATCTGAACAAAGGTTTTGAAATCTTTGATTTTGAGACATTGTATGCCAATACAATCCCGTATAAAGAATTCAGGGTTTTGAATGTTGAATATGACATCGCTCTGCTGATTCTATATAAAATAATCAGTAGTAAAGAACTGAAAAATAAATACCGTGAAAAGATAGAAGCCGGATATAAAGAATATTCCGAAAAGATAGATTCTATACTAAAATGTGTGTTGGGTGCAGAAGGCAAGGAAATCTCCGAAATGTTGCAAAGGCACGATTATGAAGGAATCATAAATCAATCGGCTCGGATATCTTTTATATCCAAGAAAATAGCATTTTATAAGAAGCCTGTGCGCACGATCATAAACGTATCGCGTTTTTGGATTGAAAAATTATATCGGATAGGTTGGTGTCCGAATAAATATAGGAAATTCTTAGCAGTAGAAGCACCTGATGGAACAGGAAAAACAACATTTATAGAGGGCGTTTGCGACAGGTTAGCCTATTTTTTTGTTTGTGATATAGATAAAATGAATGTCTATCATTTCAGGCCGACCATTTTACCCAATCTGGGTGCGGTAGGAGAAAAAGCCGGAATGATGGAACAGGACAAGGATTTTACCAATCCGCATAGAAGTCCGTCGGCCAATGTTGTCAGTTCTTTTATCCGAATGGTATATTACTGGTTGGACTATCTGGTAGGAGTCCCTCTGAAATTGAGGAAAGATGTCCAATTTGACAAATTCACAATTTACGACAGATATATATATGACTTTCTGATTGATCCGAAGCGTTCTCGCATAAAATTGCCGTTCTGGATGCGTAAGTTGTTCTCCAAAATGGTTTTGCAACCATCACTCGTTTTTGTTCTGGAGACTGAGGCTGAAATCATATTTAAAAGGAAACAGGAATTGTCTATCAATGAGATAAACCGACAATTGGGCGAATTCCAAAAACTGTCAGCGACAAACGAACGCTTTGTCACCATTGATGCAACAAAAAGTCCACAGTTGATGGTTGGCGATGCCACTGCCATTATTATAGATAAATTCACGAGAAAGACTACTGACAAGTAAATTATAATCATGACCGTAAGTATTGTGATTTTTAGACCTATTGACAATTATACAAAATGCAGAAAAAGCGCACAATTTTAATAAGTGCCTACGGTTGTGAACCTGAAAAAGGTTCGGAGGCCGGAGTGGGCTGGAATTGGGTTCTCCAATTGGCTAAAGAAAACAATCTGCATGTGATAACCCGTGCCAACAATAAAGAATCGGTGGAGACAAATTTGCCACAAGATGTTGCCGCGAATGTTGTATTCCATTATTATGATACAAACAAGTTTTTTCGTAAGATAAAGAAAGGCGATAAGGGGCTGTATTTTTATTATTTTTTGTGGCAAATCGGAATTTGCTCGCTTGTCAGAAAATTGCTCCGGCAAACACATTTCGACTACACGATGCATCTCACATTCGGAAGCCTTTGGATGCCCACATTCTTACCTTTCTTCAAGGTTCCTTTCATTTGGGGTCCTATTGGTGGTGGCGATTGTGTTCCAAAACCTTTTTTACGCGATCTACCATTGAAGCAAAGGCTGATACAGTCTTTCCGTTACATATTAAATGGTACATCTGCCCTTAATCCATTGATTGCATTCCCCAGTCGAAAAGCCGTTTCGATAATCGTGCGAACAGAAAATACAGGCTTCGTGATTCCTAAAAAATACAGATATAAAGTAGACACGATGCTCGAAACAGCAATGTCTCAAACGGAGGTTGAACGATCTGCCCAATCAAAAGAAAAATGTGATCCGGCAACAATTCGCCTTATCACTACCGGACGGCTCGTCCCTTTCAAAAACATAAAAGCAATAATAAGTGCTTTGAAGTATGTGCCGTCATCGTATAAAATCAGATTAACGGTCATTGGTTCCGGTGGTGAAGCCGAAAAACTACGGAATCAGATCGTACGCGACAGCATATTGCATGAAGTAGAATTTATACCCCAGATACCAAGAAATGAGGTTTTGAATCACTTGTCCGAATCGGATATTTATGTCTTTCCTAGTCTGAGGGAAGGTGGTTCATGGTCTTTGATGGAAGCGATGGCAATAGGATTACCTGTTATCTGTTTGAAATGGACAGGCATGGAGATTATAACAGACGACCATTCTGCAATCCGTTTGCCTGTCACAAATCCACAACAACTGCCTGAAGACATTGCATCTGCAATCTGTAGGCTCATTGACGATGCGGAGAGCAGAACACAAATGGGAAAAGCCGGACAGAAGCGCATCAAGGACGTATTTAACTGGGATATGAAAGGCAAATTCATGGAGACTGTTTTCACAAAATTGGAGAATAACAATTATCGCTGATTCATTATGTTCGGAGAAATAAATGGAAGTAACGTATATAATCTTTTGTCGCGTGTCTTGAACGAGAAACCCGATAAGATTTATTATATGTTCTCAAATGCCGATGCCAAAATGTGGATCATGCCGCGTGAAAATATGCGGACAGCGATGAATCTATACCAACCGAGCGGAATCAAAGGAAAGTTGATGAAAAGGTTGTTTCCGTATCTGAAGGACATTCGATTGGTCCGTCAAAAGCTTGGAATCAAGATCCTAAACCTTCAATTGGATGACAAGTTGCAAGAAATGCTGAAACAAAGCTTTGCCGTCAATCGGTTTGAATTTTCTGTTTTCGGAGGCACGCCATCTGTTCATCAGAAAATAACAATGCAATTGAATGATGGCAACAATATATTGGGATATTGTAAAATATCGGATAGTGAAGATGTCAGACAGATGTTCCATCGCGAACAGCAGATTTTGGATTATCTGAAAGTAAAAGGTGTGAAGAGCATACCAGAGTGCTTGTTTTGTGGTGATTGGGAAAATAACATCGGGATCTTTGTTCAAACAACTTTGAAAACAAATCAGTCGACGATATGCCATCACTGGAATCATCTGCATTGGAAGTTTCTCACCGATCTGGTATCCGCAACAAAAAAAGAACTCAGTTTTGACCAAACTGATTTTTGTGCAGCATTATTTCATTTGTCTGACAACATAGGGTATCTGCCGGACGAAGCTGCGGCTATAGTTAGACATTCATTGGAGCGCCTCAATGCTTATTATACAGGAAGACATGTCGTTTTCTCGGCTTATCATGCTGATTTCACGCCTTGGAATATGCTTGTTGAAAAAGGAGAGTTGTTTGTTTTCGATTTTGAATATTCTCAAATGACATATCCTCCTTATCTGGACTACTTTCATTTTTTTACGCAGTCTGCCATATTTGAAAAGCATTGGAATGCCGACAAAATATATGAAGAATATTTGTCCCGGAAAAATGATCTTAAGGTGTATATGGATCAGTCTGATTTCTTTTACCAATGTTATTTGTTGGATATTATTGGCCGTTTCCTCGAACGGGACAGAGGTGCTTTCAGTAGGGATGTATCGGCATGCCTACTCATCTGGACTAAATTGTTATCCCGCTTATGAGAATTTTGCACTATACGCTGGGACTTCCTCCATTCCGAAGTGGCGGAATGACTAAATATGCTCTGGATTTGATGTCAGCTCAGAGCAAAGAAGATGATGTTTTTTTACTTTATCCCGGTCGCATGCTGCTTTTTTCACAATATCGAAAAATACAAAACAAACCCTCTTTCGGCGATATCCGATTATTTGAATTGTGTAATCCGATGTTAGTTCCACTCTTGTATGGAGTGTCTGATCCGGACGATATATTAAAAGATGCGAGACCTTTCTCGCCCGGTCAGTTGGAGGCTTTTTATCAAACCACCCGTCCCGATGTGTTTCACATCCATACTTTGATGGGATTGCCTAAAGAGCTGATACAATATCTCAAACAAAAAGATGTGAGCATCGTATACACATCGCATGATTATTACGGAATATGTTCAAAAGTGAACCTTGTCGATAATATGGGGCGAATCTGTGATGTTTCTTTCTGCAAATATTGCGAACAGTGTAATGCAGCATCACCTTCAGCAAGGTTCCTGCGAATGCGTAATTCAGATATTTTGTTGAGATGTAAGAATAATAAATTTCTTCGGAAATTAATTTTGAAATAAATGAACAAGTATCTCCAATTGGATGAAAGCTACAAAGAAATATACTCTTTGATAGATCATTTCATATTCAACAGTTCTGTTTCGCAATCTGTTTATATGCAGCATGTTGAAAATGTAAAAGGAGAGATTGTGCCTGTTGTCCATTCGGGTATTGGAGATCACCGTTCAAAGATGGATATTGATGAAAATAATATTCATATAGGATTCATTGGCAACACCACTGTCTATAAAGGTTATTCTTTGTTAGAAAGCGTATTAGTGGAACTTTTGGACGAAGGATTTGCTAATTGGTCACTTTCTGTGTGGGGGGGTGCAAAGGCAGAGCACCCGAATACTTCTAAAATCCTTTTTCGGGGCACATACACGCCGTCTCAATTGGGTGAAGTCTATTCTCCGATGAATTTGCTGGTGGTTCCATCTGTCTGGAAAGAAACATTCAGTCTCGTTGCCCTTGAAGCTTTATCTCATGGTGTTCCGGTTCTCGTTTCATCCACAGTTGGGGCAAAAGATGTAATAAAACAATATGACAGCTCATTCATTTTTGAGAGCAGAAACGATTTAAAGGAAAATCTGAAAATGATTTTGATGAATCCTCACCGGTTATCAGGCTTTAACGAAAAAATTCTGAACAGGGCTTGGATTTATACTCAAAGGGAACATACACAGCAAATTCGTGACATATACAATAAAATAATAAAACAAAAGAGTGTAAATAAATAAAACAATGATTCTACTCAGATGAAAAAAGTGGCTATAATAGGAACGCAGGGTGTGCCTGCGCAGTATGGCGGATTTGAGACTTTGGCTGAATATCTGATTGGAGAAAATTGTTCGGTTGATGTTCAGTATACAGTGTTTTGCAGTGGAAAAAGTTATGAGACAAGACTGCAAACGTATAAGAAAGCTGCTTTGCGATACATTCCGCTTCATGCCAATGGAATGCAGAGCATTTTGTATGATATCTGGTCTTTGGTGCATGCTGTGAGAGGTTATGATGTGGTTATGGTGCTTGGTGTTTCGGGATGCATTTTCATGCCGGTATTCCGTTTATTGTATCGCAAAAAAATAATAGTAAACATAGATGGATTGGAATACCAGCGAGTGAAATGGGGAAAGTTTGTAAAGAAATTTCTTAAGCTATCCGAAACCTTAGCTGTAAGACATGCCGATGTTCTAATTGCGGATAATAAAGGAATTCAGGATTATATAAGAGCCAAATATCACAAAGAAGCTGTCTTGATTGCATACGGAGGCGACCACGTGCAACGCAATGTGACAGAAGAGCAGGAATGTCGTATTTTAGAAAAATATGGACTGTCCAGACATGAATATGCGCTGAGTGTATGCCGCATAGAACCCGAGAATAACTGCTCTCTGATAATAGGAGCTTATGCACAGAGTGATCAACACTTAGCCTTTGTGGGCAATTGGGATCACAGCAAGTTTGGCAAAGATCTAAGATCGGAATGTGAACCTTATACTAATATTCACACGTTTTCAGGCATCTATGATCTGGATGAGTTATATATACTTCGCAAAAATTGTAGGGTCTACATTCACGGTCACAGTGCAGGAGGAACTAATCCGTCTTTGGTGGAAGCGATGTTCTTCGGTCGTCCGATCTGGGCATACGATGTGATCTATAATAGAGAAACAACAGAAAACAGAATTGTCTATTTCCGGGATATATCTGCTTTACGCGATTTGATGGAGACTGATATCAACCATTTTGAAGGAATGGGAGAGCAGATGCTCGAAACAGCCTCCAGAAGGTATCATTGGAAACTCATCGTGAAACAATATGAAGACAATTATATATAAAAAATGGGAAAGTTCAATTGCATAATAATCATATAAAATATTGATATGGATATGAAGACGCGGAACATGATTTCACTTTTACTAGTGCTGATAAGCCTATTGCCCAAAATATCAATTGCCCAAGAACAGGGAGACAGTACCGTAATGGAAAAAACAAACATTCAATCCGTCGGTTTGGATAGTTTGAGGGTTTTTAAAAAGGAAAGACACACAACATATAGCGTAGAAGCTTTTGGATCACTGTCTTCTGAAGAACACACTCCATTTTGGATGACCAATCATAAATGGGGAGTGGTACCTCTCAAAGCAGACAATTATTATTTGCAGTCAGGTATTTTTCATAATCAGCTGCTTAATAAAAACATGTCTTATGGATTTGGTTTGGATCTTGTTGCTTCTTCCAAGCAAAGCAATAAGGATCAGTTTTGGATACAGCAAGCCTATGGCGATGTGCAGTGGAAAATTTTTAAACTCACTGTTGGGATCAAAGAAGATTATGGATCGATTGTTGATGCAGACTTGAGCACAGGTGATATGGTACATTCCAATAATGCACGTCCAAGTCCCGAAATTAAAATCAGCATACCGGAGTTTACATCATTTCCTGTTAAGAATAAGATTTTCTACATAAAAGGAGACTTTGCGGTAGGTAAATTTTTGGACGGAAAATATCTGGAAAACACGGCCACACCTTTCAATCAGAATTATACAAAGGATGCTTTGCTTCATCGCAAATCATTCTATTTCAGAATAGGTAATATTGCTCTGAAGGAAAAAGGATTTCAGGTCATTGCCGGAATAGAACATCATGTTCAATGGGGAGGTGATTTGTATTTTACTGCTAAGAACGAGTCTTATGAATTACCCAATTCTTTTAATGATTTGTTGCACGTTGTTTTGGCAACAAGCGGCGTTCAGGAAAGCAAGAACGATGCAGCTGATCCAAAACTGAGACAAGCCACAGGTTCACACATCGCATCCTATAACTTTAAGGTCGATTATGGAACCGAATATTCGGATCAGATCTACAGTATTTATTGGCAACATATTGCAGAAGACATGTCCGGTGTGAAGATGCAAAATTATCCGGATATGCTTTTGGGGATTCAATATAAATCGAAACAGGAAAAATTATTTTCAAATGTGGTTTTTGAATATCTGTATACTAAAAACCAGAGTGTCTCCAAAACATCCGGCACGACTGATACCAATTCCACACCGCCGGAGACAACAGCAGAACGTGAAAAAACTTGGCCGGACGATTATTATAATAATTCCACTTATCCGCAAGGGATGTCATATTTTGGCAGAAGTCTCGGAAATGTCCTATTCCTTTCCCCTGAATATAACGACGATGGGTATCTCGGATTTAGGAGAAACCGGATCATGGCTTTGCATCTAGGCATCGATGGCTATCTGTCAGACCAGATTCAATATACATTATTGGGTACATACGGAGAATCGATCAATCCTCACAAATCTGCAACATTGGGCAAAAGAACAGGATTTGCTTCAGGATTGGATATAACATATCATTTCGAAAAAATAAAAGGGTTCACTGTTAAGTGTTCAGTCGGATACGATTGCGGAGAGTTCTTCGGTTCCAAGACTTTTGGAGGTGGCATTTCGATTAAGAAAACAGGAAAATTATTCTGATCACCTAAAGAAGATAGCCGGCTCGACTTACGTTACCTCAGAGTATAAGTCTCATCGAGCTACTGAATTATATAAAGTTTACGATAAATATAATTATTGTTTCATTGAAAAAATAACAGAATTATGTTAAAGAAAATACACATCCGAAGAAATAGCATATTTTATGCAGCCATAAGTTTAGTTCTAATCTTACCGGTTTCTTGTTCCATTACCAAGAAGATAAAGAGGAGTGGCAATTTGCAGACTAAAAGTCTTTTTATGCAATCGAAACATGTGAACATAGAACTACCCAATACGGGAGGCGATAATTCTAACGGTGGCGCAGTAGTATCTGAAGTTGTCACTTTTTCAAATCCAGACAACAATTTGACAGACAAGCCCGGAGAGATTCCAAAAGCTAAAAAAATAGATGAAGTACAAGATCTACCCGAAGTGCATGTTACGGCTCTGTTGAGGTTCACGCCAGAGCAGAAGGGAATGGTAAACGTCGATTTTGTGGTGAAAGTACCCAAAGAAGTCATTTCTCCGCTATGGAGAATAACGCTCCGTCCCAAGGTTTTCCATAATGATTCAATTGTGTATTTGGACGATGTCGTACTGAAAGGTAAGGATTTTTATGAACAACAAAAGAAAGATTATAAAGCCTACGACGACTATTTGGCATCTATTGTGAACGAAGTGCATTATGACAGTGTGTTCCTTGATCGCAAGGGAATATCTAAGGATATTCGAGATATACAAGGTTTCTTCTATGATGAATATTATTCTAAATGGAAAAAACAGAAAACATATCAGGATGAGTTGTCGGAATGGGAAAAAATACAAACCTTTTTTGCAGCAAAGCAAATCACATACCAGAATGTCGCTTATAATGAGTATGCACGCAAGGCGATGAAGGAAACGATCAAGAAATATTCGCAAGGAAAGGATACAACCGGCATTTATAGACATTATATGCATCAGTATGATAAAAAACTGAAGAAAAATACCGAGCATTGGCAAAAGAGAGCTGACGAATATAGTAAAATTAAACCCGAAAAAGCGGGTGATGTTTATAAGTCATTGACTGACGTTCCCAATCAGATCGTAAAAAAACAGGATTCTATACAGATAGCAAAATTTAGATATCTCTATAAGGATATAGCTCTCAATGAACTGAAATCTGAACGGAAAGATGATGCTTTCTTGAAGATGGTAAAATATCCGTACGAAGAAAATGTGCGTGTAGACAGCCTGGTGGATGCAGGCAAAGATTTCATTTATTATTATAAACAAGACTATCCGGTTACGCCCGGACTGAATAAACTGAGAATCACTCTTGACGCTAAAGTGAATGCGATAGATATGAGTAGCTACACGATGGGCAATATAGATACGATATCTTATTTTATATCATCGCTTGCGCAATTGGCTGATACGACTTTAAGAAATAAAGTTACGAAGCTTAACAGAGATGTATATGACCGTGTTATATCCTACATAAAATTTCCACCTAAGAGTTCCAAATTCGACATCAATTATAAGGATAACAGGGATCAAATGAAAAAAATAACAGATATCTATGACGCTATAGTCAGCTATGGAGTTTATGCTTTTGACAGTGTTGTCATCCAGATGTCAAGTTCTTTGGTTGGGAAGTTTAATGATAATACTGATTTGACCGAGAAGCAGTCTGTTTCGATAAAAAATTACCTGAGCAAAGCCTTAGGGGACAAGCTCGATGTTGATTCTATATTTAAAGCAAGATTCATCAGCGAAGATTGGAATACGCTGGTGCGTGAAATTCAAAAAAGAAAAGATATCAAGAACAAAGATGAAATATTGAATATGCTTACGAGTGCAACTGATCCTGATGCTTGTGAAGATAACATTAAGGCAAAGTATAAAGAAGATTATGCCATTATCCGAGATTCTATCTACCCTCTTTTGGCAAAAGCCGAAGTCCGGTTCAATCTACACCGTACGGATATGACTACAGATACAGAAGACAGAGTAGAATATAAAGGTGAAGACTATGAAGAAGGCCTTCGTTTATTGCAAGAACGTGAATATTGGAAAGCTTTGGATATATTGTCTAAATATGGAGATTTCAACACAGCTTTGTGTTATGCTTGCTTGGGATACAATGCTAAGGCGTATGAAATGCTGATCGGTCAGCCAAAGACGAAAAGTAGTGAATATCTGCTGGCCATTCTTGCTCTGAGACTGGATAAAGAGGATGAAGCTGTTGAACATCTGATGGAATCGTTTAAATTGGATGTGATGAAAATATATCGTGCGGCGCTTGATCCTGAAGTGAAAGAATTGATAAAAAAACGTAATTTACAAGGACGCATTGATGCTTTGTCAACAACACCAGACGCAATTGAAACAGCACCCTAATCATTTTATATTATAGTTAATAAACACATTTCTTGACCTTCAACAATGAGGCAAGTAAAGACGGCAAGTTTTCAAAACTTGCCGTCTTTTTATTTTATACAACCGTCCAACTTCTAGTGGATTGTTGATAATTAGTGGTGCACAATGCCTGAAAATCGGATCTAATAATTTATTTTTGTATAAGAGAGAATAATATATGTAGTAAAAATATATCATAAGTCAAATGAATTCAATAACACTAATTATTATTGTGGTCACATCCATTGTCAGTTTCATCGGATTCGGTAATGAGGAGATTATGGACAGGTTTAAATTCAATGTTGGTGCTGTGCTGCATAAAAAACAGTGGGACAGACTATTGACATCAGCCCTGTTGCATGGTGATATGATGCATTTACTGTTCAATATGATGACTCTCTATTTCTTTTCCGATTTTGTAATCAGTTATGTTGGCACGCGGTCTTATCTGCTCATCTATATAGTGTCCATCTTTTTTGGTAGTTTGCTCAGTTTGTGGATGCACCGCAAACATTCCTATTACAGCGCAATTGGAGCGTCGGGTGGGGTGACGGGAGTCTTGTTTGCCTCCATCGCATTGGATCCTAACATCGGCATCTATTTCTTCTTTATTCCAATACCGATTCCCGGTTTCATCTTTGGTATTCTCTATCTCGCTTATTCAATCTACGGAATGAAGAAGCAATTGGGAAATATTGGCCACGATGCGCATCTTGGAGGTGCTGTTGTCGGTCTGTTGCTTGCTATTTTGATGGATCCGGAAACACTTCAATATAATGCTCTTTATATTGGTATCATGTTCATCCCGATCATTGTTTTAGCCTATTTTGTCTACAAAGAGAGAAATAATTGAAGCTATATTTTATTTTAAGTTGCAATATATCAATTTATTAGTTGTTATTTTGCACTCTGTGGATTCAAAATAACTGAGTGATGACATTCAGTAAGTTGGAATTTTATATTCTCGTATGCTTAGTAATTCACTATCCCTTTCTTCTTCAAAAGCAAATGCACAATTTCCCCCTGCATATTGCTTTCTGTAGAATTTTACCCTTTTCATCGGAAGAACCACTTCTTTCGCTATAGATGAACGATAGATAGGCGAACTTATAAATTAATAGACGATGGATTGGTACATATTTGTGTCTCT
>JBKECE010000300.1:0-63288 GCA_047974325.1 Dysgonomonas sp. | reverse complement strand
TGTTTCGGAAAATAATTCGAGTGCCTCACCCAACACTTCTTTTTTTGTCTTGGCCATTTCTTTATATGCTTCTATGAGCATTGCATCGCCCGAAAGGATGGCCGCATTGTCGTTCCATTTTATATGTACGGTTGGTTTACCTCTGCGCATATCAGCTTTGTCCATCAGGTCATCGTGTAACAGTGTGAAATTGTGGAATATTTCTACTCCCAATGCTGCAGGAATAGCCTCTTCAATACTGTTTTTGAATAGATTGTATGACATTAAGACCAATGCGGGTCTGATTCTTTTCCCACCCAATGAGAGTATATAACTGATGGGGTCGAATAATGATTTTGGGTTGTGAGTGAAAGAGATGTTTCCTATACTGTTATTTACAAAATTCAGTATTTCATTAAAATTGTAAGGCATATCGCATTGTTGCTAGATTACACAATGTTGCAAAGGTATGAAAATATTTGGAACTAGTGGTTGAAGATTTTTTTGGATAAAAATATTATTTCAAAGATCGCATTCTCCTTATTTTTTGCTTAACTTTGCAAAAGTTTTGGTGGTATGAATCCGAATCCACGGATAAATACTGAAAAGGGAATCAGGTGTAAATCCTGAACAGACCCGCTGCTGTAAGCTCTATTACAGTTTTTGAATAAAACTCAATCCACTGTTTTGATAACGGGAAGGACATTCAAAAACGGAGTAAGTCAGAAGACCTGCCAGAACAGAACGTTTGAGCTTTCGAGGAATAGAGCATAAAACATACGCAGGAATCACGCTTATTTTATTTTTCGTTTTTGAAAGAAAGACTGTCTGGAGGTCTTCGTGTAGCATGTGCATTGCATTGTTGTTCATCATTTATTCGAAAGTCATTTGATTAAGTAATAAATTTTTTTAATCAATTAAAATAATAGTGATGAAACATCTTTACTTTCTGCTAATGATTTTTTTCAGTGCGGCAACCGTCGCACAAACGTCATCTAATGTGACCAAAGTTTTTCAATTTCAGCCGGCTCCGGGACAGTTTACAAACGAATCTATCGGTAAATCGTCGGCAAAGAATAATATTATAGGTTCAGGTTCGATGGTCTCGCTTGGTGGTTGGGGTGGTTATGTAATTGCCGGATTTGATCGTCCTATTGCCAACGATCCGCAAAATCCATACGGCGTAGATTTTACAATCAAAGGGAATGCCTTTACGGGTTGGGCTGAACCTGCTGCCGTTATGGTCATGAAAGACACCAATGGCAATGGTCTGCCCGATGATGAATGGTATGAATTAGCCGGATCGGAATACTATTTCAGTTCCACAATCAAAAATCTGACAATGACGTACTATAATCCTAAATATGATGTGCGTTATACTACTCCTTTTAAGACTGACAAGGGATTTAATGGTGCATTGCTGTCGAATGCATATCACTCTCATTCATACTATCCCGATCCGTTCGATTTTGGCATTAGTCCTGACTCTATTTCATTTACAGGAACTTTTACTAAATTCTTGCTTGACAAAAGTCGGAAAGGTTATGTGACAGCTATAAAAATACCTTGCTTCGGTTATGCGGATAATCATCCAAACAATAACACTCCTGCCGTGCCACGCAATCCATATTATAAGGATGCAAGTGGAGCACAAGCAGATGGCTTTGATCTTAGTTGGGCTGTAGACCGGGATGGAAATCATGTGGAACTAGATACCATAAATTTCGTGAAAGTGTATGCAACAGTTCAGGAAGATGGTGGTTGGTTGGGTGAGGTGTCTCCCGAAGTCGTTTCCATTACTATAACTACTCCGGTCGAAACATATGTTCCTCAGGACTATTATGTGCATGTGATCGGTGTTGGTCCTCTTCAGGTGCTCAAAGGTGAATCATTCCAATATGAAGGTTTGTTATTTAAGAATGGTATACCTGACAGGACTTCAGGTACGCCTGCATGGACGTCTTCCGATCCTGCAGTGGGAACTATAGACAACACAGGTCTGTTTCAAGCATTGGAACTGGGCTCAACGAAGATCAAATTTTCGCAAAAGAGCGGTGAAGTGATAGATTCCATGACAATACAGGTAGTGGAACAGAAAAATGTAGTGCTTGAGATTGAAGGTAATTCCGCAGCTTCCACTGATTCGGTTTCAATGGTGAATGGTGAAACAATTTATATCACAGCACAGTCAGAAGATAATCGGACTGCCGGTAGCAACAGATTTGTTTATGAAACATACTCATGGACATCGTCTGATCCTACCGTTGGAACAATTGACAACGGTTTGTTCAAATCCCTGAAAGTGGGTGAAACAACAGTCTATGCCCAATCCACACATAATCCTCTGCTGAAAGATTCGATAGTGGTGACAGTGAGTCCGGTTCCTGCGCTCGCATTGATAAATGATACTATTACTCTTGCAGATTCGTTGCGTACAGGATCGCTCACTACAGATAAGATTTTGCAACGGATTGCAGGAAACAAAGCTTCTATCTTTTTGAAAAATGTGACACCCGTCGAAGATTTGGCTGCGGCAAACATTGTATTGAATAAATTGGAATATGCTTTTGATGATTCACAATACGGAGTCGAAAAAATGCAATTGGAAGTAGAATATTATAATCAATTGCTGACTTACGATTTATATCTGAATAGTCCTAACAGTACGGTATCCATTGGTAAGGAACAACTTTCGAATGCACTGAAAGTGTATCCGAATCCTTTCACAGCAGGATTCTATGTGAATCTTTCCAATACAGACAAAGCGCAGTTGATAGTGGCAGGTATTACCGGTCAGATATTGGTCAACAGAAATGTTCAGCAAGGTGAATATATTGATATGTCGAACTTTGCAGACGGACAATATGTTGTGAAGTTAGTAGACACAGAAGGCAAAACACTCAAAGAGGTTATTATCAAAAAATAACATATATAGGTTTTTCTTGAAGAGAGTTGCATCGCAGAGGTTGAACCCTTTCGGTGTAACTCTTTTCTTTTGCGGTTTGCTGAAAAAAGATTACGTGGCGTTTACTTTATGATTACTTCCAGTTGATGTTTTCTATAATTTTTTGGATGTCAGTTCTGATGTATTGCACAACAGGAGCAATCGAGTCTGTGTTCACTTGATTATCAAAGTAGAGTGATCCCCGTAAGAAATGGCTGACACTGTCTGTTACAAAAAATTGAATAGGAGTAGCTACATCACCTGTCAGATCGTAGATGGTGCCGTTTATTTTTTTCTCATAATCTTGAAATATGGTTGGATTTATATCATTAGCTTTCGAGGTATGCGAATAAGCGAGGTGATAACTATCGTTCAGAGCATCTTTCAGAGAGTTTGTTGTGACTGGGATATAGGAACAATAAATTGTTGCCTGATAGTTCGGATATAAAATGTTGAACCAATAGCCTGATTTATCTTCTTTCTGTACAGTTTCTATGGTTGCAATGCCAGCATATTGGATGGAGAAATCGGGAGCATCAAATTGTTTATATGTATATGTCGGTTTGTCTATCCGGCTGAATCCGGTTGGTTTGGGTGTATGCTCAGTGCAACCAATGAATATGGCCGCGAAAAACAGAAATAATATAAACTTTTTCATCACAGGAATCACAATAATAAGGATACTAAAGTATAAAAAAGTCCGGCACTAATATTAGATGCCAGACTTTAATTTTATGTATAGGAGATATCTTGATTGATAATGTTATAAATTTATTCTGCTGTCAAGATCATTTTATTGTCTTCAGCCATTTTCCGCATATTCAATATGGCATAGCGCATCCGCCCCAAAGCAGTATTGATGCTCACACCTGTCGTTTCAGATATTTCTTTAAAACTCATATCCTGGTAGTAACGCATTTCCAATACTTCTCTTTGGTTGTCCGGTAAAAACTGCACCAATTTACGAATGTCTGCCGTAATCTGATTGCTGATCAGTTTATCCTCAATGGTGTCGTCGCTCAGAGACATATTGTTGAACAGGTCAACCTGCACTTCGTCATTTGATATGGTGTTTTCATTCTTTTCTTGACGGAAATGATCAATAATCAAATTGTGTGCAATGCGTGTGATCCAAGCACGAAATTTTCCATTCTCGGTGTATCGACCTTGTTTGATAGTGACGATAGCCTTAATGAAAGTTTCTTGAAAAATATCTTCGGTGAGTTCCTTATTTTTTACAATAAAGAGAATGTAATTAAAAATGGTTCTCTTGTGTCTGTAGAGAAGACAGTCGAAAGCATTATTATCACCTATAGAATACGACTGAACCAATTCCTCATCAGTCATTAATTCCAATTTGTTCATTACCTTTTATATATTAGTGTTCAAAGTGTAATGTTGTAACTATAGGCAACGGATTTTTAGAGAAGTTATTACGAGTGATATTTATTGTATTGTGCTGCAAATAAAATCTTTTTTTTGGAAAAATGCAAAATTTTAACATTAAATTTCCACATAGAAGGGGAATAGCAAGGGTAAAACGAAGATCATGACTATTCCCATCACAATCTGCAAAGGCATCCCCACTTTAATATAATCCATAAAGGAATATTTCCCGGCTGACATTACCAATGCATTTGGTGGTGTCGAAAATGGGCTGGCAAAACACATGCTGGCAGCAACTGTCACTGCAAACAAAAAGGGATAGGGACTCACGATCATGCCTTCGGGGGCGGTCATGCCTTGGGCTGCGTGTAAGGCAATAGGTGCAAAGAGTACTGCTGTGGCTGTGTTGCTTATAAACATTGTGAGTAGCGAGGTGGAGAAATAGATTCCTGACAACAGAACATACGGCCCATATTGTCCCAGTTGTGATACGAGTTTATCTGAAATCAAAGCAGCTGCTCCTGTTTTCTCAAAGGCTAAAGACATAGGCAACATGGCTCCGATCAGAACAACACTTTCCCAATTGATATTGTTATAAGCCTCCTCCATATTGCGTAAACAGCCTGTAACTATCATCAATACCGCTGCAATCAACACCGCCGTAACGGCAGGAATAATGTTCAGTACCATAACCAACACCATAGCTATCATGATGATGGCGGCAACAGGAGCTTTATAATCGAGCGTGACTTTAGATGCTTCTTCCAGAGGTTGCCCCACGAGCACAAGGTCATTTTGCCTCGTGCGACCTATATTTGCAATATCATCCCACGTGCCTTGTATCAACAAGGCATCACCTGCATGAAGTTTTTGATTCTGTATGTTATCGGTTATATAGCCTTTGTTTTGTTGAATCCCGATGATGTTTACATTATATTCTTCACGAAAACGAGTGTCCGATATTTTTCTGTTTATAAGTCTCGAACTAGGCATAATGAATGCTTCGGCAATGCCTATGTCGGAGAAATCGGAAAAAAATCCACTCTGATCTTTCGGCTTAGCTATCTGGTGTAAGTTTTGCTCATGAATGAATCTTTCTATATCTTCTTTCAAGCCGCTACAGTGCAGTGTGTCACCAATTCTGATGATCGTGTTTGGACCGGCAATCTCTTCGGTTATGTTTTTAGAAAAACGCGATTTTTTAGTTATCCTGCTTATTTTGGCTATGTTTATGTTATACAAAGTTGCAATTTTCAGATCTTTAAGTGTCCTGTCAGCCAGTGCTGATTTTTTATCCACCTCAAGTGAATATAGAGTTTGCGACAGCTTATATTCTTCGGTCAGTTCGTCCAATGTTTTTCCCTGCTTTGATTTTGTCGCTATGGCGTCATCTTTTGAGAGAAATATTTTTCCCAGAAAAAATAAAAGAACTATACCCACAGCCAGTGCTACGAGTCCAACAGGTGTGAATGAGAAGAACGACAATGGTTTGTATCCGTTATCAATCAGGATTTCCTGAATCACCATATTTGGCGGTGTGCTTATCAGTGTTAATATGCCCATACTGCTTGCAAAAGCAAGTGGCATCAATAATTTGCGTGACGATATTTTTGCCTCGGCTGCCATACTCACCACAATTGGAATCATTACGGCTACTGTGCCTGTGTTGCTTACAAAAGCACCGATAGATGCTGTTACTATCATCACCAGAACAAAGAGCTTGGTTTCACTATTTCCTGCAAGGCGTAAAATCTTACTACTTATCATCTTCGCAAGTCCTGTCCTGAAAATGCCTCCACCAACAACAAACAGTCCGATCATCATGATGACCACAGAATTGGAAAATCCTGAGAGTGCCTCTGCCGGAGTGAGTATTTCCGTTAACATCAGCACAAGTAGCGAACACAAAGCCACCAAGTCGGAACGTACTTTTCCCCTCATAAAGAAAATGGAAGCGACTATCAGTGTAGCTAGAGTAATATTTATAGGGGTGAAAAGGTCGGAAATCATTTATTGCAATATTTGATTTGGTCTATCGTCATCTTTATACACAAATCTGAATGAAGTGAAGCTATGAAAAAACGTTCACAAATTTGTGATTAGCAAATATACAAAATACTTTTATAGTTTTTGATGACTTTCTTTGGCAAAGAATTTGTTGTAAATGGATACGTATTATCATGAATGATTGCTTAATTGAACTAACTGTTCGACGTAAGTGATTGTAATACTTATTTTTGAATAAAACAAGAACAAGATATGGCAGAAGAAAAAAGAGAAGGCTTTGTTTCTAATGAAGAAACAAATAATGAAAATCTGACAAATGAACAGATTGATAATGGTTTTGTTGACAACGAGAGTGACAATGTGTCTGAAAGTGAAACCGCAGGTTTGCAAGAACAGTATGATGAACTGAACAATTCATATTTGCGCCTGCATGCAGAGTTTGATAACTATCGGAAAAGAACATTGAAAGAAAAAGCCGATATTATAAAAACCGGTGGAGAAAATATATTGGTAGATTTGTTACCCATTGTCGATGATTTTGAGCGTGCTATAGAAAATATAGATAAAGCTGAAGATTTGGCTGCTGTCAAAGAAGGCATATACCTTATATATAGCAAATTCATATCTTTTTTGACAAAGAATGGAGTCAAGGAAATTGCAACTGTAGGCGAGCCTTTCGATGTTGAGAAACATGAAGCTCTGACAACGATTCCGGCTATGGAGGATGATCAAAAAGATAAAATAATAGATTGTGTACAAAAAGGTTATACCTTGGGTGACAAAGTGATTCGTTACCCGAAAGTGATTGTCGCAAAATAAGTTGACGTCAATCCTAAGTGAAAAAGGATTGTCTCTGCGTTACAAAATAAAATATATAAAAAAATCTCACAGCGAAATGGCGAACAAGAGAGACTATTACGAAGTGCTGGAAGTTACGACAACCGCAACTGTCGAAGAAATAAAAAAAGCATATAAGAAAAAAGCAATTCAATATCATCCGGATAAAAATCCTGATAATCCGGATGCTGAAGAAAAATTTAAAGAAGCTGCTGAAGCTTACGAGGTGTTGAGCGACGAACAAAAGCGCGCTAAATACGACCGATATGGGCATAGTGCTCCTGGCGGTTTTGGTGGGCACTATGGCGGTGGATTTTCTTCTATGGATGACATCTTTTCGCAATTCGGAGATATTTTTGGTGGACATTTCGGCGGTTTTGGCGGCGGTGGTGGTGGTCGACGCATGAACAGAGGTTCGGATTTGCGAGTGAAAGTGAAACTGACGCTCAAAGAAATTGCCACAGGAGTCGAGAAAAAAATAAAAGTAAAAAAATACATAGCTTGCAGTCATTGTAACGGAACGGGAGCCGATGGTGGCACGGCTTATTCTACCTGCTCGGCTTGTCATGGATCGGGAAGCACTACACGTGTGGTGAATACTATTCTGGGGCAGATGCAAACTCAGACAACATGCTCCACTTGCGGTGGAGAAGGAAAAGTCATTACGAAAAAATGTCCTCATTGTTCAGGTGAAGGCATCATTCGAGACGAAGAAGTTATTTCGCTGAATATTCCTGCAGGAGTAGCCGAAGGGATGCAATTGTCGATGAGTGGCAAGGGAAATGCTGCCCGTCATGGTGGAATTAATGGTGATTTGTTGATTATCGTCGAAGAAGAAGTACACCCTGAATTGTTGAGGGATGATAATGATTTGGTATACAATCTTCTGCTCAGTTTTTCTACTGCTGCATTGGGTGGCAATGTAGAGGTGCCGACAATAGACGGCAAGGCAAAAGTAACCATCGATCCCGGAACTCAACCTGGAAAAGTGCTTCGTCTGAAAAACAAAGGTTTGCCCAGCATCAACCGTTATGGAACAGGTGATTTGTTGATAAATGTAAGTGTTTATATTCCTGAAAGTTTGAGCGAAAATGAAAAAACAACGCTCTCGGGTTTGGAAAACTCTCCTAATTTTCAACCCAATAAGTCGATAAAAGAGAAAATATTCAGCCATTTCAGGCAAATGTTTGACTAAGTTCCAATTTTTCGGAATAATAATATACAATAGCCGTTTCTGTCAGAAGCGGCTATTGCCGTATCTGGGATCCGGATTATGAATAATGTCTTGAAAATCTCGAAAAAATTTATATATTTGTGATTATAAATTTATTATTTAGCAAAGAAAGCGTATGTCAGTAAATAAAGTGATATTGATAGGAAATGTAGGGAAAGATCCCGAAATCAGATATTTTGACAATGGCAGTGCTGTTGTAAATTTCACGTTGGCAACAACAGAACGTGGCTATACGGCTGCCAACGGTACGCAAATTCCGGACAGAACAGAATGGCACAACATTGTTTGCTGGCGAGGTTTGGCCAAAGTAGCAGAGCAATTTGTGAAAAAAGGCACTCAGGTATATATTGAGGGGAAAATACGCTCACGCTCTTACGACGATCAGAATGGTGTGAAACGGTATGTAACCGAAATTTATGCCGATAATATCGAATTGCTGGGACGCCGTGGCGATAATGCCTCATCTGCCGGACAGGATAGTTTTGCAGGATCGGTTCAAACTGTGAACCAGTCTCAACAACCAACTACCGCAACAAACGCTCCTGCATCTGAACCTTTTGGAGGTGATGATTCGGACGATTTGCCATTTTAAAATAAACAATAGGTAAAGTCTAAAAAATAGCTTCATCGGCACAATTTCTAGGGAGTTGTGCCGATGTCTTTTTTTGATTGTATATCTTTGTCTTCATTTTACAATCTTGATGGATAAATTACTGCAACAACTCAATGAATCGCAACGTGCCGCTGTCGAATTTTCGGACGGGCCTTCACTCATTGTCGCCGGAGCCGGTTCGGGCAAAACACGTGTACTTACATATAAAATAGCTTACCTGTTGAAACTGGGTTTGGCTCCACAAAATATCCTTGCTCTCACTTTCACCAATAAGGCTGCACGGGAAATGCGCATGCGTATCGGTGATCTGGTTGGCGAGACAATAGCCCGTCGCTTGTGGATGGGAACTTTCCACTCTGTATTTTCCCGAATTTTGCGTAGCGAAGCAGAAAAATTAGGTTTTCTATCCACTTTTACAATTGCCGATTCGGCCGACTCGCGTAATCTGATAAAGATAATCATCAAAGAAAAGCAATTGGACGACAAAGTATATAAACCGGGTACTATCCAGTCAATCATTTCTAAAGCTAAGAATCATCTGGTTTCACCCACAATGTATGCAGCCAATAAAGAGCAGGTAGAGTATGATCAAAAAGCACGTATCCCAGAAGTTCGTGACATATACAGAGAATATTGCAGGCGCTTGAAAGCTTCTAATACGATGGATTTTGACGATCTTTTGTATTTTACGAATATTTTGTTCAGAGATTTTCCGGATGTCCTGACTAGCTATCAGCAACGATTTCAGTATATTCTTGTAGATGAGTATCAGGATACCAATAGATCGCAATACAAGATCATCAAAAGTCTTGGAGAGAAGCATCACCGTGTCGCAGTGGTAGGCGATGATGCGCAGAGCATTTATGCTTTTCGTGGAGCAAACATTGATAATATTCTTAATTTTACGAAAGACTATCCGGAAGCTCGTACTTTCAAACTGGAACAAAACTATCGCTCTACCCAAAATATTGTGAACGCAGCAAATAGCCTTATCCGGAAAAATGCAAACCAGATAGAAAAACGGGTCTATTCGGAAAAAGATGAAGGCGAACGAATTGAAATTGCCAGTGCATTTTCTGACTTTGAAGAAGGTATTATCGTTGCGAATAAAATACTTGATATAAGACGTGAGAAGAAAGCTTCTTATAGCGATTTTGTGATCCTTTACCGGACCAATGCACAATCGCGCATTTTTGAAGAATCGCTTCGCAAACGGAACATTCCTTACAGGATCTATGGAGGATTGTCTTTCTATCAACGTAAAGAGATAAAAGATGTGATAGCTTATTTCAGATTGGTGGTCAATCCTTCTGATGAAGAGGCATTCAAACGTATTGTCAATTTTCCGGCACGGGGAATAGGGCAGACAACGATCAACAAAGTGACTGAATCTGCCCGACTTCATAATGTGAGTCTGTGGGAGATTACGGGCGACCCGTTGGGATTCAATTTGAATGTGAACACTGGAACAGCAAAAAAACTGGCTGACTTTAGAAGTACGATAGATGGTTTCATGGCGCAATTACCCGAACTGTCAGCTTATGATCTGGCAACATTGATCG
This sequence comes from Dysgonomonas sp., assembly GCA_047974325.1. Lineage (GTDB taxonomy): Bacteria > Bacteroidota > Bacteroidia > Bacteroidales > Dysgonomonadaceae > QVMP01. The sequence continues at coordinate 52,726 of JBKECE010000300.1, read as the reverse complement.
TGAAGCAGAGTGGTATTGCTCATGATGCTTATCAGGATCAGACACCCGAAGGTATGAGCCGTCAGGAAAATCTGCAAGAATTGCTTTCGGGCATTCACGAGTTTTGCGAAAGTCGTCAGGAAGAAGGTGACGGCAATGTTGGACTCATGGATTTTCTCTCCGAAGTATCGTTGCTGACAGATCAGGATACGGACAAGGAATCGGAACAGGAAAAAGTGACGATGATGACAATCCATGCTTCAAAGGGTTTGGAATTCAAAAATGTATTCGTTGTTGGCTTGGAAGAAGACTTGTTTCCTTCGGCAATGGCAAAGTCAGAGTATAGAGGATTGGAGGAAGAGCGCCGTTTGTTTTATGTTGCTCTGACTCGTGCCAAAGATTTCTGTATGCTGAGCTATGCTAAAAGCAGATTTAAGAATGGGCAGACAAACCCATGCAATCCGAGTCGCTTTTTGCGGGATATCGATCCCGAATACCTGAACGTGAATGATGGTGTGCTGGGTGGTTCGTCCAATCTTTTTTCATCAGAAGAAAACCAATATGATAATTTCTGGGATAAAGTGCACAGAGATCGGGAAAAACGTGAAAACCAAACTATTGATTCCGATAGAAGAGTTTCTATCTCAGACAAAGATATACTCAAACCTAAACCTAAAATGGTGAAAGTGAAATTTGCATCACCCAAGCTGTCTGCAAAATCTTCTGCAAACGATGTAGCCGTTGGTGCGGTTATTAAGCACGAACGTTTTGGCATTGGACGTGTGACTGCCGTTGATGGTGATGTGGATAGCCGCAAAGCAACGGTCGAATTTGAAAATGCTGGAATCAAACAGCTATTACTCAAATTTGCACGTTTCGAAGTTATAGAATAAAAAAGAGTGGCAGTCTTATTTCTTTCGCAAAATGTTTATATCGCCCGATTTAGTATGCTTTTGCCCATCTGACGCTTCAAATTCGATCACATAGAAATAAACGCCGGTGTTTACATATTTGCCACCGTATTTTCCGTCCCATCCTTTCGATGGATCTCTCCATTCAAATATTTTATTGCCCCACCGATTGAAAATGGTACATTTAAATTTGGTGATGGATCGGTATGCCACCTTAAATTCATCATTGACACCCGGAGAATCGTCTGGCGAAAAGAAGTTAGGTGCATCCATATACCAGTCCTGGATTGTAAATTCAACCGAATCGCGGCTAACGCAGGCTGAACCATCGCTGGCTGTTTCGAGAACCACCCTGTATTTTCCCTGTTGCGTAAAATTGTACTTGATGTCTTGATCTGTGTATCTGGCTATGTGATTTATGAGATCGTTAACGTTATAGATATACCAAGTGTAATATCGGGTTACAGGTTCATTTGCACGTCCCATGAATGTGATCTCGGCCGGAGCGGGAATCCCTTCTGCTCCATCCGAAAGATTGCTGGTCGCATAACTGCTCACAACGGTTGTGTCTATGCGAGGAACCGAGGCTATTGCCGTATATGGATCTGACACAATACTGCGTTCAGACAGTCCGATGAGGGATGCATATTGATCACCCGATAAGGTGAATTGGGTGTTGAGCAAGGGTGCAGAGATGATTTCTTCCGTGCCGAATTCTTTCTGCAATTTTGTTGTTGTAGTTATGTATTTTTTCTGATCGTCGTCCCATTGCATGTTAGGATAACTGATTGTATACTGTCTGCCCACTTCTATGGGTGCTCCTCCAACGGTATAATACAAAAGCTTGTCGCTTTTATCAATCAATAATTTAATGTATTCGCATTTGTCCTCAGATTCTTCTGTTGAGATGGAATTTAATACAGGATAATGCTGTGTATAGTCAATGATCCATGCGGCAGACTGGTGATTTCCGTTTACAGATGCAAAATAGCCTTTGCTATCTTCCAAGAAGTGAACTGTGTATGTGGTTATACCGCCGCTTGTGGTTGTGGTGATGTCCGAATTTTGGATGAGGACTGCATCGCTCAGTGAATGTGAATATTTGTAAAATAAGACGGAAGCAGCATCACTTGAATAAGTGAGTGTTGCATCTGTGAGGGTATTTAGAAAATATAACTTTTCAATCCCCGAACTTGCAGACGGACTTTCCTGATATGGTGTGCCTATGCCGCCGGAGATGGTATATTGCTGTGCTGATATTTGTTCTGAAACCAGAAACAAAATCGGAAAAAAGAGAAGTAATGTGTATAACTGCTTCATAATTTTATATATCAAATATATTTTCTTTTTCTACAGAAAATATAAAACCCTCTAAAGACTTTAACGTTAGAGGGTTTGTTTTATTATCAGACAAACAGAGATTTTTTGCTTGTTGGCAGGGTTTGTTTATGCTAACACATTGGGCAATACCTCCATTTTCTTGAATACCTTTTGTATTGCATCAAAAGCCTTGTCTACCTGTTCTTTAGTGTGTGTGGCCATCAATGAAAAACGGATAAGCGTATCTTTTGGTGCAACGGCTGGTGCAACAACAGGGTTCACAAAGATGCCTTCATCAAACAGCATTTTAGTGATTATGAATGTTTTGTCATTATCTCTGATGAATAGTGGAATGATCGGAGTGGAAGTATGTCCTATTTCGCAACCCATCTGGCGGAAACCATCCAGAGCATAGTTGGTTATTTCCCACAAACCTCTGATTCTTTCAGGCTCCGACATCAAGATGTCTAATGCAGCACTTGCGGCGGCAGTTGCGCCCGGTGTGATACTTGCACTGAAAATATAAGGACGTGATGTGTGGCGAAGAAAATCGATTGCATTTTCGTCACCAGCAATAAATCCGCCGATCGAAGCCAGAGATTTACTGAATGTGCCCATGATCAAGTCTACATCATCGGTCAGTCCGAAATGATCGTGTACGCCTTTTCCGTTATAGTTACGTCCCATAACACCCAAGCCGTGTGCTTCGTCGATCATCACATTGGCATCGTATTTTTTTGCTAGTTTTACTATTTCCGGCAGATTGATCACGTCGCCTTCCATACTGAAAACTCCGTCTACAACAATCAGTTTCACTTTGTCTTGTTCGCATCTGAGCAGTTGTTTTTCCAGCGACTCCATGTCATTGTGACGGAATTTGAACTTCGTGGAAAGTGAAGTCCTGTTACCTTCAATGATGGAAGCATGGTCAAGTTCGTCCCAAAGGATGTAATCTTCACGCCCGGTGATGCATCCAAGCACACCTTCATTCACATTGAAGCCTGTGGAATATACCAACGCATCTTCTTTGCCGACAAAGTTGGCGAGTTTTTTTTCTAACTCTACGTGTATATCCAATGTGCCATTTAAAAAACGAGAGCCTGCCATTCCTGTTCCATATTTCTGGATCGCTTGAATGGAGGCTTCAATAACTTTGGGGTGGTTTGTGAGTCCTAAGTAGGCATTTGAGCCAAACATAAGAACTTTTTTTCCATTTATGAGAACTTCAGTATCCTGATCGCTCTGAATTACTCTAAAATAAGGATAGATACCAGCTTCACGTACTTTGCGTGCAGCATCGAACCTCGACATTTTTTCTTTTAAATTCATAGTTGAAAATTATAACAAAATAATTGTCTTTTAGTTATAACTGCCTCCTGCTATGTGTTTGATGTTCACAATCTTTTATTCATTTCACAGAAAAGCAGGCTGCAAAAATAGCTATTATTTTTGATATGGAACTCGTTTTTCTTTGTTTTTTCAGCCTTCATATTTTGTCATATTATCATTGTTTTGATTATGAATGTAATACAAAGTGATAGTAGCGTTTTTTTATAATTTTATAATTTATTTTTTAACTTTAAATCACTTCTCTTTTTTAGTAGTCCTTGCTTTGGAGATGTTTCGATGCAGTTTATTTCGTTTTTTTGGTTATTTAAGTATTATGTATCGTTCTTATATTATTATTGATTATCTTTTTTTTAAATTTGCATTCTTAATTTTGGAATAAACTGGAGTTTTTGACCCCTTGGTTAAATGAACAGAAAAAGAGATAAAAAGAAGAAACATGATTTTTGGAAACGGATACATTTCAAATATAAAGTTTCCATCATTAACGAAAATACATTATCGGAAGTCTGGAAAATACGTATTTCGTGGTTTTCAGGATCGGTAGTTGTTGCGGCTTTCGCCTTTTTTGTAACCGTTTTCACCTCCATTGTCATCATATCCACCCCTATTCGTAATTATTTGCCAGGATATCTGGACTCGGAGATTCGTGAGCAAGCTTTGAGATCGGCTATACAACTGGATTCTCTCGATCAGAAAATGTTATATCAGACGGCTTATCTTAACAACGTAAAGCGGGCTTTTGAAGGGGAAATACAAGGCGATTCCATTGCTTATGAGCCGGACACGCTTTTGGCGAAAAGTGATGAGTCGACAATGAAAAGTTCGAAACGTGAGCAGGAATTCAATGAAAAATTTGAAGAGTCTGAAAAATATAACCTCACATCTGTCCCTACCGGATCAGCGATGCCCGTTGAGGGGTTGACGTTCTTCAGACCGGTGAAAGGTCTTATAACACAAAAATTTAACGTAAGTACGCGCCACTATGGCATAGATATGATGACAGCCCCGAAAGAAAGTGTGGTTGCCACACTCGAAGGCACGGTCATTTTTGCAGGTTATGATCCTGATGCGGGCTATATTATACAAATTCAGCACAAGAATGGCTTTGTTTCCATCTATAAGAAAAATGCCATGCTACTGAAAAATATAGGAGACAGGGTGAGCACGGGAGAGGCTGTCGCAATTGTGGGCGACGAGAGCAATTCACAGACAAAAGCAAATCTTTATTTCGAACTTTGGTATAAAGGAAGTCCTGTCAATCCTGAAAATTATATATCTTTCTGATGAAACGAAAACTAGCGATATTAGGCTCTACGGGTTCAATCGGCACTCAGGCTTTGGACGTTGTGCGGGAACATTCCGACAAGTTTGAGGTCTATGCCTTGACTGCCAATAACAGTATCGATCTGTTGATAAAACAAGCGAGAGAGTTTCAACCCGAAGTTGTTGTGATTGCTAATGAGTCTAAGTATGAAGACTTGAAGTCGGCATTGTCCGATCTGCCGGTAAAAGTATGGGCGGGAGCTGATTCTATAGCTCAGGTTGTGCAGAGCGAACCGATCGACATCGTGCTGACGGCCATGGTGGGCTATGCCGGACTTGCACCAACCATAAGTGCTATAAAAGCAAAAAAGATGATTGCTTTGGCCAATAAAGAAACATTGGTTGTGGCTGGAGAGCTCATTACATCACTGGCTCTGGAACATAAAACTCCTATACTTCCGGTCGATTCCGAACACTCGGCAATATTCCAATGCTTGTCAGGCGAAACAAGCCCGATAGAAAAAATATTGCTGACTGCATCAGGTGGCCCTTTCCGCAATCTGAGCAAATCTGAATTGCAGAAAGTGACAAAAAATCAGGCTTTGAAGCATCCAAATTGGGAAATGGGTGCAAAAATAACAATAGATTCAGCCTCATTGATGAATAAAGGATTTGAAATGATCGAGGCTAAATGGCTTTTCGATGTAAAGCCTGATCAGGTTCAAGTGGTGGTGCATCCCCAATCGATTATTCATTCAATGGTTCAATTTGAAGATTCATCAATCATTGCGCAGATGGGTTTGCCGGATATGCGGTTGCCTATACAATATGCATTCACCTATCCTCATCGTTTGAGATCGAGTTTTGAACGGCTCGATATATTCAAACTGGGTTCAATGACATTCGAGGAAGCCGATATGGATAAGTTTCGCAATCTGGCTTTTGCTTTTTATGCCGCTAATGAGGGTGGAAATATGGCCTGCATACTGAATGCAGCCAATGAAATAGTAGTGGATGCTTTTCTGAAAGACAAAGTTGGTTTTCTGGAAATGAGTGATATTGTAGAGAAAACAATGCAAAAAGTATCATTCATAAAAAAACCGACATACGAAGACTATGTACAATCAAATGCAGAGGCGCGAAAAATTGCTGCCGAATACATATAACAAATAGAATATTTACTTTTTAAAATAACAGATGGAAACTTTTTTAATAAAAGCGTTACAATTAATCTTAAGTTTATCAATATTGGTCATTATCCACGAATTCGGACATTTTTTATTTGCCCGGATGTTTAAAATAAAAGTTGAAAAATTCTATCTTTTTTTTGATGCGGGATTTGCCCTTTTCAGATATAAACCCAAAAATAGCGATACGGAGTATGGTGTTGGTTGGTTACCATTGGGCGGATATGTAAAAATATCGGGGATGATAGACGAATCAATGGATAAGGAGCAAATGGCACAACCACCTAAGCCTTACGAATTTCGTTCAAAACCGGCATGGCAACGTCTGTTGGTAATGATCGGAGGTGTGCTGTTTAACGTGATTCTTGCAATTATTATCTACTCTATGATTGTTTTTACGTGGGGCGACAATTATGTTCCGTTCAAAGATATTTCAAAGGGAATGCAATATAGTCAGACTGCGAAGAATGCAGGTTTTCGCGATGGTGATAAGATCATAAATGCGGATGGTAAAGAGTTGAAACTGAGAATGGATAAAACTCTGGACATGAACACTTATATGAGCTTTGCAGATGCCAAACAGATAGTTGTAGAGAGAAACGGAGAACAGGTGACGCTTAAAATGAATGAAGATTTTGCGGACAGTCTCATTGCTTCAAAGAAAATGGCTTATATGCCGATTCTTCCAACTGTTGTAGACAGCATTTTGCCTAATAGTGAGGCTCGTCGTTGTGGTCTTGCAAAAGGAGATAGCATCGTGAGTTTGAATGATCAGACGGTGGTTCATTTTGTGGAACTGAAAACAATGCTAGGTGAAAAGAAGAATTCTGATGTGAAGATCAATTTTTATCGTGACAACGTACTTTATACAACAAAAGCTCATGTCGATTCCACCGGAGTGTTGGGTTTTGCTCCTGTGCGATTGCCTTTCAAACAAGATAAATTTAATTTCTTCTCATCTTTTCCTGCCGGTATGCATCTGGCCAAAGAGACATTGGAGGGCTATATCGCTCAATTCCGTTTTGTTTTCACGAAAGAAGGCGTTTCCAATCTGGGTGGTTTTGGTGCTATAGGCAGCCTGTTTTCCGGAACATGGGATTGGCAGGCGTTCTGGTTTATGACTGCATTCCTGTCAATAATTCTGGCTGTGATGAATATCTTACCTATTCCGGCTCTCGATGGTGGGCATGTTATGTTTTTGCTCTACGAGGTGATAACGCGTCGTAAACCCAACGAGAAGTTTATGGAATATGCGCAATATGCAGGAATGATCATTTTGCTTGCGTTATTGGTTTATGCGAATGGAAATGATATTTATCGTTTTTTTATTAAATAAATGAAGATGTAAGATGATGAGAGTTACCGATTTAATAAATAATTCGAGCCGGACAGCTTTCTCTTTCGAGATATTGCCTCCACTCAAAGGAAACGATATTCAGAAGGTCTTTAATATTGTGGACAAACTGATTGAGTTTGATCCGCAATATATCAATATTACGACGCATCATAGCGAACGCGTTGTGAAAGAACTGCCCGATGGTAGGATTGAAACCGTAAATATCCGCAAGCGTCCCGGAACAGTCGCTATTGCAGCGGCCATCCAGAACAAATATAATGTGACGGCTATTCCGCATCTCATCTGTAAAGGTTTTACGAAAGAGGAAACGGAATATGCACTGATAGACCTGAATTTTTTGGGCGTGCATAATTTGCTGGTATTGCGTGGCGATGAAAAAAAATTGGAGCAGGATCAAAATACCGGCAACTTCAATGAGCATGCCACAGATCTTGCGATGCAGGTGAACAAATTCAACGAAGGAAAAACCTTCGACAATGTTGAATTTGAGAAAAATAAGACACCCTTTTCTTATGGGATGGCTTGCTATCCGGAAGTGCACGAAACGGCCCTTAGCTTTGAATCTGATCTGAATTACATGAAAATGAAACAAGATCTGGGGGCAGAATATTTTGTGACACAGATGTTTTTTGACAATGACAAATATTTTTCGTTTGTTGAAAAAGCCCGTTCAATAGGAATCACTGTACCCATCATTCCCGGAGTCAAACCCATTGTGTTGACAAACCAGATGACGATTTTGCCTAAGATATTTAGCCTTGAATTGCCCGAAGAACTGAACATCGAACTGTCCAAATGCAAAACCGACGAGCAGGCTAAAGAAGTGGGTGTTGAATGGGGTATTAAACAAACTAGAGAACTGATAAGTAAAGGAGTGCCGAGCATTCATTTCTATTCGTTGATGGCTACCGACAGTATCCGCCGGATAGCAAAGGAGGTATATTGAACCACAAAAACTTTAGAATCCTTGTTTTTTAAAGATATAATAGGACAAGACGAGATAAAAGAACGGTTGCTGAGAACGGCTAAAGACGGATTCGTTCCTCATGCGCAACTCTTTTGCGGACCCGAAGGTGTAGGAAAACTGCCTTTGGCGCTCGCTTATGCACAATACCTTAATTGCCTCGATCCTCAGGATGGTGACAGTTGCGGCAAGTGTAGTTCGTGCCTGAAATACAACCATCTGGCGCATCCCGATCTGCATTTTGTATATCCTATTGTCAAGAAAGACAAAAAGGAAGTTTGTGACGACTACATTTCAGACTGGAGGTCTTTTCTTGGAGAGAACATCTATTTCAATCTGAATCAATGGCTTTCATACATCGGAACCGATAATGCTCAAGGGTTGATCTATGCGCGTGAAAGCGAGGAGATAATCAAAAAATTGAGCCTCAAGATATATGAAGCCAAATATAAAGTATTGTTCATCTGGCTTCCCGAAAAAATGCACGAAGTCTGTGCAAACAAACTTCTGAAACTAATTGAAGAGCCTACCGGAAATACGCTTATCTTGCTTGTTTCTGACAATCCGGATTATATCCTGACCACCATACAGTCACGTTGTCAGCGAATCAACATACATGGTTTGCCTGAGTCCGTAATGGTCGGAGCTTTGCAATCCAACTATAATATTTTGCCGCAAGACGCCCAGTCGGTTGCTCACATTGCTAATGGCAGTTATCTGAAAGCTATGGAAACAATAAGTCTGGACGAGGAACACAAATTCTTCTTCAATCTTTTTGTTCAGATGATGCGGTCTTCCTATGCTCGTAACATCAAGGATATAAAAAATATTGCAAATGAAATTGCAGGAGTTGGAAGAGAAAAACAAAAGAATTTTTTAGTATATTGTCAGCGAATGATTCGCGAATATTTTGTGAGCAATCTCAAACAGTCCGAAATGGTCTATCTGAATGGTGCAGAAGACAATTTTGGGATGCGGTTTGCCCGTTTTATAAACGAAAAGAATATCATTGATTTTTCGGATGAGTTGGCGCTTGCCGAAAAACAAATAGAACAGAATGTAAATGCCAAGATGGTTTTTTTCGACCTTTGTCTCAAAGTGACAATGCTGTTGAAAAGATAATACGGAAACAATATATATCAGCATGGCTAATTAATGGCTTTGCCAAATTTGAAACAAAATGAACTTAGATATAAATCGCAATAATAAAAATAACTCCGGAGATTGTCTGGGTACTTGCCGGACAGAGGAGGGCTGCACCTGTGGACAGGAAAAGCCGAAAAAAGAAGAATTGCAAATTCAAAGCAAAAGTAATGCCTGCACTTGCGGAAAGAATCCCGGAGGTGAATGTGGCTGTAAAACAGGGGAAGGATGTGCTACAACCGGATCTAAAGTAGAAAAAAACTGTGGAGATTGTTCAAAAAAAGGGCGTTGCACATGTCTGAGTGGTGCTCACAAATTGGAGGTCTACGATTGGTTATGTGATTTGCCTGAAGCTCAGAACAGCACACAGATGGTGGAAGTGCAATTTAAGAATACGCGCAAGGGCTATTATCTTAACAGCAACAATCTTGAATTGCTGCGAGGCGATATTGTGGCAGTGGAAGCAACTCCCGGACACGATATCGGAGAAGTGACGCTGACCGGAAAACTTGTTTTGCTGCAGATGAAGAAAAGCAATTATCGGGCGCCGAATGGAGAAATAAGACGTGTCTACAGAATTGCAAAGCAAACTGATATTGAAAAATATGAGACGGCTAAAGCTCTCGAACATAAAACAATGCTTCGTGCAAGAGAAATTGCTGAAGAGCTTGGTTTGCAAATGAAGATCAGCGATGTAGAGTATCAGGGAGATGGTAACAAAGCCATATTTTATTATATTGCGGATGAACGTGTCGATTTCAGGCAATTGATAAAGGTATATGCCGAAAAATTTAAAGTGAAAATCGAGATGAAACAGATCGGTGCACGTCAGGAAGCCGGTCGGGTAGGAGGTATTGGTCCTTGTGGTCGTGAACTTTGCTGTTCTAGTTCCATATCCAGTTTTGTTTCAGTTTCTACTTCTGCTGCACGTTTTCAGGACATTTCGCTCAATCCGCAAAAATTGGCGGGACAATGCGGAAAACTCAAATGCTGCCTCAACTATGAAGTTGATGTCTATGTGGAGGCACAACGGAAACTGCCGTCACGTGACACTATTTTGGAAACGAAAGATAGTTCGTATTTCCATTTTAAGACCGATATACTTTCTGGACAGATGATTTATTCTACCGATAAAAATTTTGCGGCAAATCTGGTTTCTGTAGATAAAGAACGTGTGTTTGAAATCATACGGATGAATAGGAAGGGCAACAAGCCTCTTTCTTTGCAAGCCGAAGGGAATGAAGTGGTTGAAAAACCGGCTTCGGCAGATGTGCTAGAGGGCGAAAGCATCACACGTTTCGATAACAACAAGAAAAAAAACAGACAAGGTTTTAAGTCTAAGGACAATCGGGACAGAGGTGAAGCTTCTAATGGCAATCAAACCAATCAGTCCGGTGACAATAGAAATCGTGACAGAGGAGATAAACGCCGCAACGATAGGGACAATAGAGGTAACAATCAGCAACAACGCCCACAAGACAGAGCCGACAGACCTCAAAATCAGTCGCGTGAAGCATCGGACGGAGGAGATAATAATGGTCAAAAGAAAAATTTCAGAAGAAACAACAAATCTTTTCGTAACAATAATGGAAAGAATAATTCCAATAACAAGCCGGCCGAGCCTCAATCGTAAATTTTATTTCATATCACTCTGTCTGATATTATTGCTTCCATCGTGTCGCAACAGTGATGAGGCGTATTTTGAATTTCGTGAAATAGAAAACGGTAATTGGAGCAAAAATAACACCCTTGTATTCGATGTGGATTCGAGCCTCATAGATGTTGGTGTTCCATATAGGATTACTCTGGAGTTGATTCATACTGCTAATTATCCTTATCAGAATCTCTGGTTTTATATGCAAAATAACCTAGAAAATCAGTCTGTTCCGAAGCATGAGTCTCTCGAATATATGGTTTGCGATGAATTCGGGAAATGGCATGGTTCCGGTTTTGGAAGTCTATTTCAGTTGTCTTTGACCTATAGGGACAATTTTGTTTTCAAGGAAAAGCGAAATTATCAGTTTAAGATTCAGCAAGGTATGCGTGACGAACCTCTTGCCGGAATAGATAAAGTCGGCTTTAAGATAGAGCGTTTGAAGTAAATAATCAGATTTTTTTCTCGTAATACGGAGATCTTATAGTAATTGGAGAGACCTTTCTCTGACCGTATCGGGCGTAGCTTCATTGTTCAGCATACGTTGCAGCAACAGAGGATGCTTAACTCCGTTTTCCTTCAGAAAATCTTCCACAATGCGGGCTTTAGTTTCGCGGTTGGGCATTAATTGGTATAGTACGTACCAGTCTTCGAGTGTAGTAAAAGGTATTTGCTCGTTTTCGATGCGGACAGAGGTGGGTATAGATTCTGCATCGAACAGATAAGAATATATTCGCTTGTCCGGAAGTATTATCTTGTAGCCGCATATCACATCCACATCCATTAGAGGAAGATGGTATTCGTAGAAATTATCAGTAGCATAGAAATCCGATTTGTTCATTTCCTTTCTGCTTCCTAACACTGACAGTATTTTATCGGCTGCTTCAATGTCTTTCTCGGCAACTATTATATCAATATCATTGGGACTTTCGGTCAATCCATATTGGTGGAGCATTGCCGAAGCTCCAACACCCCAAAGCAACCCGGCACGATTCAGAATTTCTCCGAATTGTGCCAATGTTGAATTTAAATATTTTGTGTGGTTAGTATGCACGTGCGAATAGAACTCGTTGGGCTGAAGGTTTACCTGTGACCATACATTTGCCGGGAGTCTTATCTCCTTCCAGAGGTATACACCGGATTGTTGCTTTGGTTTCTGCTTTTATTTTTTCTTCCGTTTCGGGAGTTCCGTCCCAATGGGCTAGAATGAATCCACCGTCGTCCAGTTTCTCTTTGAATTCTTCGTAGCTTTCTACCGTGATGGTGTTGGCGGCACGATAGTCGAATGCTTTGCGATAGATGTTTGTCTGAATCTCATCGAGCAGATTCTTGATATAAACATCCAGATTGTCGCAACTAACAGTTTCTTTAGTTAGCGTGTCGCGGCGAGCCACTTCAATTGTATTGTTTTCAAGATCACGTCCTCCTATAGCCAGACGTACGGGGACGCCTTTCAGTTCGTATTCAGAAAATTTCCATCCCGGTTTTTTATTGTCCGCATTGTCGTATCTTACGCTGATGCCGAGTGATTTCAGCGATTTGACGATTCCATCTACCTTTGTATCGATTTCTGCTAACTGTTCCAACGAACGGTAGATAGGAACTATCACCACCTGAAATGGTGCTAATTTGGGAGGTAATACCAATCCGTTGTCATCGGAGTGAGCCATGATGAGCGCTCCCATCAAACGGGTAGATACACCCCATGATGTAGCCCATACATAATCTTGCTTGCCATCTTTGTCAGTAAATTTCACGTCGAATGCTTTTGCAAAGTTTTGTCCCAGAAAGTGAGATGTGCCCGATTGCAATGCTTTGCCATCTTGCATTAATGCTTCTATGGTATATGTTTCTACTGCTCCCGCAAAACGTTCGTTGGCAGATTTCACGCCTTTCACAACCGGCATTGCCATCCAGTTTTCAGCAAATTCGGCATACACATTCAGCATTTTATTGGCTTCTTCCTGTGCCTCTTCTTCCGTAGCATGTGCAGTGTGCCCTTCCTGCCAGAGAAATTCAGTTGTGCGGAGGAAAAGACGTGTGCGCATTTCCCATCTGACCACATTTGCCCATTGGTTGATGAGTATGGGTAGGTCACGATATGATTGTATCCAATTGCGATATGTGTTCCAGATAATAGTTTCGGATGTGGGACGGACAATTAATTCTTCGTCTAGTTTGGCTTCGGGATCCACTATAACGCCTTTTCCTTCAGGATCGTTCTTGAGGCGGTAGTGAGTCACCACCGCACATTCTTTGGCAAAGCCTTCGACATGATCGGCTTCTTTGCTAAGAAACGATTTGGGGATGAATAGTGGAAAATAGGCATTGCTGTGCCCTGTTTCTTTAAACATGTCGTCTAACTGGCGCTGTATTTTTTCCCATATGGCATAGCCATAAGGTTTGATAACCATGCAACCGCGAACAGCAGAGTTTTCCGCCAAATCCGCTTTTATAACCAAATCCTGATACCACTGACTATAGTCCTGATTGCGTGATGTCAGTTCTTTTAACTCTTTTGCCATACTTATATTTTCTAGAAAAATGTCATATATTTTATTCGTCTGCAAATTTAGAAAAAAAAGCAATAGAAGATACTTTTGGCGCTTGCTTTTGACTCAAAGGTGACAAATGATGACTATTTTGTTAAATAATATTAAATATCCATATAAGATTCATTGTTTCAGGATGTTGAATTTGTCATGTTTGTTTGTGATTAAATATAATATGCTGATTGTTAAGTGTATATATTCAATTCTGTTTCGTTCGGATGAGTAGGAACAGAGTAATTGTTCAGGTATAAAGATAAAATATACGGAGCGTCGATTTATTAAAGTTATGGTTTTCCTTCTTTGTTTAATAAATATTTAGTTGCTTTGCATCGTTTTTCGGACTAGATTAGAAAATAGAGAAAGATGCTTCTTATTCACACCGTAAAAGAATTGCAGGACGCCATTGCTGCTGCACGTTCCAGCAATAAAACTGTTGGGTTTGTACCCACGATGGGTGCTTTGCACCAAGGTCACATTACGTTAGTCAAAAAAAGCTGTGAGGAAAATGCCATCAATGTGGTCAGTATTTTTGTGAATCCAACACAGTTTAATGATATAGCTGATCTTGAAAAATATCCTCGTACGTTAGATCGTGACGTGGAACTGCTCACCAGAGAAACAACAGCCGATTTTGTTTTTGCTCCCACAGTGCAAGAGATTTATCCCGAGCCGGACAATCGTGTTTTTGATTTCGGTCTTTTGGATAAAGTGATGGAAGGAAAACATCGTCCCGGACATTTCAACGGAGTGGCGCAAGTGGTGAGCCGTTTGTTCTATATAGTGAAGCCTGATGTTGCTTATTTTGGAGAAAAAGATTTTCAGCAATTGGCAATAATACGTCACATGGTCGAACAGTTGGCATTGCCTGTGAAAATAGAGGGTGTGCCCATTGTACGCGAAGCCAGTGGGCTGGCAATGAGCAGCCGCAACGAAAGGTTGTCTGCCGAACAAAGGGAAAAAGCTACTTTGATATATCGAACATTGCTACAGAGCAAGGCTTCGGCAAACCAAAAGACCGTGCCGGATGTTATAAATGAAGTGATAAACGGCATCAATGCAGAAAATGAATTGGATGTGGAATATTTTGAAATAGTGGACGGAAAGACTTTGCAGCCGATAGAAAATTGGTTTGATACGGACTATGCAGTTGGATGTGTCACCGTTTTTTGTGGAAATGTACGTCTCATAGATAATATTACCTATTTCAAATAGTTTTTGATTGCAGTTCATTTTAAGAAGATGCTGCGAATGCGAAAACTCATAAAGCCGGACAACAAAAAAGACGATAAGTTTCAGATAAAATGCAGATAGAAGTTTTAAAATCAAAAATACACAGGGTCACTATCACTGATGCTAACTTGAATTATATAGGCAGCATCACCATCGATCAGGATCTGATGGATGCGGCAAATATAATTGCAGGAGAAAAAGTGGCTATCGTGGACAACAACAACGGCGAACGCCTCGAAACTTATGTTATTGCAGGCGAACGTGGTTCAGGAATGGTGTGTCTCAACGGAGCTGCTGCACGCAAAGTGCATCCCGGCGACATCATCATCATCATGTCGTATGCCATCATGGATTTTGAAGAAGCTAAAACATTTAAGCCTTGGATCGTTTTTCCTGATACCAGAACCAACAAGCTCATCAAATAGCAAATTTTACAGAGGGTACAATTCCTCAATATATGAAATCCGGTTTAAATCTGTTTTCACCGGTTTTTATCAGTTTTTTGTCCATTCTAAAAAAATTTAAAGAAAGGACTCATACAAATAAAATTATTTCTTAGAAACAACCGAATCATTCTGTTATTCCGGATTTTTATGATCGTCCGGAACAAAAAAAATTCGGACAAAATACTTTTTCGATGTACTCATACAAAGATATATGGAAAGTGAGTTTGCCCATTATGTTGGGTTTGCTTGCACAGAATATTATGCAAATCATCAACACCATCTTTTTGCGGGAGGTGGGCAGTGTTGAGTTCACGGCATCCAATCTGGCGGGGATTTATTATATCGCATTTTTCATGTTGGGTTTCGGGTTCAGTGTGGGCGCTCAGATTATGATAAGCCGTCGCAATGGTGAACAAAATTACAGTGCAATAGGAAGCATTGTGGTGCAAGGTATACTTTTTCTTGAAATATTGGCTCTGATATTGTTTGCCCTGTCGTCGGTTTTTATGGGATATCTGTTGCCGGTTGTGCTCAAGTCACCGGAGGTGTGCGCTGCTGCCGAAGAGTATCTGAAATGGCGGATGTATGGTTTCTTTGTGGCTTTCATTAATGTTATGTTCAGGGCTTTTTATGTGGGCATTGCCCGTACACGTGTACTTACGTTGAACGCATTTATAATGGCAGTGGTGAATATTATTGCCGATTTTGGTCTCATTCTCGGTCATTTCGGACTTCCCCGGATGGGAATTGCCGGAGCGGGAATAGCCTCTTTGACAGCCGAGATCGTTTCCGTGCTGTTCTTCATTATATATACTTACAAAACGGTGGACCTGAAAAAATACGGATTCCGGCGCATGCGTTTCCATTTTTCGATGGTCAGGAGCATTCTGAATATTTCTATTTTCACGATGGTGCAATATACCGTTTCCATGTCCACATGGTTCATTTTCTTTGTGGCAATAGAAAATCATGGTTTGCGTGATGCTGAGATCGCAACCGGAATACGTGTGTTCTATATGGTATTCTTTATTCCGATGAATGCTCTGGCAACAGCAGCCAATACACTTGTTGGCAACACTATGGGTAAAGGTTTGACGAATCAGGTGATTCCTCTGGTCAGGCGGGTGTGCATTCTCAGTGTGAGTGTTATAGGTGTCGTTATGGTGGCAATGCTCGTTGCTCCTGAGTTTTGGATATCGCTCATCATGAGCAGTAAAGATATATCTTTGGTGCAGGAAACAGTAGCTCCGCTCATTGTTCTGGTTTTTGCATTGCCTGTCTGTTGCATCGGAACGGTCATGTTCAATTCTATTTCCGGCACGGGGAACACCAAGATCGCACTCTTCTTCGAGATAATCACAATGGCGCTATATCTTGTGGCAATCTGGCTAATCGTGATAGAAGCAAAAGCTTCTGTGGCAGCTTGTTGGACTGTGGAGTATATTTATTGGGGCAGCCTGCTTGTGTTTTCTTTTCTCTATCTCAAATTCGGAAAATGGCAGACCAAACAGATCTGATGAGCTTCAGGCGGTTGTGACATTGGTGGCTACGGGAGTGGATTTGGCTTTCTTCAACTTCTTGCTCATGGCAGTTGTGAGTATGCTTTGAAGATGTTCGGGTGAGATGTTTTGTTCTATCTTGTCTTCGACTGCATAAGAGATTTTTCCCCTTTCTTCCGATATGACAATGGCAATGGCATCAGTTTCTGTGGTAATGCCGAGTGCGGCACGATGCCTTAGTCCCAGATGCTTGGGTAGATCGAGTTTCTGTGATACAGGCAAGATACATCCTGCGGCCTCGATCCGGCCTCTCGATATTATCATGGCGCCATCGTGAAGCGGGCTGTTTTTGAAAAAAATATTTTCGACAAGGCGCGTGCTTATTTCCGCGTTGATGACTTCGCCGGTCTTTTCGTACATGCCTAATCTTATTTCCTGTTCAATCACGATCAAAGCACCTGTTTTTGTTTTGGCCATATTCATGCAGGCGAGTACAAGTGCCGTAATGTTGTCTTCCTTGATATTCATCTTTTTGCTCACGCCGAAAAATTTGGCAATCATGCTGAATGTCCGGTTCGAACCTAATGTCATCAGGAAACGGCGTATCTCGTCCTGAAAGAGAATGATGATGACAAACAAACCGATGCCCACAAATTTGTCAAGAATGGCTCCTAACAGTCGCATCTGGAAAACCTGAGAGACAAGTATCCATAGGATAACGAATGCCACGATGCCGTTGAAAATGGCTGTTGTTCCCGATTTTTTGACGAGATTATACAATTGGTACATCACTGTGGCGACCAAGAGAATATCTATAATGTCTTTTATTCCGAAATTTTCGAGCATCTGTCTTTAAAATATAAACTTATAGCAAATGTGCCATTATTTCTATTGCTTGCACTGCTTCTTTAACATCGTGTACACGCAAAATGTTTGCTCCGTGTTCTATGGCAAAGGCATTCAGTACGCTGGTTCCATTCAGGCTTTCGTCTGGCGTAATGTCCAATAGCCGATATATCATGGACTTTCTGGATATGCCTACAAGCAAAGGTAATTCAAAAATTTGAAACTTATCCAGTTGCTTCATCAAATCGTAGTTCTGGAGCATAGTCTTGCTGAAACCGAATCCGGGATCTATGACCACATCACAAACACCGAGTTGGTGCAGACGGGTTATTTTTTCTGAGAAATAATAAAATATATCTTGTATGAAGTTGTCGTATTCGGTGGATTGCATCATCGTTTGTGGCATTCCACGCATGTGCATCAAAATATAGGGTACGTGAAGATCGGCCACGGTTTCGAACATATTTGTGTCTATTTCTCCTCCTGAAATATCGTTGACTATGGCAACGCCATACTCTTCGACAGCACATTTAGCCACATCGGCATAGAATGTGTCGACAGACAAAACGGAATCGGGATACTCGCGGTTGATGATTGGCAGGGCAAATCTTAGCCGCTCTATCTCGTCCTGAGCCGTCATCAATGGCGATTTGGGATTACTGGATTGTGCTCCAATGTCTATGATCCGACCGCCTTGATCCAATATCTGGCAGGCACGTTCAATAATTTCATGTTCGGTCTGTTTCCGACTATTTGAAAAGAACGAATCGGGTGTGACATTAAGTATTCCCATCACAATAGGTTTCTCACTCAGATCCCACAATTCACCTTTTATGTTGATGGATAGATTTTTCATGCGAGTTCTATTATGTTTTCTTCAAACACAGTCAGGTTTTCAATTCCTGTTGGTGTCACCAGATAGGTGTTTTCGATGCCGACAGCCCCAACGCCGGGAATCACAAATTTGGGTTCGAGAGCAAAAACGGTGTTCTCTGTCAGCAATTCTTTAGAACGAGGTGTGAGCACCGGTACTTCATTTATTTCAATGCCTACACCGTGTCCCACAAACTTGGCTTGTTGCTTTGTTCCCATGAAATAGGCTTCCAATCCGTTTTTCTGCGCCATATCCATTGCTGTATTGTATAGATTGGCACAAGGTGTTCCTTGTTTCGCATATTCTTTCACCGCATTGTGTATGTCTATAGACACCTGATGTGCTTTATATGCCAGATCAGAGCTTTTTCCGGCAGAAAAGACACGTGTCATATCGGTCATCCAAGGAGAATAGTTCCCTGCCATATCCACCATAATGGTGTTTCCTCTTTCAATTTTTATCCCGCAAGCTCCTAGAGGGAGTGTTGGACTTGCACCTGCTCCACCCAATGCATAGTCGAATGGTGTGGGAGCTTCGGCATTTTCGCCGACCAGAAGACTTCCCATAAAAATGTCCATGTTTTCTCCGTAGGCACGGAAAATTCCAATAGAACCGTGCAGGCGCATCTGGCGTTCTATTTCAATTTGCAATTCAATGTCGGTCATTCCCTGCTTATAAAGGTCAGGAATCAATGCATAGACAGCTTCGTGTTTGCGGGCGCATTGCCGTACTTGGGATATTTCAAAATTCGATTTCACACTCCTGATGCTTCTGAGCAAGGTGGAGGCATTCAATATCTGTTCGGTGTTGAGCGATTTTGATAGCCGGACAACTTCGCTGTAAGGCAGAGCATCTGTTTCGATCAATACTTTTCGGGGCAGAGGTAGTCCTCTGGCTTGCAGTTCTTCGGCAATCTGCTCCGGCTTGCGGATGCTGACAACATTGTCTATCGGAGCGTCTTGCGGGCGTTTCACGAAATGGAATGCCTCGCCTTCGGCCGAAAGATAATAATATCCGGCATAAACAATGCCTGACATATAAAATATATTCACTGTGGTGGACAGTATGCAGGCATCTGCACCTGCATTTTGTATTTGTTCTTGCAGCCGTTGCTTCCGTACGGCTAAGTCTTTTGCTAATTCTGTCTGGTAACTCATGTGTTTTCTTTAAATTTCTTCTAGGCAAATTTATGAAAGAATCTCGGGATCATCCTCTGATCATTATTTTACCGGGAGTATCTCTATCCAGTAATCATCGGGATCGTTGATGAAATAGAGTCCCATATCATGGTTCTCGAAACATACGCAATTCATCTCTTTATGATATTTGCGGTTTTCGTCATAGTCTCCTTCCAATCTGAAACAGAGGTGACTTTCATTTTCGCCCAATTCATAGGCTTGGGTGTGATCGCGTAACCAGGTCAATTCCAAAAGGAAAGGGGAAACGCCATCGGTCAGATAGACAAGTGTGAATGAACCGTCGGTGGCTTCTTTGCGACGCGCTTCTTTCAGTCCTAAAGCTTTACTGTAAAATTCGATACTCTTGTCGAGGTTGGTAACATTGATGTTGAAGTGGTCGAAATGCGATTTGATAACCATAATCTTTTATTTTTATAGAGTTTTAAAAATCAATAGTTTGTCCTTTTTCTGTGATTTTGAAAAATTGTACACCGTTCTTGTGTGCATAAGTTTCAATGGCATTTGCCTGATCATAGTTGAGTCCGAAATGCATGGGAGTAAATAGATCGGTTTTTATTTTGTCAAGAAACTGTTTTGCACCCAGCATATAATCTTTTCCTAAGCGAGGATCGACGGGGAACATTGCCAGATCAAGGTGATGCACGTTTTCTGCCAGCAAATTCAATTCTGTCAGATAATAGTTTGTGGCTTCTTCTATCTCCTGTGGTGTGGACTCTTCATTCCAGTGCCAATTGTTGAGATCGCCGGCATGGAAAATTTGCTTACCCTGTAATTCCATGTAGAAAGAGATGCCAATGTCAGTAGACCCGAATGCTTTTATCTTCAGATGATTGTCTTCAAATGTGTCAAGTTTATCAATAAATGTGGCATCGCCGACTTCGGCAAGATGTTCTGTCAGAATGTCTTTCGAGAAAATATATTTGATGTCGGGTCTTATTTTTTTCCATGTTAGAATTTCGGGATTGAAGTGGTCGAAATGTGAATGACTCGACAAAACATAGATTTTACCTGCATTGTTCAATAACTTTTCATGCACCACACCGTGCCCGTCATCTGCCGAATCTTTGTAATAATCTATGATGATGGTCAGATTGTCGGATTCGATGGCAAATCCACTATGGAAAATATAGGTTAGCTTCATAATTTTATATTCTATGTGTTGTTTTTTTGTACCTATCAGACAAGTAATTTGTTCGCTCTTGATTTCTGCATCTTTTACGAAATATGCTTCGTGAACAAACTTACACAGCAATAAAGGTATGAAATTATGGCGAAAATAATAAAAAACAATCATCAATGCAGCATAAAAATCTGTCTCGATAGACAAAATAACGAATATAGTTGAATATCTATTTTATTGTTTGATTGTGACAAAATGTCATTTCTAAAGAAACCGATGTCTATTGCTTATTTTGATTATTTGTTGTGTTTAACTGTTTGTATATTAGTAATTATTGTGTTTTGTTATTATTTTATTTTCTTTAACTTGGCAACTTCTTCTTTTTGCATACTTCTTGCATATTGATATTCAGAAAGACATTTATAGAGAATTTATATTGATGAGCTTTCTCAAATTCAATTTATGTTTAACCAATATAAAGAGGAGATAATATTATGAGTTATTTAATTAAGAGAACAGACAAGAGGGATAACTTTTTACCATCATTGTTCAATTTTGGCGGAGATTTGGTCAATCGGTTTTTCAACGAAGACCTTCCTGCTACAAACGTATCCGAAAATAAAAAAGAATATAAACTGGAACTTGAAATTCCCGGATTTGACAAAGAGGACATTGCTATCGAGATTGATAATAATGTATTGAAAATTTCGGCAAAAAAAGAATTCAGGCAAGAGGAAAAGGATGAACAAGAAAAAATTCTTCGTCAGGAATTCAGTTCAACTTCGTTTTCGAGAAGTTTTGCCTTGCCCGACAATGTGGATACAGAAAATATTGCAGCTAACCAGAAACATGGCATATTGAATGTTGTTCTCCCGAAAAAGGACAAAGCCGTAGAAGAAAAAGTGAAGAAAATAGAAATAAAATAAAAGTTTTATTTTGAGTGAGTTTGTTTCATAGTAGTTGTGTTTAGATAGGAACCATAGGACTTGCATTGTTGCAGTCTTGTGGTTCCTTGTTTTTTCTGGATGCTCTTGCAAACCGGAAATAAAAAAAGCAAGATTCGGGTTGGTATATTTCGCAACTATTACGAACTTTATGTCCGGGAGAAATTTGATATAAACGTGGAATCGGAAAAATATTGTCAATCAAAAGAAACAGTCGTTGGGCGAATATTTATTGCTCAAACGGGAGACAGTGTGGTGAAGGTCGCTTTTGATGAAAATGAAATGAAAGGTTTCGTTGAAAAAGAGACAAGTCTCATGACGAGCGCTTTTGCACAAATAGATGAATATCTGCATGGTTCAAGAAAGACATTCACTTTTCCCATAAAATATGTGGGGACTGCTTTCCAGATCAAAGTATGGAAGATAATTATGGATATTCCTTATGGAGAAACCCGCACATACAAACAAGTCGCCATACTGATAGGAAGTCCCAATGCTGTGCGTGCGGTTGGACATGCAAATGGAAAGAATCCCAATCTAATTATCACACCTTGCCATCGTGTTGTTGGTTCAGACGGAAGCTTGACAGGATATGCCGGAAGTTTGGATGTTAAACAGAAATTGCTCAAAATAGAACGGAGCAACAAACAAAAACCAGATTTATGATCACACAAGAACAACTCAATTTTCGACGAATCAAAGCTGCAATAGAGTATATCGATGCAAATTATAAGTCACAGCCAAGTCTCGAAGAAATGGCAGCATCGGTTCATCTGAGTCCATATCATTTTCAGCGGATGTTTACAGACTGGGCAGGCGTCAGCCCGAAACGTTTCTTGCAATACATCAGTGTGGAGCATGCCAAGATGATCTTGAAAGAAGATTCTGCAACGCTTTTTGACACGGCAAATGAAATTGGGCTTTCGGGATCCGGCAGATTGCACGACTTGTTTGTCAACATAGAAGGAATGACTCCCGGCGAATATAAGAACGGAGGAGCAAGTCTGACCATCAATTATAGTTTTAGTGATAGTCCTTTCGGCGAAATTCTTGTAGCTTCCACAGCCAGAGGTATCTGTTATCTGGCTTTTCCGGACGATGGTCATGATGCATTCAGTCAACTGAAACATATTTTCCCAAAAGCGAACTATGAAAACCGTATGGATGAGAATCAGCAAAAAGCGATTGCCTTTTTTTCACAGGATTGGACAAATACCAGCCTGATAAAATTGCATGTGAAAGGGACGGATTTTCAATTGAAAGTCTGGCATGCTTTGCTCAATATTCCTATGGGACGCTTATCTACCTACAATAGAGTGGCAAATATGATAGGTAATCCCAGAGCCAATCAGGCTGTGGGTACGGCTGTCGGGCACAATCCCGTGTCTTATATCATACCTTGCCACAGGGTGATCCAGTCTACAGGATTGCTAGGGCAATATCATTGGGGAAAGTCACTCAAAACAGCGATAATA
This sequence comes from Dysgonomonas sp., assembly GCA_047974325.1. Taxonomy (GTDB): domain Bacteria; phylum Bacteroidota; class Bacteroidia; order Bacteroidales; family Dysgonomonadaceae; genus QVMP01. Next base: position 29,413 of record JBKECE010000300.1, on the reverse strand, counting down.
GGCTGGGAGAGTAGCCATGTTTTTGAATGATTTTTTTTACATCGGCGGATAGGGCATGTTTTAGCGAAGCAACTTATATCTGACAGGAATGGAGTAACTAACCTCTGCCGGCTGTCCGTTTTGTTTGGCAGGAATCCATTTCGGCATCATTCTTACAACACGCAGTGCTTCTCTATCGCATGATGGATCCAGGCCTCTCAGCACCAGAGCGCTAGATATGCTTCCGTCTTTTTTTACAGTGAATCCGACAATGACTTTCCCTTCGATGCCGTTTTCCATTGCAATGACAGGGTATTTTAAATTAGTAGAGATAAATTTCATCATCTCAGATTCACCACCCGGAAAGGAAGGCATTTGTTCAACACCTATGAATCCTTTTTCTTCCACAGGCTGAATTGTCAGTGTACCCGAAGATCCGAGCTTATTGAAATCGACTGAAAGAGTCTTATACAAACTGATATTCTTTCCTTTTCTGGATGCCGGAATCCAGTTGGGCATCAATTTTATCATCTTCAGCACTTCAGAGTCATATTTCGATCTTTTGGGTGAAATGATGTGTGCATACTTAATCTCTCCACTATTGGAGACCAGAAATTTCACCTGCACCATCGGTTTTGTATCCTTGGCTTTGATGCCTGTAGGCAGCGACAGGTTGTCGTAAATGAATTCGTTCAGAGCTTTGTCTCCATCCCGAAACTGAGGACTGGTTGTTTGTGCATGTATACTCCAAAATATGATGAGTAGTAATGACAGAAGTGTAGTTGTTCTTTTCATTTGGTTAATTTATATTATATACTATAGGTAAAATATAGTATTTTCTAACTTCGACACCATTGTCTTTTCCGGGAATCCAGTTTGGCATAGTTTCTAAAATTCTGAGTACGTCTTTGTCCATGCACGGATAAATGCCTTTCATTATTTCAAAATTAGTCAAACTTCCGTCTTTTTCAACAACGAACCGGATAATTATTTTTCCGGAGATACATTCTTCTCTATACCTTGAGAAGATATATGAATATACATTTTCAGAAAGAAATTTCTTTAGTTCGCTTATTCCTCCGGGAAATGAGGGCTCGGATGTCTTTTCTTTGTCCGGCAATCTCTCTTTCTTTTCTTCTTGCTGTGCCTGAATGCCGGTTGTTGTGAAAAAAAAGATTAACAAATATATAAATTTAAGTCTGCTATTTTGCATAATGTGGTTTTCGTCGGGTTATTTTTTCTAATCGCTTTGCTTATTTTATAGATAACGGAAGATACAAAATTCCATAAGTGGAAGTGTTGTTATTATACTTTTTTTCATTGATACCGTTTGATTACAGATCTCTGCTCATATCTCTTAAAGGGTTTTGCCTTCCTCAGAAAGTTAATCAATTTTGACTACCCCAAAAGTCTCGGATATGCTGACTAATAAAACAATAATCAAAATTGATGATCAGAGTTTGCAAAAAACCATTTTTTTTTTTATTATCTTTGTATCTTCAATTACTTTGATAAAAAATGACTGCGAAAAGAATTTTATTTATTACTCAAGAAATTTCCCCGTACCTACCAGATAGTAAATTATCTCTCAATTGTAGACAACTGCCGCAAGCTGTGCAGGAAGCTGGACGAGAAATCAGAACATTTATGCCGAAATTCGGCAGTATAAACGAAAGGCGCAACCAGCTCCACGAAGTGATTCGCCTTTCTGGAATGAATCTTATCATAGATGATACCGACCATCCGCTTATAATCAAAGTGGCATCTATCCAATCGGCACGTATGCAGGTTTATTTCATTGATAATGATGATTTCTTCAATCGAAAATTTACGACAGCGGACAACGACGGCAACGAATTTCCAGACAATGACGAACGCAGCATATTTTATGTGCGTGGAGTTTTGGAAACAATAAAAAAATTACGTTGGATCCCCGATGTGATCCATTGCCATGGATGGATGACTGCGCTCACACCGCTATATATTAAAACTGCATTTGCAGACGATCCTTGCTTCAAGGACTCTAAAGTTGTGTATTCATTGTATGACGATGGTTTTAAACAATCCTTTACCGAAAAATTTGCCACAAAACTTAAATTGAAAGGAATCACTGCAAATGACCTGAAAGATTTGAAAGGAGATGTGGACTATGTTGCATTAACTAATTTTGCTGCAAAGTATGCAGATGGGGTGATTCAATCCGACGAAAATGTAAATGGTGCTGTGTTAGAATTTATTAAGGAAAATAAAATTAAGTTTCTGCCAATTGAAGAACAGTCGAAAGAGGATGTGAATCCTATTCTCGATTTTTATGATAGTCTTTATTCATAAAAAAGATGAAAATATATATTGCTTGTCCTAGCAATAAGATTTTTTTTCTGATATTTGAGCCAAAATAAATATAATATAGTTTTCAGATGAATTTCAGAACCTTTTTGTATGGTTTAGCAGTCGCTTTTGCAATTGCATTTACATCTTGTGATGATGATTTAAATAGTATAGGGCAGGGGATGCAGCCACCATCAGATACGATTGGAATTCAGGTAGACTCCGTATATCTGACAGCACGAACCATTTCTTTGCAAGATTCGGTCTATTCAACTACAATTTATGGATTGCTGGGCAAATATGAAGATGATGTTTTTGGTTCAGTCAAAGCAGATTATATGTGTCAGTTTTTCTGCCCAGACAGTACTAAATTTCATGATTCTTTTTTCCAGCTAGATTCTGCTCGGTTTGTAATTGATTTCACAACATATAGCGGAGACACGATCACGCCGATGGGCTTGAAAGTTTATGAACTGAACAAACCATTGACAGGAAACTATTATACAAATGTAGATCCTACTAAGTTCTACAATACGAATGCTGCTCCGATAGCCAGAACAGCTTTTTCGATAGCAGGAGTGCCATATTATTCCGGAAGCACTACTCAAAAAGTGCTGAAAGCTGATTTGGGGATGGCTTTTGCGCAACGGTTCTATGATGCATACAAATCGTCGAACAATCCTTTCACCAATGCGTCCAAATTCAATGAATTCTTCAAAGGGGTTTATGTAACCACTGATCTGGGATCCGGTGCACTGATACAGGTTCTTTATTCTTCGATTGACATTTATTATCTATATACCGATTCGATGGGCAACTATAATAATACAGCGGATACAGTTCGCACAGGCGTCTTCACGTTGAGTGTGACACCCGAAGTGTATCAGTTGAATAAAATACAGAACACCATCCCCAGCGGATTGCTCGCAAGTGGAACAGGTGCATCTTATATCAAAAGCCCTGCAGGTGTTTGCACAGAACTCACCCTTCCCATTCAGGAAATAATGAATAAGATGAAAGATGCCAATGGTGTTGTGGATACTACCAAAATTGTGAATCTGGCAAGCCTCACATTGACAGGATATACTGAAAAAGAAAATATCGGAAGCAAGACGCCTCCGCGTGTTCCCAATTTACTATTGCTCGACAGAGATTCTATAAAATCATTCTTTGAGGGTAAAAAACTGACTGATGGGAAAACCAGCGCTACGACAAGCATATCAAGTAATAATACTTTTGTATTCAGCAATCTGAACTCGATTGTGTCCTACTATGTGAAGAAATATTATGCAGAAGGAATCACCACTGATCCTAAGTTTGTGCTTTTACCGGTGGATATAGTGACCAGCACCTCTACTTCTTCTTCGACCTCCTATACAACTATTACTGGTATTTATAATTACATGAAACCGGCAACAAGTATATTGAGGATTGATCCAGACAACCTGAAAATGAAAATTTCGTTCTATAAGTTTTGATCGGAAAATACAAGGTTTATACATCAAGTAAAATATAAAGTTCACAGAACGATATGACCGGAGCCCTAAGAAATGGACTCCGGTTGTTTATTTTTTGCTTTTAGTTAATATGCTACCTCTTTTTTTATGGATTATTGACAGACAAATCTATAATTACTACAGTTTTTTATTTTTTTGATGCTATCTTTGTATATAAAGTAGATTTTTCCGATTCGAGCAAAATATGGTTGACACTATTTGGCAAGGAATATTTATTGGATTATTAGTTTCAGCACCAATGGGCCCTATTGGTGTTTTGTGTGTTCAGCGAACTTTGAACGAAGGCAGATATCATGGATTATCTACCGGACTTGGAGCAATGTTTTCTGATATGATTTATGCTTTAATAGCCGGATTGGGATTGGGTTTCATAGCATCATTTATTGAAGCGAATCACAGCCCTATTCAAGTATTTGGCAGCATTGTGTTGATTGTGTTCGGAGCTTTTGTGTTTAAATCCAATCCTACTGCAAAACTTCAGAAACAGAAAGAAAATCATTCGCCTTATTGGAAAACGATTTTGTCATCATTCCTCCTCAATCTGTCTAATGTGGGCATATTTTTTTATTTCATAGCGATGTTTGCCCGATTCAACTTCATAACGCAAGGTGACACCCGTGAAAATATTATTGGGCTTCTCTCTATTGCTATCGGCATTATGTTGTGGTGGTTTTTTGTCTCTTTTCTGGTCGACAAACTAAGGTCGCGGTTCAACCTCCGCGCTCTAAATATATTTAACCGTATCTTAGGTTGCGTGCTGCTTGGCGTGGGTGTGGTCGGTTTCATCACCGGCATCTATAATTGGAAGTTTGCTTAGAGCCATTTTTTCTTCTTCAACCACCAAATAGCAACAATTGCTATCGCAACCATTATTCCCCAGGCAAATAGATATCCATGTGCCCATTTCAGTTCGGGCATGAACTCGAAATTCATTCCCCAGACACCAACCATGAAGGTAAGAGGTATGAATATCGTGGAAATGATGGTCAGTCGTTTTATTATATCATTCATCTTCTGATTGTTATTATTATAATATAATTCTAGCAGGGAGCGGAGCGTTTCGTTGTAAATATCCAGATCGGACATTGAAGCACGCAGCTTATCATCAAAATCATTATAATACATCATATTTTCGGTACTTATCAGGCCGTTAGTATTGTGCAGCAGATTCACGAATTCTTCTCTCATGGGTGATATTATTCGTCTCAGAGCCAAAGAATTTGCTTTGCCTATTCGCAGTTGCAACATAATGTCTATGTGAGAACTCTCACTGATAAGTGAATCTTCTACGAGGCTCAGCTGGTCAATAAGTTCATAGACCGTTTCCACGAAGCCCGAATAGATGCAATTCATCAAAGAACAAAGCAGATAATCAGCACTTTTTTCTCTCAGTTGGCTAACCGAATCGCCCAATGTCTGTTCCACTTTTGAGAAGAACGGAAAATCAGACTCCTGAATGGTGATCAGAAAATTTTTACTCAGAATGAGTACTAATTGTTCGCTGTTGAGATCGCCTTCGCCATTGACATGGCATCCCGAAACCAAAATGAAGCTGGATCTGGGATATTCTACAATCTTGGTGACACGCTGCTTCGAAAAAATATTTTTGATGTCGAATCTTTCAATGCCGCATTCCTTGCATATTTCGGAAATCAGCTTAGAATCGGAAAGTCCTGTGATCTTGATCCACGAAATACGATCAGGCACAAGCAAATTGTTGATGACTACGTCGTTGTCTTTCACCAATCTTTTGTCATTATGTGAGGTATTGTATTGGATCAGTTCTATCCGGGTTTTTACAGAATTGTTGTCCACACTCGAAATATCGCCAAAAAGGTGGGCATTTTCAGTAAACTTTTTGTTCTTTAATTTTTTGCTCTGGTGCTTTGCCATAAAATAGCTTATTATTAATATTCAAAAATAGGAATAAAATGCTAAATTTGCATGCGAAAATAAAATAATTGGTTCAATAAGATTAATCTTGTTATTGATTGAAAAACAATATTTTACATATTCTGTCAAAGAAAAAACTACAACTGGTTTTCTTATTTTATATTTTATTGGTTCTCCCTCTATTGTGCCCTATTGCGCAAAATATATCGGTTTTGAACTCAGCTCTTATAATTGCGATAAACATTGTTTTATACTTTTCAATAGCTTTTCTTTCACTGTTTTGCACTTCTGTCAAGGAAAAGATTCTGTATACTGCAATTCTGGTCTTCTCCATTGTTCCACAAGCAATATACATGGGCTATCTGCTTTTTGCACATGTGTTGCTGGAAGGTAATAGTGTGACAAGCCTTTTTGAAACGAATCCGGAAGAGAGCAAGGAATTTGTAGCCAACTATCTCAGCCCATGGGTGACGATTGCGATGCTGGTCTATGCAACAATACCTGCAATTATGATCTGGAGTATGAAGAGTGTGAAACCTTTGCGAGTGAAGGAACACAAAGTTTTGTTCTGTTCTTCGATACTGATTATTATTGCTATCTTTTCTCTTTCCAGATTATCGCAGTCGGTCTATGCCTTCAATTTTTATAAGACGTATGTGTCTTATCAGTGCCGGCAAAATTATGAACAAAAGGCTGTTGCAGAACGCCAGATACATAAATACGATGTTCAGGAAACGGGCAATATAGATAGCATTCCACAGACCATTGTCGTTGTTATAGGTGAATCGGAGACAAGAACCCACATGCAGATATATGGATATGGGCGTAATACGACGCCTTTGCTAAGTGCGAGAAAAGACAATTTATTTGCGTACGCCGATGTTGTATCTCCACAGGTGCATACCATTCCCGTGATACGTTCTATCCTTACTTTTTCGGATCGGGACAATCCTGATTTTGTAACGGAAAAGCCGTCTCTGTTCGAACTGTTCAATCGTGCCGGATGGAACACATATTTTATAACCAATCAGCCGTTTGGTGGAAGGATTAAGTCGAGTTATGATGTATTCCTCAATCTGGCACAGCATAAATATAATCTGAGTGTGAAAAAACAAAACGATGAAGTGGTTTTGCCAACACTAAAACAGATATTGGAGACGGATTCAGACCATGATAAACTGATTGTTGTGCATCTGATAGGCAATCATATGGCTTATGAATATCGCTATCCAAAATCGTTTGAGAAATTCGATAACAAGAAAGACCATTTGGTTGCGGATGCTCCTTATAGGGACAATGCAGCAAAAATAATGATAGACCGTTATGACAACTCTGTTCTGTATAACGATTTCATTGTTGACAGCATTATAAACATGCTTGCAGTTCGGAAAAACGAAGAAACCTCTATGATTTATTTTTCCGATCATGGCGAAGAATTGTATGATAAACGGAAATTTGCAGGGCATGTTTATGAAAAGATATCACCTTATATGTGTGAAGTACCTTTTATTTTATGGGTGTCAGATACATATAAAGACATGAACCCAGACATTGTCTATGACATCAAACGCCCTTTCTCTACAGGCAATTTTATTTATAGTATATCTGATCTGGGAGGTTTGAGATACAAGGATTATGATCCGAAAAAAAGTTTGTTCTCTATCGGTTTTAAGCCATCGGAGAGATATGTGGGTGACAAAACCTATGAAGAGGTTTTGAAGCTAAGGTAGTTAAACTCATTTTGTGGGTTACCAACTGCGTCCTGCACCACCACCTCCGAAGCTGCCTCCGCCACCTCCGCCAAAACTACCGCCACCACCAAAGTTACCGCCTCCTCCCATTGGAGGGAAAAAGCCTCTACGGGGAGATATCTTGCCTCCGCGACCTCCTTTTCCGTTATTGAAAATAGAGAACAGAAATATTATGGCCACAACCAGAATGATCAGTATGGCTACTGGAGGTGTTGATGTGTCGTCTTCATCGGCTTGAAACTGTCCTGCCAGATATTTCATCATGGTTTCGATTCCGGCTTTGGTTCCTCCATAGTAATCATTTTCTTTGAAATAGGGCAGCATATCATTGTCTATGATACGCCCAATCCTGCCGTCTGTTAACTTTTCTTCCAATCCATACCCTGTTGCAATGAATACATCGCCTCGCGAATTCGCGGTTTTAGGTTTTATAAGTATGATTGCACCATTATTTTTACTTTTTTGCCCGATACCCCACTTTTCGCCCAATCGTGGAGCAAAATCGCTGGCAGCATACCCTTGCAGGTCATTCACTGTGACCACATAGATTTGGGTAGATGTGGTATCATTGTAGGTACGCAACATTTGCTCTAGATCGGCTTTTTGTTCTTCACTGAATATCCCTGCAAAATCATTGACTAATCGTGGTGGAGACATTGGTTCCGGAAGGTTCTGAGCCTGTAGGCTATACCCTGGAGCAATAAGAATAATGAATAACAACAATATTTTTAAGTACGGTTTCATTCGTGGTAGATGTGGTGTGGATAATGATAGTTAAAATATAATAGAATGGCAGAGAAGAAAATCTAGTATCTTCTCTACCGGATATTGATATACGAATGGAGTTTCTTCTTTAAAATTCAACTTTAGGTGCAGTCTGGCTTGCTGCATCGGCTTCAAAATATCCTTTCTTGGTGAATCCGAACCATCCGGCCCATATCACCTGTGGAAATTTGCGGATGTATTGGTTGTAATCTTCAACTTTTGTATTGAATTTATTGCGTTCCGTGGATATACGGTTTTCTGTTCCTGCCAACTCATCCTGCAAATTGATGAAATTTGTATTTGCTTTCAAATCAGGATAACTTTCCTGTACCATCAGGAGTTTACCAAGTGCTGCACTTAATTGACCTTGTGCTTCTTGATATTTTTTGATATTTTCTTCCGACAAATCATCTGCATTGACGGTGATCTGTGTCGCTTTGGCTCTGGCATTAGTCACATCTGTGAGTGTTTGGCTTTCGTGTGTGGCATATCCTTTCACTGTGTTCACCAAATTAGGAATGAGATCGGCTCGTCGCTGATAGGCATTCTGAACATTTCCCCATTGTGATGAAACAGCTTCCTGTTTTTCTACCATCGAATTATACGAACAACTGGAAAAGAAAACGGATGCAAAAATAGCAACCAATAATGTAATTTTAAATGATTTCATATGCGTCTGATAATTAATTTTCTTTTTGATAAATTTATATACCTGATTTTAAAACAAAAAAAAATATATAGTGTTCAAAATAATCATACCTTAATATCTATTTTCTTCAATAATTGATATAAGTGAATCAAGTGTATTGGAGAACTTTTTTGCTCCTTTATAACTCAAATGATCTCCGTCTTTAAAATCTTCGAGTGAATAGTTATTGTCCATTAGATTATAGAAAAAAACATTTTTGTTATCAACTAGTTGAGGCATCAGATCATAGATCTTCTGCATTTGAGTTTTGTTTAATGCTTCTCTGTAGTAGATATGTGCTGGTGGAGTAAAAAATAATATTTTTGTTTTTTTTGATTTCGCTATATTTATTATTTTCTTCAGATAATTTACATTATCTTCAAAATTCTTGTCAAGATTGTCTGTTGTGTGCCTCTTTGCTGCTTCTAAGGCTTTCTTACGTAAATTTAAAGTATCTGTAGCTGGATCATTTTTGACCATTCCATTGTGTTCAATATGTACGTCTATAGAATCATTGAAAAGAAAGTATCTGTATATTCTTTTTGCATTAATTTTACCACTTCCCGTATTGTAAGCGTTTATTTTCAGAACATTTTTTTCTGCCGGAATATCAAAATATAGGTTATAGTATGCCGCCCTCCAACTTTCTTTTTCATTGCCAAGTCTTTCGTACATAACATCGTAGGAAACTGGAATTAATATATATGCTAATGAATCTAACTGATTTTTATATTTTTCAAGAATAAGATAATCGATATCTAAAGTTTGCGATACATTTCCCGCATTATATGCTTGGCGAGAGAAACAATCCGGATCAATACCAAATTCAGCATGAGAATTGCCAAGGATTAATATCTTGATGTGTCTGGCATTACTATCTAAATATTCTTTCTTCAATGAATAATCATTCGGAACGTATCTCAATAGAGTTTCCATGCCTATTATGATAACAATCACAGGTAATAAAAATAATATAGTTTTCGATAGAAATTTATTCATATTTTAATGTAAATCCAGATAATCTTTATAATCCACTGAAACTGACATCCTCAAAAATAAGAGAAGGAATACGCCACGATGAATTGTCGCGGGGATCATTTCCTATTTCAGAGAGGTTGTTCCATAAGGACAATATGTTGCCGGTGACATTCATTTCACTCAATGGTTGAGTTGGGATGCCATTTTCGACCAAAAAACCTTCTATGCCGAAAGAAAAATCACCTGTCGTGGGGTTGCTATTCCCACCATTAAATCCGGTGACCCAAATTCCTTTTTTTATGGACTGAAGAAGTTGCTCGAACGACTTGTCGCCCGTTTTTGCTTCTATAATAGACGGAGACGCAATGGTTGGTGCAATATGTAATTTATTTGCATTATAAGTGTCTATGAAGTAAGTGTTGAGAATTCCATCAAGAATCAGGTCTTGCTGGTATGTGGCAACACCTTCCCCGTCAAAACTCCGTGCACCGAAAGCCCGTCGGATATGCGGTTTATCTGTAAGTGTCAACTTGGATGATGCTATTTGTTGACCAAGTTTGTCTATAAGGAACGAATTTTTTTGCTGTAAGGATGCTCCATACATCGCTGAAATGATTGGTGATAACAAGCGTGACGAAACCGTGTTATCTAACAGCATTGTATATTTTCCTGATTTTATTTTCCGTTGTCCGATTTTTTGCAAAACCCTTTCTAAAGCTTTGGTGGCAATGCCTGTTTTTTTGAGGTCAGACAGGTATATCTTGCTATCATACCAGTAAGATTCGGGACGCGCATCACCTTCTGTTTTTAATGAAATCTCGGCTGTTAAGCTAAATGCTGTGTCCTGAACGAGACCTTCAAAGCCGTTGCTTGCTATCATGTATTCATCACTGCAACCATCATCAAATGAAGATGATATGGAAACAATCCGACCGTCCATCCTGCTAGCTTCTTCTGCTGTTTGCCGTGCAATATCGAGTTTTTGTGTGGTGGTGTAGTCAAAATATGAAGGATCGAAAAGATCAAGTTCTTCTTCATTCATATTCTTCTGATAACGTGCCGCATCCGGTAATTGCCTGTCGTCATCTACAGCTAAGAAACGGGTCGATTCTATTCCGTTTTTAATGAAATCGGTCAGTTCTGTTTTTTCAATCCGGTTTGTTGAGAATGAGCCGTATCGACCATCTACGAATAATTCGATATATAGTTTGTTCTCGGAGCTTTGCTGTAATTTGTCCAATTGCCCGTTTCTGAACTCAAAAGAGTTGTTCTGCGCTGCAATAATTGATACACGAGAGGCTTGACATCCGTTCTTCAACGCATAATCCATTGCCCATTGTGCTATTTCTTTATGTCTGTTCTCTATGATCATAATGTTATTCTCCTCCTACGGTTAATTTGTTCACTAACACAGATGGCAAACCTTGTCCCACGGGCACACCCTGTCCGTCTTTTCCGCAAGTCCATGCGCCTTCGTCGATTCTAAGATTGTTTCCAACCATTGTTATATCTGCCAAAGCTTTGGGTCCGTTGCCGATGATGTTGATGTCTTTGACGGGCGTTGTCAGCTTTCCGTTTTCTATCAGATAGCCTGTTTTGACAAAAAAAGTAAAATCTCCTGCACCGATTTGCACTTGCCCGTTCGTGAAATTATCCACATATATTCCGTTTTTTACACTGGCTATGATTTCCAGTTCGGGTACGCTTCCTGACTCCATATATGTAACCCGCATACGTGGCATTGGAGCAAAACGGAACGACTGGCGTCTGCCATTCCCTGTGGGAGCAACTTCGTAGTGTTTTGCACTGATACGGTCGTGCAGATAGCTTTCTAATACACCGTTTTTTACGATATATGTTTTCTGACTTTCGATACCTTCATCGTCAAAATTGATGGAGCCGCGCGCAAACTCAATTGTGCCGTCATCAACAACATTGATGTGTTCGTTGCATATCTTTTTACCTAACTGGTCGGAGAAAATGGAGACATTTTTTCTGTTGAAATCAGCTTCAAATGCATGTCCGATGGCTTCGTGCAACAAGATGCCCGAACCTCCCGCACCCATGACCACTTGCATTTCTCCTCCTTTGGGTTTGATGGCTTCAAACATAAGTGCTGTTTTTGACACAGCTTCTTGTGCCAGAGTTTCGACCAGGTCGTTATCTAAAAATTCAAATCCTTTGCGAAAAGCTCTGGATGAATATCCGTTTTCTATATTATTGTTTTGCTGCATTGTGCAAGAAGCAGACATGATGGACATAGGGCGATAGTCTTGAGACAGTGTTCCCTCCGAGTTGAAAAATAGAATGTAGGATGTGGAGTCGTTGAGGCTCACCGAGGCTTTTACAACACGATTATCCAACTCAAAGATGCGATCGTTCAACTTCTGAACGAATTCTTTTCGGTCATTCACCGATACATCCTGCCAAGATTGTTTTATCTGATAATAATTTTTGAATGATTCGGGTCTGATTATTACGGGATTCGCTTCTTTTGCCCGATCTGCAATGTTGGCTGCGGTTTGTGCCGCGCGAAGCATATCATTCAGATTTGTATTTTCCACATAAGCATATCCTGTCTGATCGCCAACCACTACACGCACCCCGACACCAAAGTCTATGTTCGATGAAGCTCTGTTCACTTTACCGTCGCGCAAACTGATATTATTACTGAATGTATGCTCAAAAAAGAGGTCGGCATAGTCTGCTCCTTTTTCCAGAGCCTTGTGCATCACTCTTTGCAGATCGGCGATGGAGACTTGGAAGTGATTCAGCATCTCGTCTGTCGTTTGTTCATATATGGGATGTTGCATATTGTATTTTAAAAAAATTATGATGATAAACACCTTGTTGAAGAAGAATCTGTCAATAATTATGCCAGAATATGCATCTGGTTATGACTATCAAAGATACATAATATAGTTAAACTCCCGAATATGCCTTTTCTCAGTCACATATCGGGAGTCTGTAATATAATTGATATAGTCTTATTTTAAGAATTCATCGAACCAACGGAAAAATTCACGTTGAAATAATATTCCGTTTTGAGGTTGTGATATCCAGTGATTTTCATTCGGATAGATCAACATACGTGTGGGGATTCCCCTCAATTTTGCAGCATTGAATGCCATCATCCCTTGCGAAGCAAGAATACGATAGTCAAGTTCTCCGTGAGAGATCATGATTGGTGTGTCCCATTTGTCCACAAATTTGTGGGGTGAATTGGCATACGAACGTTGTGCAATGGAATTGTTGCGATCCCAATATGATCCGCCGAGATCCCAGTTTGCAAACCAAACTTCTTCCGTTTCCAGATATTGGGCTTCCAGATTGAAGATTCCGGCATGAGCAAAGAATGCTTTGAAACGCTTGTTGTGGTGGCCTGCAAGCCAATAGACCGAGAAACCACCGTAACTTGCACCGGTGCAACCAAGCTTATCTTTATTGACAAACGGTTCTTTCGACAGTTCGTCTATTGCAGACAAATAGTCTTTCATGTTTTGCCCGCCATAGTCGCCACTTATTTGTTCGTTCCAAGCCTGCCCGAATCCGGGCACACCATGACGATTGGGTGCTACGACTATATAACCATTAGCAGCCATCATTTGCAGATTCCAACGATAGGACCAAAACTGGCTCACAGTGCTTTGAGGTCCTCCCTGACAATAAAGGATGGCGGGATATTTTTTGTTCGGATCGAAGTTCGGCGGATATACAACCCATGTGAGCATCTTTTTTCCGTCTGTTGTCGGAATCCAGCGTTCTTCAACTTTTCCCATCGTTATCTGATCCAGAATTGCTTTGTTTTCGGTGGTTAGCTGAGTGTCTTTACCATCGGAAACATTGACTGCATAGATTTCATTCGGTTGTGACATCGAGTGACGAGTTGCTATCAGTTTATCGCCTGCTACGGCAAACGATTCATAATCGTGAATTCCCGATGTGATAGTTTTTATCTCTTTGGTGGCAACATCTGCTTTGAATAATTGTGTCTTTGCTTCGACACAAGCCACAATATAGAGGCTCTTATTGTCTGCATTCCAAGCTGCAAAGTCAGTGTTGTAATCAAAATTTTCGGTTACATATGTTTTTGCTTTACTTGCTAAATCCATTACAAAAAGACGATTTTTGTCAGATTCATATCCATCGCGCTCCATGCTTTGCCATGCAATTGACTTTCCGTCGGGCGAAAAGATAGGATTGATATCGTACCCCAGCATTCCTTCGGTAATATTTTCCGATTCTTTTGTTTGCAGATTGTAGAGATAAATATCAGAATTGGTAGAAATGGCATATTCCAATCCTTTTTTCTTACGGCAAGTGTAAGCAATAGTCTTACTGTCGGGACTCCAAGCCAGCTGTTCAATTCCTCCAAATGGAAGCATGGGTGATTCATATGGTTCTCCTTTGAGGATATCTGCCACATTCGATAGTTTCGTGCCATCGAAGTCGGCAACAAATGGATGAGGTATTTCTTCTACCCATTCCGACCAGTGTTTATACATAAGATCATCGATGATACGTCCCGATGCTTTGGGCAGATCAGGATATTTATCAACAGTTCTTTCTCCGTATTTTACGTTCTTGATCAATAATATTTTCTTACCATCAGGCGAATAGCTGAATCCGTTCACATCTTCTTTTTCGTCGCTGACCTGTTTTCTGTCCGAGCCGTCGGCATTCATTTCCCATATTTGAGCCGATCCGCTTTCATTGCTCAAAAATGCAATGCGTGATCCGTCCTTCACCCAGACTGCACTATTTTCACTTTTGGGAGTTTTAGTGATTTGCTTGTTGCCCGAGCCATCGAGATTCATCGTGAACAGCTCTCGGTTGGTTTTATTTTGTTCTATGCTGACGTAAGTTACGCCGTACAAGATTTTTGAATGATCCGGTGAAACCTGTACTTCGCTGATCCGACCAAAGCTATACAATGCTTCTGGCGTCATTATCCCCTCCTTGATTTTGATGACCGATTTTTCTATTAACGGAGCTTCTTTCTCTTTTTCTTCCTCCTTATTGCCTGATCCACATGATAATAGTCCTGCACTTATTGCAATTGCCATAATAGATTTATATTTCATATTCAGTAACTTATATTATTGAAATTACATTGGTTCTTATTTTCGGGTTTGTCCCATTTAAGTTTAATAGTCCAAAGTTATTCTTTTTTTCGGTAATTAGAGAAACCGGAATCAAATAGAATCAAACCCTGACTGTATGATAAGGGTTTGATCATACAATCAGGGCTTCGTAAATTTTGAGAGAGAGGTGAAAATTATCTCTTTATCATTTTCACGGTTGTACAGGTATTTCCACCTGTTTTTATAGTGCAAAAATAAACACCCGCAGGCAAGGACGATGCATTGACCTTGACATTATGAGAACCGGACGTTTCGATATTGTCTACTGGTTTGTTTAGCAAAACACCGTTAAGGTTGTATAACCCGATTGTCACTTTTGCATCTTTTGGTAGTGTGTAGTGCACCGTAAATGTGTCAGTGAATGGGTTGGGTGAGCAACCGAAATCCGAAGATTTGCCGGCTTCTACCGGGTTAATAGAGTTTGTGTTATAATCCATTTTGGCTTCCGGCATCCAATCTGCCGCAAAGCTCGGGTCTGTTTCTTTGCTGAAAATGTTCCCGATAGTGTATGCAGCTGCTTCAGCTTCGGTCAAAACGATTCCTTCATTGGCTCGTTTGCTCAAACGTGCGGCAGTCGCTCCTTCTCCTGTGCAAGCATATTCGACAAATACAGGGTTCAAACCTCCGTTCATTGTGGTCCAGCCTTTTTCATTCAAAGTGGCGGGTGTGTTGCAACGGATAAATGCAGATCTAGGTTGTTGCTGCCAAGGACGTCCGTAGTAAAAATCGGAAAATGCAGTGCCGTCAAAATCGATGTATGTTGTTTCTGGCGCAGTGAGGTTGCAATCAAGAAAGACCATCCCGAATTTAGTTGTTTTTTCGGTAGACGGAGCTGTGATAACACTTCCGTTGCGATTCACATATGTTGTGCATTGATCAAAAACAACGGTTTGACGTCCGAAGATGAAGTCAACGTTACCTTCAATATAACAGTCCTTGAAATACGCGCGACCTATGCTATTTCCAAGATAAGTATCCTGAAATCCTTTGATTCGGCAATTATAAAAAGTTTGCCGGTCTCCCTGTGTTTTGAGCGCCACGGCTTGTGTATCTTTATTCGCAGCTGCATTTGTTTTTGAGTTGACATAGGTGTTTTCGACTGTGATGTTGACAGCCATGAAGTCGTCAGACAGAATTTCCATTGTTTGGCAACCACTTGTGCCCCATGTTCCTCCTCCGGGTTTTTCCATTCCGGCATAGGTGTTGTGCGTGATGATGGTTGTTTCAGCATCTTCACCTATCAGGTATACATTTACCTTGTTTTTTGCCAGACTTGGACGTTCGTTGTATGTTCCCGGTTTTATTTTGATAATCCATTTGCCTGTATAGTCGGAGGGCACAGCATCAAAAGCGGCTTGTATTGTTGAATAATCACCAGTTTCGTCTTGTGCGATTACTTTGATGACATCCGGATCAGTTGCTTTTGTCTGGATAGCAAGCTCGTTTCCGTATGCAGTTCCGGAGGCATTGGTGGCGTATGCACGCACATAATACATGGTTTCGGGCGACAGTCCGTCTATATATCCCTGAAAAGTGCCAAGATCGCTTCCCGACACAACTTTGTTTGCAGCTATGGTCGGGGTTGGTTCTGTGTTCCAGACAATGCCACGTTCGGTGACAGTGCTGCCTCCCCATGATGTTACTTTTCCGGATACGATCATCGAAACGTTCCGAATGCTGGAGCTTCCTGTTGTTTGTACATCAGGGGTAGAAAGGGCAGCAAGGGTGGTGAATGAAATTTCGCTTCCGTATGCTGTTCCTGCTGCGTTGGTTGCGTATGCACGTGTATAGTATATTGTGTTGGCTAGAAGTCCTGCTAATGTTGATTGGAATGTTCCGCTTCCATCACCGTCTATTGATTTTGAATCGGCAATCGTTGGGTTGGGTGAAGTGCTCCAGACCATACCACGTGCAGTTACTATGCCTCCACCGTCGTTCGATACGGTTCCTCCGGCAATGGCTGTGTTTGTAGATATGTATGAAACTTCTGTCACTGTGCTGACTTCAGGTGCATCGATTGTAGCTCCGATCATTGTTCCGGAAATTGTGACATTACGTACACCTACGAGTTTATAAGTAGCAGCTGTTTTATGAAAAGGGTATACGCGCAAATAGTATGTTTCTCCGGAGGTTACTGTTTCAGGTGTTTCTAGAGGAATGTCCCACTGCTGGAGTTCTTGATTTGCCAAATCTGTACTCGCTTTCAGAAGAGTTTTTGTGGCAAATGTAGCATCTTTTGATGCATATATGGCAGCAGCCATATTATTGGTTCCAGTGGCGGCAATCATCAGAGACACATTGGTTATGGTGAGTGTCGCTCCTGTTTTTGGAGAGACGGCATATTGAACATAAATATCGTTTTCCGGTGTAGTCGATTCAGTCCATGCACAATTGCTGGGAAGTGTGCAAAAAGTTCCGTTCTTGATAGCGATATTGTTGAGTGTTACGCGTTCGTCCCATGCATATTGACGTGTATTACTGCCATAACTCATATCTTGAGCTAACAATGCTCCGCTGACAACGGGCTTCAAATCGCTGATGAAAGGCCAAGTAACAGAAGCTGCTATTTCAGTTGCTTCCGTTGTGCCGGAAATAACGGCATTTTTTAAGCAAATATATTTACCGGTTGTGCCTGCACTTTTGTAGTATGGGTAGATCCGGAAATATATCTTTTCACCCGCTTCAATTGTTTCATTGATAGAAGCTACTAATTGGGATCCTTCATAGGTATCGCGAATGAGATCAGTATTCTGGCGATAACTGATCTGTGTTTTGGTTGTGAAACTTGCATCTTTGGAGTAGTAGAAATTAGCGCGCATGTTGCTGCCGCCTTTGCCACAAACATAGATGGATATTTCATTGGCAAAAAATCTGTTTCCTGTTTTTGGAGAGACGGAAAATTCAATGTATTTATCTGTTTCTTCGACCGAACTCCAACTGCTTGGATGAGAGACGATCATTGTTCCGTCAGGACCACCATAACTGGTGAGGTTTAGCCCTGTGAGATTCAATGCTGCATTTTCTAATTGCCCGCTAAGGGATGCTGTCGTCTGAGATTCAGCCGTAAGAGCCCATGTTGCGGAGGCTGTCGGATTTTCGGCATTTACTTGCCAAAGACATAGTATTAACAATGATAAAATGAGGAATAATTTTTTCATGGTTTTCAGATTAAGGATTATTTACAACATACAAAAATAGGATATAGGATACAGGTTATGGGTGATAAATTAATTTTTGAAAGGGTATAAATTGGTATAAAAAGAAAGACCAGAACTCGTTAAAGTCTGGTCTTTTCTCATATTTTATAAAAAATATATTACAATGTGACTCCGGATTTAAAAATAGCAATTTCTTTGAATCCGGTTTCCTCATGTTTGAGGTGTTTCCCGTCACAGGTTTGAACGATGAATCCGATAAGCTCGTTGAGTACAGCATCCATGCTTTTGCCTTCGAGCAACTGTCCGGCATTGAAATCAATCCAATTCCTTTTGAAATTGAACAGGCGTGAGTTAGTAGAGATTTTCATTGTGGGCACAAATGCACCGAATGGAGTGCCTCTTCCTGTTGTGAAGAGAACAATCTGACATCCCGACAAAGCTAAAGCCGATGCGGCAACCAAATCGTTTCCGGGAGCATTGAGAAGATTCAAACCATGCTTGGTGACAGGTTGTGAGTAATCCAACACATCCACGACCTGAGAGTTTCCTCCTTTTTGAGTGCATCCCAGCGATTTATCTTCGAGTGTAGTGATGCCTCCCGCTTTATTTCCGGGTGAAGGATTTTCATATATCTCCTGATCGTATTTACGAAAATAATTTTTGAAGTTGTTAATCAGACTGACTGTCTGATTGAATACATCAACATCTTTAGCCCTGTTCATCAGAATGGTTTCGGCACCGAACATTTCGGGTACTTCCGTCAGGATAGTGGTTCCTCCTTGTGCAATGAGCCAATCTGAAAATTGTCCGACAAGCGGATTGGCTGTAATACCCGAAAAGCCATCACTTCCACCGCATTTCAAGCCTACCTTTAGTTTCGAGAGAGGCAATTGTTCGCGTTTGTCTTTGCGCATATTTTCGGCAAGTTCTTTCATCAACTGGAATCCGGTTTCTATTTCGTCTTCCACTTCCTGAGAAATGAGGAAGCGAACACGGTTTTCGTCCCAAGTGCCCATTTCCGCCTTAAAATCTTTCTGTTGATTGTTTTCACATCCCAGACTCATTACCAGCACACCTCCTGCATTAGGGTGTTTTGCCAGAGCAGCCAATGCTTTGCGGGTGTTCACATGGTCATCTCCAAGTTGAGAACAGCCATAGTTGTGTGTATAGACACGAATATCGTCTATGTGAGTAGTATCTACTTCTTTCTTGATCCGTTCTATGATTGCTTGAGCTTGTCCGTTTACACAACCTACAGTGGGCACAATCCACAATTCGTTGCGGATTCCCATTTGTCCGTCATATCTCAGATAGCCCTCAATCGTCAGATCGCTTTTAGTGATGTTCAGTTCAGAGTGTGTTGGCACATAACTGTATTGCAGATTGTCGTGCAGATTGGTTTTTACATTGTGCGTGTGCACGTGCTGACCTGCTTTGATGTCTTGCGTGGCGTGTCCTATGGGATAGCCATATTTGATGACATTCTCATTCACAGCAATGTTCCGCAAGGCAAATTTATGACCTGTAGGTATTGCATCGATGATTGCAACTTCCACACCGTTCACATCCAACTGATCGCCCGGATTCAAGTCCTGAATGGCGACAGCTACATTGTCATTTGGATTTATTTTCAGATATTTATTCATTTTGTCAGTTGATCTTTAATCAGAGTTATTCGTGCTGCATATTCATCGTCCGAAAGATATGTCTTTTGAGGATTCATTGCAAACACACCTCCAAAGTCAGGCCCATCTATGTATTTGGGAACCAAATGAAAATGAAGATGTGGAAGTTTGTCCGAATAAGCTCCGTAATTTATTTTTATTGGTGAAAAAGCAGTGTTAATTGCTCTTGCCACAGCATTCACGTCTTCCATAAAATCGGCTAAGTCTTGCCCTTTGAGTTCATACAATTCCTTTGCATGATCTTTGTAGGCGACAATACATCTGCCCTTGTATGTCTGTTCCCTGAAAAGAAATGCTGTTGATACTTTCAACTTGCAGATCTCTATCATCAGGTCTTTCTGTGTTTGGTTATTGTTGCAATACAAGCAATCGTTATTCATAATTCTGCAATTTTTTTATTTGATAATTTCTTTTAAAGTTTCCAACATACCTTTGTTCAATATTTGTGCCACATCTGATGTCACTTCATCTATAAAGGATGGAATCTCAGCAAAATTTTCATTCCACATTTTTTTATTGGCAACAATGCCTGCTACCCAGTCTCTTATATTGTCAGGATTGTAAGTAGACTGCACAAATTCGAGCAATTCGGGAGTATCATTGGGTGTAAAATTCTTGGCTTCTGATTTGCCTGTGTAGAGGACAAGTAATGCAGCAAAAGAGAAAATTGTCAGTTTGGCATCTTTTCCGGCTTTGTAGTTGTCATAAACAGTAGGGTAGTCACGCGCCTCCCATTTGGCTATCGAATTGAGGGATATGTCTTTGAGATAGTGTTTCAAATATGGATTATAGAAACGTTCCAGTATTTTTGCAGCAAAGGCTTTCAGTTCCTGCGGGTCTTCAGGGATCATCGGCAACACTTCCGTGTCCACCATTTGGTTGATGTATTTTTCTACTTCTGGAGTGTTGAAAGCATCCATCACTGTTTCACAACCCAATTGCAGTGCAACCGGAACCATTGCTGTATGTGATCCATTAAGTATGCGCACTTTTTTGGCACGGAAAGCCTTGATGTCGTCCATGAAGAGGACGTTCAGTCCGGCTTTATCTAATGGAAATTTTTCTTTGATGATAGCATCTCCGCCAATTGCCCATACATGGAAATATTCACCTTTCACAACCAGATTGTCGTCAAACCCTATTTCGGATTTGATTTCATCAATGTTTTCTTTAGGGAATCCGGGAACAATACGGTCTACCAACGTGTCGTAAAAATGACAGTCAGTGTTTACCCAATTGATGAATCCTTCGTCTAGTTTATTATACCGAGCATGTTTCAATACATATTCTTTCAGTGTGGAGCCATTGTTTTCGATCAGTTCACAGCAGATTATGAGCAAACCTTTGTCTGCTGCTCCATTAAATTTCTGATAGCGTTGGTGTAGCAATGCAGTCATCTTGGCAGGGAAAGATTTGGGAGGAGTGGCGGTCAGGTCGTCACCTTCTTCGTAGCGGATTCCAGCTTCGGTAGTATTGGAAATAATCATTTCCAGATCTTCACTCAGAAACAATTGCTTGTATTCTTCATATTGTGAATAAGGATTCATTATGTCTACGATGCTTTTTACCAAGCTCACTTCTTTCACAGGTTGCTTGTCTTTGATTCCTTCCAGATAGACATGGTACATACAATCTTGTTTTTTGAACAGATCATACACAAATTGTCCTCCGTCAATGGGTTGCACAGCAACAATGCCGTGATTCATTACTCCTTTGTTGTTCGCTTTGTCTATCATCCAATCGACAAATGCGCGAAGGAAATTACCTTCGCCGAATTGCAATATTTTGACAGGGAGAGCTTTTTTTTCGACAGTTGTTCTATTTAGTTCTTTCATCAGATTAATGTTGTTTTGAAATTATTAATTGTTTTTTTATTTAATCGTATATTGTATGTTGCTGTTAAGTCTGTTTAAAACCTTGTTGATGCATTCGATGATCTGGTCTTTTGTTTTGACAGGCTCTTTGTCCAATTCCCATGTAGGCATGAAGTAATAGTCGGCATATCCGTTGTCAGGGTTCAGTACGATGACATGATTCAATTCGTCCTGAGCTATTTGTTTCAGTTGTTTGATACGATAAAAGATCGCCAAACCTTGCATGTCTTTGTTCATGCTTTGTTTTCCGAATGTGGCAATATAAGACCACTCACCTGTTTTGTCGCCTGTGATGAGCGGTGCACTCTTGTCTAATATGATACCGGTTGCCAGATTGTCGATAGATTTGTCTGCAAATAGTTCCATGTGAGAGGCTCTGCTTCCCGCATCGATTGTTATGAGTGATGTGAGATTACATTTTGTGCTATTTGCTGCCCATCCGTAATAAGTGGTTTTTACCTGCGAACGCAGTTTCCCGTCTGCTGCGATGAGGCAGGTTGTGCTGTCTTTCTTCTCCACACGCACCGCTTTGTTTCCGTCCCAGATAGCGATTGTGCCTAATCCCAAAGCCTTGCCAACTTTCAGATTGTCCATTCCCCAAGCGGTGAGGTTGTGATAGTTGTCAAATCCGTCAACTCCTACTGCCGGCAAAACCATATCGGAGGTTGTTTTTCCAAAAACGTCTATTGCATTTCGGTTGTCGAGATAGAAACGAAATGCGACTTTGTCGTTTTCCCATCCCGGACCTTCATATTTGATGAAGTAAGAATGGTCTGTGAAACTGCCGGGTAATGCCATATAATTGGTCTTGACCCATGAATATCCACCAATGTATTCACGTCCGATGAATTGTCCGCCAATTTTGTGTGACAGTTCTGCATAAGTTCGTTTTGGATAGGATTCTGAGGTTCCTTCTTTGATCGAAAAAACGAGTTCCTGCTTTGGCTCAATGCATCCGATAGGGAATATAATGCAAGATTCTCCTTTTATGTTTGACGAAATCTCCACAGGATATGATTTTCCGTTATTTTCTACAACATAGTTGGCTAACGGAAGCTTTGTCTCTTTGATTGGAATTTCCAGTGTGTAATCGACTATTTGTTTGTCGGACATGTTTTTGACCGTTATTTTTTTTACGGGAGATTGTGCCGATAGGTGTAATGAAGCAAACAAAAAGGATGCACAAACGACAAATTTGTAAAAAATATTTGTGCAACAAAAGGATTTCATCATTTTCGATCTAATAATTTTCATGGATGAGATTGGTTTAAATACTACTATTTTCTTTCAGATTTTGACTTATGAAACAAAAATAGGAAGGTTTTTTGTAAAAATCGGTATACAATATGACTCTTTTGGTAGGTTAATTGTTCTTATTTGCATCTTTCTTTTTCTTTTTATATCCTTTTTCGCCATCTTTTTAGGATCGTGGTTGTGTTTCAGCTATTCGATAGTCAATCTTTCCCCCTTCAAGTATTAAATATTACCCCTGATTTGTAATATATAGCTGTAGATTTGTATTGAGAGATTGGTTTTGAGTGTGAAAAATATATGATGGCACAAACATATTTACAAAAACTCGTCGGGTTGCAAGGTATTAAGGTAAAAAATGATTGTTAGGGTAATTGGGTTATGTGGAAAGATAGGTCGGAAGATATATTCCGACCTTTTTTATTGATATGAGAATTTTTATTTAAAGAATTTGCCTTCCACAGAGATATTATTCAATTCAAAATAGCAATCTGAAACTGCGGATTTTGTCCAAGGATAGAACCTCAGATAGAATGTTTTACCTTTGGGTACTTCGATGAATGTTTTTGAATGGAAAGATTGGGCTTCGGTAGAGAGTTTCACCATTGTGGCCAGTGTGACTGGATTGGAAAAAGTTGTATCCGTAGAGCCTAAAGCTGTGAAATACATATCTTTGTTGTTTAAAGATTTTATGTCAAAAGCGATAGAATCGATGTATAATACTCCGGTTTTGGAGGTTATTTTATATTCCATATATCGTGAAGCATTGATGTCGATATCTCCTGAGGGCCAGATTTTATCAGGTGTGGTCAAGACTGTTTTTCCATTCATTTGCAGAGCCTGCAAATTGTTCATTCCCAATGTAGCTTCTAATCCTTTCGTCTTTTTGATTATTTTGTCTGTGTCTTTCCATTCAATTTTTGCTTGTGAAGCTCCTTTTAAGGATATGCTATAACCTTCCAAATTGATATCTTGAATTTTTTTGTCATTGCATAGAAGTGTCAGCACAGATGAATAATGTTTCTCTTCTGTCGGTGAAAACGTTATATAAATGGACTGATTTATATTTTCACTCCCATAAGGTATTTGTAGGCTGGTTGAATGTTTCTGTACATCGGAGATACTATTTGAAACATAAAAAGGAGCTTTACTCTCGATCGTTATGTTACCGTATCGAGGTTGAATGTCAAGACCAATAAGAGCAAATGTTTTGGTTGTTGATTTGCCTGCAAACTGTTTCTCGAAGTTCGATTGTGGCGGTATGATGCTCAGGCCTGAATACAGGTCGATGCAGTCACTCAAAATTTTCTGTCTTTGTAAATCCTGAACAGCAAGCCGCGAGAATAGAATACCACCCATCGCTTTGAGGTGAGTGTTGTCTTTGTTGACATAGATGACTTGTTTTGATTTTTCTGCACCATAATCTTCTACCAATTGTTTGGTGAGCATTGTCATATCGACTAATGGAACTGATAATTTCATAGCGAGATCACGCATTGCCAGCGGATAATTCATAGCAGAATCGTTTCCGCAATATTCTGAAAGATTATGCAAGCCGGTATTATTGATTTTTCCATTATCGTTGAAAGCACGGCGTACCACAGGCGTGAAAAATATAGGGATAGCACCTTTTTCGCGTGATTCGGTGACATATTTTGTCAGAAATATCTGATATTGCCCCCAAGCAGCAGTGCCACGTTCCTTCGTATCGGTGAGTGGAGTATCCAAACCTTTTGCTTTTTCATCATTATGTCCGAATTGGATGAACACATAATCACCCGGCTTCAGCGTTTGCTTAAGGGTATCCCAAAATTCAAAATAAAAGGACTTGGAACTACGTCCGTTTTTTGCTGCGTTATCTATTGCCACATCATGACTGAAAAACATCGGAAGCATTTGTGCCCAACCTCTCATCTCATTTTCGTCACTGTTTTTCTCTTCATCGTAGTCTGCCATTGTGGAATCACCAATGGTGAGAATTCTGACTTGTGATTTAGAAATATCCGTCAGAGATAGTAAGCAAATTAAGAGAGTTACTTTGTAGAAAACGTATCTTTTCATTGTTCTATCTTTGGAGTTGTCACATTGTTCATGAAATTATTCCCCCAAACGACATTACTTTTTATTATTTTGCTGAAAATATCTGTTTTGGCTATCTGAAAACAATTGTTGAGAAAAATATTGTCCGAATTAGTGATTTCTACGACCGCCTGATTTTGTATCGGAGTCTTGGTTCTGACATTGTCAAGAACAATATTTTCACAGTTTGAGAAAGCAAATGAAGCCCCTTTTTCCACGGTGAAATCTACATTGTGAAATTGTATGTTCTTGGCAGTTTTCGCTATGAATCCTTTTTTACCGGAAAGATTAATGTTATTGAAAGATATCTCTTCAACAGGCATTTCTTCAATACCGGTGATGTAACCAATTTGTTGTACATTGCTGCCGGTGACATTACTGATATGAACATTGCGGAACATCGGAGTGCGTTCAGAGACTGGTTCGGGCTTGGAATTTTTATCATAGAACAGATCGAAGATGAAAGCATTCTTCTGAATATTGTTCATAACAATATTATCCACCCTTATATCTTCGACTGTGCCACCACGTCCGCGAGATGATTTCAGTCTGATGCCGGCATCCGTGCCATCGAATATGCAATTGGAAACAGTCACCTTTTTCACTCCACCTGACATTTCACTGCCTATCACCACACCACCGTGACCCGACAGCATCACACAATTGGTGATAGTAATATTCTCACAGGGTTTGTTGTATTTGCGTCCATCTCCGTCTCGTCCCGATTTGATGGCGATGCAATCGTCTCCGACACTGATGAAGCAATCCGAAATGCGGATATTGCTGCATGATGAAGGGTCGATTCCATCAGTATTGGGACCTTTCGGGTTTTCAGATGGATTATAGATGGTTACTCCCTGAATGACTATATTGTCACAGAATTCCGGATTGATTGTCCAAAAAGGTGAGTTTTTTATAGTAACCCCTTCAATAGTAATATTGCGACATTCATAGAACTGAATGAAAGGCGGTCTGAAAAATCGTCTGGCAATGGTTGGCTTGTAATAATCGTCTACTATCAGGTCTTTATTAGCTTCATCCCATAGTTTTTGGATGGGAGTGATGTTGTTTATTTTTCCTGTTGAACGTGCTTCATCAATCAGAGGCAAATCAAAATTCCACCATTTGAATCCTTGCCCATCCAATGTTCCGCGTCCTGTAATAGTTATGTTGTCCGCATCTTGTGCCTGAATCAGAGGTGCAAAGCTTTTCATCACCACACCTTCCCAACGTACAGTCTGGAAAGGCATGTAATCTTCAAACACATCCGAAAATTTTAGAGTTGCACCTGATTCTATGTGAAGTGTTATATTGCTTTTCATCACTATTGAAGCTGTCAGATATTCTCCTGCGGGAAAATAGATGATTCCTCCGCCTTCGTTGGCTGCTTTTGATATAGCATTGTTTATCAATGAGGTACATTTTTCTTTGCCGGTGAGATCTGCTCCAAGTTCTGCTATGTTGTATATCTTTGCATGGATTGTGAAAATAGAAAGATATAATGCTAATATTGAAATGGTTATTCTGATTTTCATTTATATGTTTTTGTTATAGGTTGACCAGAGGTTTATTCCTTGATTGACAGAGGGTTCCAGTTGTCACATCCTTTCAATACATTTTCTATTGTATATTCTTTGGCTTCTTTGACTGATAATATTTTACACCACGAAACTCTTTTGCCTGTTGAAGCACCTTCTCCTTTGTTGTCGTATTCCATGAAACGGGCTGTTTTTTCGTTTTCAGGATTGCGCCAATTGTCCCAGCCTGCGACATTTATTTGTGCAGGCAGATTGCAGTTCATGAACAGTGTCATAGCATAGGCACGCCACGGGCGACCTAAATAGACGGACTTTATATCATTGTCGATTTTTATGTTACATTTATTCAATACGAATCCGTATTTCTGATTTTCGGGTGTATTAGGTGCAGTGATATATGATGCTCGTTTGCAAAAAATCTCACAGTTTTCGAACCAGCTGATTGCCGGCCCGAAAATAAAGTCTGTAGTGCCTTCTATATAACAATTTTCAAAATATTGGCGTGAACCTTCACGACCTGCATATATGGTATCCTGATTGCCTAAGAAACGGCAATTGCGGAAAATGATGCGGTCTCCTTCTACATGCAGCGCGACAGCTTGTCCCAGTTGTGCCGCGGAATTTTCGATTGTCAGGTTTTCGAGAATTATATCGTTGCCACGCAGCAAGAATGTATAGGTGCGGAACGTGCCCATTTTGTCTATATTGGCATGGTCATCATAATTGATTATTGTACCTTCTTTGCTCTCGCCTATCAGTTTCACTCTGGAAAGATGTGTAGGTAATTCTATTTTTTCTTTATAAAAACCGTTCTTTATATAAATTGTGATCCAGCCATTGGGATCGAATGCCCTTACCGAATTGATTGCATCCTGAACATTTCTGAAAGTTCCCGTTCCATTACGGTCTACAACAATATAGTTCTCATCAGCTAAAAGAGAGACCGTTAAAAAAAAGAATATGCAAACCAATCCGGATCTTATGTGTTTCATTTTCTAATATCTATTTTATAATTTCTTCGACTAAACTGTTCAGGTAAACTTCCAGATATGTGTAACCGTTCTTGTCTAAGTCTGTGGCTTTTTTGGATGGATAATTTTTTTTGAGCCATCCGTCAGGTATTCCATCTTTGTCTGAATCTTTAGGCACATCTTTGTCTGAAAAAGAATACTTGTCCCAGCCTCCAACGTCTTCTTGAGAGTCTATCAATCCGGGTTTTGTTCCTGCATTGTGGGATGCTCTTTCGGGTGTAAGTCCTTCTTGTGTTTCTTTGACAATGCGCTTGTCTGTATTGTCTCTCCTATAGCTTGCACCTCCAGATTTTAATACTTTATCGAAAGCCGCCTGTGCAGGATCAGTTGCAACACAAGGTACTTTAAACTCTGTTTGTGCCAATAAAGCTGTCTTTTCAGTAGAAGCAGGATTGGGTTGTAGTCCGAGTGAATTGTCTTTGCTTACGGCATCTGCTCCTTCCACAATGTTTCCTTTCAAGAAAAAACTACCCCATACACCTGCCGGTTGAGCATTTTTTCCATCATCGGCATTGGGTGCAAAGATTCGCGTTTTGTTAGACGACCCTGATCCGGGTTTGTAGTAATTGTTTATGAAATTATAGCTGCCTCCTTCGCCAGCGTACCCGCTATTGCTGCCCCAATTGAAAATAACATTGTTGCGGAAATCGACTAACTCCAGTTCCGGTTTGTTTGAATAGCGGCTACCACACATACGTGGATTGCGACTATCGTGATGTGCCAACAGATTGTGATGGAATGAGGCCGTTTTTCCACCCCATATGGCTCCGTAGCCATGATATCCTTTTCTGTGAACCGATGCCCGCAGGCTTTCGGCAATGATGCACCATTGCATTGTGAAATTTTCATTATCGTAGAAGGAAGCGCATTCGTCTGTGCTCCAACTCATGGAGCAGTGGTCTACGATAATATTTTTATTTCTTGTGCCCGATAAGGCATCGTCTTCCACTTTTGCCAGATCACCCATTCTGAAACGCATGAAGCGGATGATGACATCGTTTCCTTTCACCCTCACAGGGTAATTTGCAATGCAGATGCCATCGCCCGGTGCACTTTGTCCGGCAATAGTGGTGCTGTCCGGAATGTTTAGTGGCGAATTGAGTCGTATGATTCCGGCCACTTTGAATAAAATAGTTTTTGCTCCCGGACGTTTGAGACACCAACGAAGTGTTCCTTCGTTGTTTTTTTTGTCGCCTTGGATTGTATCCTCTAGTGAATTGACGTAATAGACCATGCCACCACGTCCGCCAGCGGTGTATTTGCCTCCACCTTCAGCTCCCGGAAAAGCAGGCACTTGAGCCTGAGTGATTATGCTTGTTGCCAGAAATAGTAAGAAAAGGAATTTTTTCATATATCGATATATTTATTTAATTGATAATTCGTGCTCTAAGCTAGCCATTATGAATGGTCCAATAGCTTTGCCTTCGTTCCGGGTGATGGAAACATCGCTTCCACATAGATAATAATTCACGGTTCCGGTTCGTGATAGGTCTTTTGCCGGTCCTAGTCCGGCAGAGGCGCATGATTGGATGATGCTCAGGCTCTTGTCTGCATCTTCTTTTATGAAATTAGAGAGCAATCCATTGTAAGCTTTGTCCGCGATGGGCATAAATTGTTTCTTATCTAGCAGTCCCAGTCTTATGCCTTTGTAATAGGCATAGGTGAACATGGATGAAGCAGAAGATTCGAGATAATTGGATTGGTCACATTTATTGTATGTTTTTCCGTTTATCGTATCGCCATTTACATCCGAT